>JAHFQC010000062.1 GCA_023259375.1 Alphaproteobacteria bacterium
CCGACCAAGATCATCGAGGCGGTGGTCGCAGTCAACGACGCTCGCAAGATCCAAATGGGCGCCAAGATCGAATAGGAGTTCGGCGGCGTTGCCGGCAAAACCATTGCCGTGCTCGGCCTGACCTTCAAGCCCAACACCGACGACATGCGCGATGCGCCAAGCCTGGTGATCGTGCCCTATCTCAAGGACAAGGGCGCCAAGATCAAAGCCTTCGATCCGGAAGGCATGAAAGAGGCCAAGAAGCATTTCGACGTCGAATGGTGCAACGAGACCTACGAGACGCTGCAGGGCGCCGATGGCCTCGTCATCCTGACCGAGTGGAACGAGTTCCGCGCTCTCGACCTCGCCAAGGTCAAGGCGCTGCTTAAGCGCCCGCTGCTGGTTGACCTGCGCAACATCTATCGCCCCGAAATGATGGCCGCTGCCGGATTCAAGTATGTCTCCATCGGCCGCCCCGACGTCGGGTGACAAAAGCGGGCGTACGAGGCGGCTGGTAACATCCGGCCGCCTTGGGGTAGGCTGATCGCCTGACACACAGGGGGTGTGGGGATGGGCTGGATGATTATTGCCCCGCTCGCGATCGCGGTGCTGGGGTTTGTCGCTTTTGGGGCAGGACTTTATCACGCCGTGAAGCTGCGTCCGGGCAAAGCGAGCGTGCGCTTGGGCGGCGGTGGTGTTCTCGCCATTGCGGGACTGGCCGCGGGGCTGATCGGTCTCAATCTGCAAAGCTATGAGCGGCTGACCTACGAGGTGCCGCTGGCCGACGTCACGGTGCACGCCGTCAATCCCGCCCAGAAAATCTTCGCCGTGACGGTAACCCGGCTCGACCAGACCCATTACGTCCAGACCTGCACCTTGCAAGGCGATGCCTGGGAAATCGGCGGCCGGTTCCAGAAATGGAAGCCGTGGGCCAACGAGATCGGCCTCAACGCCACCTATACGCTGGACCAGATTTCCAACCGCTATTATCGCGCCCTCGACGGTGACGGCCAACGCATCACCGCCTGCGATCTGAAGGCGCCGCAGCCGGAGATCGCTCAATACCTGCCGGACGTCGTCGCCCGCTGGGTGCTGAAACACATGCTGGTGGAAGACCGCTTCTTCGGCTCGGCCAGTTTCATGCCGATGGCCGACGGCGCCGAATACAAGGTGATCGCCACCCAGTTCGGCTTCAACGCCGAGCCGGTCAACGACCCCGCGCGTTCGGCCAACCAGCAACGGGCGTTTTAGGTCCGCCCCATCCCACTTCGTCATGGCCGGGCTTGACCCGGCCATCCAGTGCGCGTGCAGGGTAAGACGGATAAAGGCTGGATGGCCGCCTCAGGGGCGGCCATGACGACAAAGAAGGCAGATCACCCCTTCGGCACCAGAACAATCTGGAAGCCTGACAAATCGACGGTGAGATTTTCGCGCGTCACTTCGGAGATCTGCAGGAAGACGCGGTCGCTGTATTTGCGCAAACGTCGCAACAGCTTTTCGAGATCGTCGAGATACTCCAGCGGCAGCGTATCGGCGGCAATCAGGATGCGCGTGCGCGAGTGCGTCAAGAGCTTCCTCAGTTGCGGCCTTGCCTTGCGCAGCGCGGCAAAGCTCACCGCATCGCCGAGCCGGATGTTGAGGCTCGGAAGCCCCGCGTACTGCCGCCCGATCCAGACCTGACCTTGTGCGAGGTAGCGTGCGATCTTGGCGCGGGCGTTTTCGATCAGATGCAGATCGTCGCCGAACGAGCACCACAGATTATCGGCGGCGTATTTGCGCATCGAGAGACCGGCGATCCAGTCGGCGATCATGGTCGGCACCAGGTGCGGCCGGGTCAGCGGCCATGTGCGCAGGAATTGCCAGACGCGTCCCGGCCCGCCGGGTAACAACCCTTTGCTGATCAGGCGCCAGAACAGGCCCAGTGTCTGCGCCAGGGTATAGCCGCCGCGATAGCCAGTCTGGCCCATATAGGCGAGCTTGTTGTTGATGCGGGTGGCGATGCCCTCGTCGGTCAAGAGGCGGCGATAGACGTCGGCGTAAAGCCGCGCGATCGTCTCGTCGCTCATCGTCTTATGGATGACGTTGCTGGAGACCGAGGTGTTGTCGGATTCGTCCGCCACCGGCCGCAAGCGGCCTTCCTTTTCCAGCCGTTCGTAGAGCGGCGTCTTGGGCAACGCCGCCAGCCGCCCGATCATCGCGGTCTGGATGCCGCTATCGGTGATGAAGCGGAATTGCTGCTCGAAGGTCGCTTCGCTGTCGTTGTCGAAGCCGATGATGAACCCGGCCAGTACTTCCATGCCGCGCGAATAGATGCGGCGCACGCTGGTCAAAAGGTCTTCGCGCAGATTCTGCGACTTGCCGGTTTCCTTGAGTGAGGCCGGATCTGGCGATTCGATGCCGATGAACACCCAGTTGAAATTGGCGGCCTTCATCAGGCGCATCAATTCCTCGTCCTGGGAGAGATTGATCGACACTTCGGTGCCGAACGAGAACGGGCGACCGTTTTTCGTCTGCCAATCGGCGATGAAAGCGAACAGCTTCTTCGCTTCCTTCTTGTTGCCGATCATGTTGTCGTCGACGAAAAAGATGGACGTGATGCCGAGGCCCTTCAAGACATCGAGTTCGCGGCCGATCTGCTCGGGGCTTTTCATCCGCGGCTTGCGGCCGAACATCACGATGATGTCGCAGAACTCGCAAGTGAACGGGCAGCCGCGCGAATACTGCACGGTGGCGTTGGCATAAAGGTTCAGCTTCAACAGATCGAAGCGCGGTACCGGCGAATCCGCCAGATTGACCGTGCCGGTCTCGCGATAGAGCGGCTTGGGATGGCCGGCTTCGAAGTCGCGGCAGAATTCCGGCCAGATGTATTCGCCTTCGCCCGCCACCACGGTATCGGCGAGGCCTTCGTAACGCTCGGGGCACAGCGACGCGTTGGAGCCGCCGACGGCGACGTAGTAGCCGCGTTCGCGATAATATTGGATCAGCTCTTTCTGGCGCGGCTCCTGCACGCCCATGCCGGTGATGCCGATGAGATCGGCCTTGGGCGCGAGCGGCACCGCTTCGACGTTCTCGTCGACGATTTCGATTTCCCAATGCTGGGGCGTGAGGGCGGCAACAGTGGCGATACCAAGCGGCGGATTAAGAGCGCGTTTGCTGGGCAGGATATCGTTCACCGCCCATTTGAAGCTCCAGAAACTCTCAGGCACGCGCGGATTGATCAGCAGAAGACGCATTCACCCCTCCATCACGTCCGTAACGGAAGTCCCTGCACCCGGTATGTGTCAAGCGTAAGAATAATTCGCGTGCTAGGGCTGGTTGCGAGGCGTTCGCGCGGGGCTGCGACAGCCGCAGATTTATGGTTGTATTGAACCGTACGGTTAAGTACCAGAATTTTGCCGCACGTCTTCCATGTGCCGGTTTCCCGCGCCGAACCCGCCAGAGATGCACCCTGGCGTTGTCACAGCCGCCCCGCTTGACCGTTGCCCGCGCCGCTGCTTTTTTAACCGAAAGGTTAAATGAAGAGGGCTTTTGCAATGAAGGCGCTGACCGTGCCGCCGCATCGCCAAGGAGCGGATCACTTAAGCGTTACCTTCGCTGCGCTCGCCGATCCGACTCGCCGGGCGATGCTGGCGCAGCTCGCGTTGCGTGACATGAGCGTCGGCGAACTCGCCGAGCCGTTCGACATTTCGCTGCCTGCCGTTTCGAAGCATCTGAAGGTGCTGGAGCATGCCGGCTTGGTGCGCCGCAGCCGCAAGGCGCAGTACCGCCCCTGCCGCATCGATGCCGAAGCCATGAAGCCCGCCGTCGAATGGCTGGGCCAGTTCGCGCTGTTGTGGGAAGCGCGTTTCGACCGTCTGGAGGATTACCTGGCTGAACTGACCGCAAAGGAGAAAAAACGTGGACGCCGGAAATAACCTTGCCGACCGCACGCTGACTGTATCCCGAACGATCGCAGCGCCGCGCGCGCTGGTATTTGATGCCTTCACCGATCCCGATCATTTGGCCCGATGGTGGGGCCCTGACGGATTCACCACCACCACGTCTGCCTTCGACATGCGCCCGGGCGGGGTCTGGCGCTTCGTCATGCACGGCCCTGATGGCCGCGATTACGATAACTACGTCGTCTACGACGAGGTCGTGCCGCCGGAACGGCTGGTGTTTCATCATCTCGGTGACGCGGAGCCCGGCCTCGAGAAAGTGCATCACGCCACTACCATCCTGTTCGAGGATTTGGGCGATCGCACCCGCATCACCTTGACGGCGGTGTTTCCGAGCGTCGAGGAATGCGCCCGCGTGGTCCGCGAGCACCACGCCGACAAAGGCGGCCAGCAGACGCTCGGCCGGTTGGCGGCCATGCTCGACGAGGAGTTCTTCGTCTTCACCCGCCGTGTGGCGGCGCCGCGCGAAACCGTGTGGCGGATGTGGACCGACGCGGTGCATCTGGCGCGCTGGTGGGGGTCGAAGAATTTCGAATGGATTTCCGGCTCGCTTGATCTTCGTCCCGGCGGCGTTTTCCACTACGGCATGAAGGGTCCCAACGACATGGAGATGTGGGGCAAGTTCGTGTTCCACGAAATCGTGCCGCCCGAGCGTCTTGTCTATGTGAATTCCTTCTCCGATGCCGAGGGTGGCCTGACGCGGGCGCCGTGGTTCGCCGATTGGCCGCTGGAAGTCTACAACGAGTTGACGCTCATGGCGGATGGCAATGACACGCTCATCACCTTGCGCGGGGCTCCGATCCACGCCAGCGAAGCCGAACGCGCCCGCTTCCGCGCCATGAAGGGCTCGATGACCCAAGGCTTCGCCGGCACCTTCGAACAGCTTGAGACGTATCTGCAGACGGGCGTGGGGAGATAGAAAAAAATTTTCATCCCGGGCGCGCCAACAAGGTTTCTCCGCTGGCACGATGGCGCGACCCGGGACCCAGGTGGTCGAAAAGAAAAACTGCTCACGTGGAGACGCGGAGGCGCGGAGATATTGCACCACGGTGGCGAGCACCGGTGTCATCGATAAACAGGAACTCCGCGTTCTCCGCGCCTCCGCGTGCTTCAATCTTTTCTGCCCGGCGTCGTACTTATGCGTGACGGCCTCTTCGTAATGCATCAGGGATGACATTTCTTTTTGCCTCCCCACTTGCGCACACCCGCCATAACTGTTGATATCAACCTAATCCAACCAGGAGACACAAATGGCGTTGTCGTTCTATTTCCATCCGCTGTCGTCCTATTGTCAGAAGGCGCTGATCGCGCTCTATGAAAACGATACCCCGTTCGAGCCGGTGCAGATCGATCTGAGGGATCCTGACTCGCGCGCCAAGCTCGTCGAACTATGGCCGATCGGCAAGTTCCCGGTCTTGAAGGACGGCGACTGGGTGGTGCCGGAATCCTCGATCATCATCGAATATCTCGATCAGAACTATCCCGGCCCGACGCGCTTTATTCCTGCCGATCCGCAAGCCGCGCGCCAGGTGCGCATGCGCGATCGCTTCTTCGATCTTTATGTCGACGAGGTGATGGCCAAGATCGTCGCCGACCGCATGCGTCCCGAGGGCAAGACCGATCCGTTCGGCGTCGACCAGGCGCGCACCCGACTCGAAACCGCGCTCTCGATGGTCGACAACGCGATGGCGGGCAGCACCTGGGCGATGGGCGATGCCTTCACGCTGGCCGATTGCGCCGCCGCGCCGGCCTTGTTCTATGCCAACATGGTGGCGCCGTTCGACACTCGTCTGCCGCACGCCGCTGCGTATCTGAAGCGTCTCAGCGAACGCCCGTCGTTCGCCCGCTGCCTCGCCGAAGCCAAGCCGTATCTCGATCTGATCCCGAAGATTGGATGAAGCGTTCCATGTCCATTCGTCATGGCCGGCCTGCGTGTCGGCCATCCAGCGGCGCGCGAAAATGTGCAAGATGAAAACCGGCCATGACGATGCGAGTGATGATCCGAATGCCTGAGCCCGCCCGCTACGTCAGCGCCAGCAAATCCTTGCGCAACCCATCGCCGCCGCGGGGCAGGGCGCGTTCGATCGCGGCGTGCTCGCGCTTCCAGATTGGCACCGCGGCCGACAGCAGCGCTTCGCCCTCGTCGGTCAGGATCAGGCGGCGGCTGCGGCGGTCTTCCTTGTCGATGGCAATGCGCACCAGCTTGCGGCGCACCAGCGGTTTCAAGGCGGCGGTGAGCGTGGTGCGGTCCATCGCGAGAAGCTCGGCGACGGACTTCATCGTCGGCGGTTCCGGGCGGTTGAGGCTCATCAGCAGCGAGAACTGGCCGCTGGTCATGCCGACCGGCCGCAAGGCGTCATCGAACCGCCGCGCCAGGGTGCGGGCGGCGCGCTGCACATGCAAGCACAGGCAGGTATCGCGGACCAGAAGTGTCGTTTCGTAAGGAACCGGCTTGCGTGTGACCATTCCATGATTTGGATTGATATCAACCTAAAAAGCAAGTACGTAGAACGCGTCAAAACGTCCACCGCCATCCCCCCAACCAGGAGACTCCCGATGTACGTCACCCCCTACATTTTCTTCTACGGCAACTGCGCCGAGGCCCTCGGTTATTACGAAAAGGCGATCGGCGCCCGCGTGGTGTCGCGCATGACCTACGGCGAAACCCCGGCCAAGGACCATGTCGGCAAGGATCAGCACGACAAGGTGATCCATGCCGTCTTGATGATCGGCAACACCGCGGTGATGGCGGCGGACGACTGCATGGCCAAAGCCCCCATCCAGCATGGCGGTTATGGCCTCACCATCAGCGTCGATTCGCCGGAGAAGGCGCGCAAACTGTTCGATGCGCTGGCCGATGGCGGTAAAGTCACCATGGCGATGGACAAGACCTTCTTCGCCGAGGCGTTCGGTTCGGTGCACGACCGCTTTGGCGTTTCCTGGATGGTCATCTGCGAAGCGGCGCATTGATCATGGGGCAGATCACCCCGTTCCTGTGGTTCGACACCGAGGCGGAAGAGGCGGCGAAGTTCTACGTCTCGGTGTTTCCCAATTCGAAGATCTCCGGCGTCACGCACTATCCGCCCGGCGTGCCGCCGCACGCCCCGCGTGACGGTCAGGTGATGACGGTGGAGTTCGAGCTCGACGGCAATCAATTCGTCGCGCTCAACGGCGGACCGGAGCCGAAATTCAACCATGCGGTCTCCTTCACCGTGCCGTGCCGGACGCAACAGGAGATCGATCACTATTGGTCGTCGCTGGCCGGCAACGGCGGCCAGGAACTGGCCTGCGGCTGGCTCACCGACCGCTACGGCCTCGCCTGGCAGATCGTGCCCGACTTCGTCGCTGAAATCCCGCGCTCGGAAGCGGCCATGAAAGTGATGATGACGATGACCAAGTTCGACATCGCCGCGCTGCGCCAAGCGCTCGGCAAATGACCGGCCGTCTCGTCCTCAAAATGTCGATGTCGCTCGACGGGTTCGTAGGTGGACCCGCGGGCGAGGTCGACTGGATCTTCGCAACCGAGGACGCCGCCGCCGTCGATTGGACGGTTGCGACCTTGGCCGAAGCCGACGTTCACATCATGGGCAGCCGCACCTTCGCCGACATGGCGGCGTGGTGGCCGACTTCGACCGAGCCGTTCGCGGCGCCGATGAACGAAAAGCCCAAAGTCTCGTTCGCCCGCAGCGGTCCGGCGGCGCCGACCACGGCGCTCCGGGATGCAACACGGGCGCGGCAAGCGCGCGGCGAAAGCGCAACCGAAACCTCGGCGGCCAGCTGGCGCGAAGCCGAAATCGCCCGCGGCGATCTCGCGGCGGAGATTGCGGGTTTGAAACAGCGCTACGGGACGATCCTCGCTCACGGCGGGGCGCGTTTTGCCCAAAGTCTTGTCGCCTCCGGCCTGATCGACGAGTACCGGTTGCTGATCCATCCGGTTGCGCTCGGCCGCGGCCTGCCGCTGTTTGGCGAACCCCACACGCGGCTGCGCCTGATCAAGGCGGAGGCATTTGCTGCCGCCGTGGCCCATATCTACGCCCCGGCGTAAACGACGGAACCGGGCGGCAGGCGCGTTCAACCTCCAATCACGTTGGAGGATGCTGTGCCGACCCGTATTTCCCGCTCGTTTCTCTTTGCTTTCTGCGCCGCCGTATCGCTGAGTGCGGCGGCGACCGCTGCCGAACCGGCCGCCAATTGCCCGCCGCGCCCTGGGTTTGCCATGCTCTCGCAAGAGCAGCGCCTGATGATGTTCGCCGACTTGAAGGCCCAGGCCGATGCCGGCGCCGTCGACATGGACGTCCTGCGCCAGATGCAGCGCGAGAAATTCCGCTCGATGAGCGAGGATCAGCGCAAGGCCTATTTCGAGGGTCTTAGCAAACGCTGGGCTGCGCTTCCCGCCGGCGACAGGCAAAGCTCAAGGTCGAAGCCCTCAAGTGGCGCGCCGAACACCCCCGCCCCGAAGGCGGTTTCGGTGGTCATCGTCGCCCCGATTGCGCACCCGCGAAGTAGGGGCGGCTGCACCAGTGCGCGCCACATAGAACAACTGTCATCCCCGGCCGAGCAAGCGTAAGCGCAGCGAGGGGAAGGGGACCCAGGTGGTGAAGGTGCCTATGCCGCCGCAGAACTGGCTCTGTGCAATCCTTCAAACTCCGGTTGCGCTTGATCACCTGGGTCCCTTTCCCCTCCCAGCCATAGCGCTTCGCGCGACGGCTGGTCGGCCGGGGATGACATTTGGCTTTCACTCCCTCCGCTTTGCTTGGCTGCCGAAATAGAATCCCACCACCGAACCGAGCAGGGTCACCACCGGCCCGAACACGATGTTGAGCAGCAGCGCCAGCCGGTCGGCATCGGCCTTCGATTGGTCGGCGGCGATGCGGGCCGCGGCGGCCAGCCGCTCGACATCGGCGGCGGAATGCACCGTCGCGACCATGGCGCGATGGCCGTCGGCTTCGATGAAGAACAGCACGCCGAAGCCGAGCAGCACCATGACGACCAGCAGCACCAGCAGCGCGGTGCCGATCATCCGGCGGGAAGCATCAAGGCGGCGGTCCATGGTCGGCTCGAAGTCTGATGTTGCAGGCTATGATACATTTCGTATGCTAGGTATACAATCCCAAATTCAGCTGAGCCCAGCGGCAACATCGCATCCCCGCCCTGCATCAGGTGCATCGCGAGGATTCCGTAAAGGGAGATTTTCTCTCCCTACGAACGCAAAACGTGTCACCGCGGTCCGCCACTCAAACCAACCTGTCATCCCCGGCTGAGCAAGCGTAAGCGCAGCGAAGGCGCCATAGCGACAGCGTATTGGCGGGGACCCAGGTCATCAAACCCGCACATATCTCGAATGGGTGGCACGCGGAGACGCGGAGCCGCGGAGAACAAGGAGCGGTGATCCGCTTGTCTCCACTCTTCTCTCTGTTACCGCACAATCGCTCGCTACTTACCCGAACTCCTCCGCGTCTCCGCGTGACTCACTCTTTTCTGCCCCACACGGGCGCACGGCTCTTTGCGTTGGCACGAAGACCGTTGGGGGGATGTCCCGCCGAAGGCGGGGAAGGGGGGCTTATCTCGTACAAGTATAATCCCCCCTTTGGTCGCTTGCGCGACCACTTCCCCCCGCGGTCGTAGTGCAAGCTGAGAAATCCCTGCGCCCGCGTGGGGCAGAAAAATCATTTCGTCATGGCCGGGCGTTCGCTTGCCTCGGCGTAGCCGAAGGCGAAGTCGGGACCCGGCCATCCAGTGTCACTCCACCGCAGATCCAGATTGCACCATCGCCTGGATGGCCGGGTCCCGCCTTCACTCCGCCGAGGCCGGCCATGACGAATTAAGGTGAAGCGAACTTCTGCCGCCGTTCGCGGGGCAAAGGCTCTCTCCTCCGCAAAAATATTTTCTCCCGTTTTCGCCTTGTTGCGACTCATTCCGAGACATCTGTTGTCCATGTTGCCCGCAGCGCTGCAATTATGACGCTGGACGTACAACAAATTTTTCTCCCGTGTCGCAGGCCGAAAGATTTTTGAAAACTCCCCTTGAAGAATGCGGGTGGTTTCCCCATCTGACATACATCCCCAAAAAAGTAAGCCCAATGCCAACGACCCCTGAAAGACGGGCCGAACTCCTGCGCCGTGTGCGCGATGGAGGCGGCCTCATCATGTCCGAATTGGAAGAATTGGGAATCCACCCGGAGGACGTCGATGAAAATTGGATGGACGAAATCATGAAGCGTCTCTTCCACGAAATCCGAAAACAGCTGTCCCAGCTCGAAGCCGCCCAGTTCTCAAGCGATACGCCCGAGCAGGCCGCGCGGCGCGCCGCCAATGCGCGGTCGCTATCTTCGCTGCAGAAAACCTTGGAGCGGCTCGCCCGCCTCGAAGAAAAGCGCGAGACGGTGCGCGATATGAAGGTGATCAATGCCGACGACAACGCCCGCCTGGAACTGGAACGAAGGCTCGATCAATGCCTTGCCGCCAGACGAGCGCTCTTACCTCCTCCAGATCCTGAAACTGGAGGAAATTCCGCCTCTTCTTAGAAGCTGGAATTTCTGGGCTCGCCCCGAACAACTCCCCCCGCCGGGCGACTGGCGGACCTGGTTGTTTCTCGGCGGGCGCGGATCGGGCAAGACGCGGGCCGGTGCGGAGTGGGTCGCCGAAGGCGTGCGCCGCCGCAAGATGCGCCGCATCGGTCTGATCGGCGCCACCTGGCACGACGTGCGCAGTGTGATGATCGAAGGCGAATCCGGTTTGCTGGCGGTTACCGATGCGGTGTTCGAATCCTCGAACCATCGTATCAAATGGGCCAACGGCGCGCTCGCCGATGTCGTCAGTGCGGAGGAACCCGATGCGGTGCGCGGCCATCAGTTCGATTGCGTCTGGGCCGACGAGTTCTGCAAGTGGGCTTATCCGCAGGACAGTCTCGACATGATCCTGATGGCGCTGCGTCTCGGCAAGGATCCGCGCATGCTGATCACCACCACGCCGCGCAACATTGCGTCCTTGAAGGATCTGCTGGCGTTACCGGATGTGGTGCAGACCCATTCTTCGACCAAGGAAAACGCCGCCAATCTGGCGCCGACGTTCGTCGCCGGGTTGGAACTCAGATACGGCGGTACCCGTCTCGGCCGTCAGGAAATGGACGCCGAATTGATCGAGGACAACGACGCCGCGTTATGGAAGCGCGACTGGATCGAGCGCGCGCGCGTCCGGGCGCATCCGCCGCTGGGCCGCATCGTGGTGGCGGTCGATCCGCCCGCCTCGGTCGCCGGCGACGAATGCGGCATTGTTGCGGCAGGCCGCAGCGACACGGGCGAAGGTTTCGTTATTGCCGACCGTTCGGTGGCGGGTCTCTCTGCCGCGGGTTGGGCGGCACGCGTGGCCGAAACCTTCGAAGCATTTCATGTCGATGCCATTGTCGCCGAAGCCAATCAGGGCGGCGACATGGTGAAACAGGTTTTGATCGATGCCTTGCCCAATGCGCCGGTTCGCTTGGTGCATGCGGTGCGCGACAAACGCACCCGCGCCGTGCCCGCCGCCGCGCTGTACGAGCAAGGCCGCATCCATCACGTCGGCGCCTTTGCCGAATTGGAGGATCAGATGGTGAGCTACGACGGCAGCGGCAAAAGCCCCGACCGCATGGATGCGCTGGTCTGGGCCTTGGCCGAACTCTTCCCGCTCAAACGGAGCAATCCGAGAGTAAGGAAGGTGGAATAAACCAAACTGTCATCCCGGGCGCGCCACGAAACTTTCACCGTTTGGCAGGATGGCGCGACCCGGGACCCACTTTGAATTCTGTCAGATGGCCAAGTAGGTCCCGGCTCGGCGCTCTTCTTCGCGCTTCGCGCGTCGAATCGCTTGGCCGGGATGACAATCAGAGTTCGCACAGCCACTGAAATGTCGCGACGATGGCGATGTCCGGGCGTCCCGCCACGCGGGCATCGAGCTGTCCGACACCGACGCCGCAGATGCCGTCCATCGTAATGTCGATTTCGTCCTGATCGGCGATCTCGATGAAATCGACGCGCTTGGTATGGCGGCTCATATGCAGGCTGGCGGTGACGCGGTTGCCTTCGATCTTATAGGTGCCGGTGGTGAAATGGGTCTGGTCGCAGCCGGCGATGGTGCCCTCGCTGGCGGCGACGATGTTGAAGCCTTTGCAGTCGCCGGCTTCGAAGAACACCTTGTAGATTCCATCACGCATGGGAGTGCCAGGTTATCTCGAAGCCCATCTTGAAGCCGGGAAAGTCGGGCGCCGTGCAGGAGAGCACCGCGAATTCGTCGCCGGCCGGGCCTTCGGCGTGCAGAACGAAGTCGTCGCAGTCCGGCATGTTGACGGGTTTGGCCTTGTTGTTAAGGCGTTTGCAGCGCACTTGGGCGATCAGCCGCCCGAACTGAACGATGAAGCGGCCGACGAATGCGTAGCTTCGATGACAGGCGAGAACGTCGCCGTCCTTGAAATAAACGACGCCCGCGGTCTTGCCGTGCGTGCCGTTGAGCCAGATCCGATAGATGCCGTCGCGCATGCCGCTCCCCTAGCGCGGGAATTTGCACCGCGATTGTTAAGGGACCGTTCCGCAATCGATGACTGGGCGCCGCCCGGCCACGGATTTTTGTCGCAAGGAGTCACCATGATGAAACCATTCTGGCGCCGCGCGCCGGAGAGCAAAAACGCGAGCAAAAACGCGACGTCTCCCGCGCTGATCGCATTGTCGTTGATGGGATCGCCGCGCTGGTCGGGTCGCGATTTCCTCGCCGCTGCACGCGAAGGTGTGCTGAAGAACGCGGTTGCGTACCGCTGCGTGCGGATGATCGCCGAAGGCGCCGCTTCGGTGCCGTGGCTCATCTATGACGGCCGCAAGGAATTGGAAACTCATCCGCTGCTTTCCCTGCTCGCCCGTCCCAATCCGGAAGAGGAGGGCTCGGCGCTGTTCGAGCGCTGGTATGCCTTCCTGCAATGCGCCGGCGACGCCTATCTCGAAGCCGCCAGCGCCTCCGATACCGTGCGCGAGCTTTATGTGCTGCGGCCCGATCGCGTGTCGGTCGTTGCCGATGCGCGCGGCTGGCCGGTGGCTTATGATTACAAGGTCGACGGCCGCACCACGCGGATCGCGCGCGAGGCGTCGGGTTTCATGCCGGTGTTGCACGGCCGCCTGTTTCATCCGCTCGACGATCATTACGGCCTGTCGCCGATGGCGCCCGCCGGTACCGCGCTCGATGTCCACAATGCCGGCGCGGCCTGGGTCAAGGCGCTGCTCGATAACGCGGCGCGTCCGTCCGGCGCACTGGTCTACAAAGGTCCCGACGGCGGCAGCCTGACCGACGAGCAGTTCAACCGCTTGAAGCGCGAACTCGAAGACTCCTATCAAGGCGCCGCCAATGCCGGCCGGCCGATGGTCTTGGAAGGGGGGCTCGAATGGCGCTCGATGAGCTACACACCGTCGGAACTCGATTTCGCCAATTCGCGCGCCGTTGCCGCGCGCGAGATCGCGCTGGCGTTCGGCGTGCCGCCGATGCTGCTCGGCATTCCCGGCGACAATACCTATGCCAATTATCGCGAAGCCAATCTCGTGTTCTGGCGTCAGACCGTGTTGCCGCTGGTCGCCAAAACCGCGCGCATGCTGACCGGCTGGCTGTGCCCGCGTTTCGGCGAAAATTTGCGCATCGGTTACGACTCCGATGCCGTCGATGCGCTGGCGCTCGAACGCGAAGCGGTGTGGGAGCGGCTGTCGCAAGCGAGTTTCCTCACCCTCAACGAACGCCGCGCCGCCGCGGGCTATTCACCGGTGGATGGCGGAGATGGGGTGTAGTTGTGTCATCCCGGGCCGACCGGACCATCCACTTACTCGTCATGGCCGGGCGTTCGACCCGGCCATCCAGGCGGTGGTGAAATCTGGAACGGTGCTGGCATTTGCTCGGGCACTGGATGGCCGGGTCCCGATTTCGCCTGCGGCGCCCGGCCATGACGAGTTGGGATATGCGTGCGTTCCTTGTTCATGACCGTTGTTATGCTTTCCAATCTGCGCTGCGCGCGCTAAAGGATCACCTCATGGCAGCTTCGAATACCAGTTGCGGCGAATGTTCGGTGTGTTGCGAGGCGCTGACCTTCGACATCGGCGCCACGCGCAAACTGTCGGGCGTGATGTGTCCGCATTGCCGTCCGCCGCATGGTTGCGGCGTCTACGACACGCGATGGAACATCTGCCGCACCTATCTCTGTGGCTGGCGTCATCTCGGCTTGCCCGAGGAATGGCGTCCGGACAAGTCTCAGATCCTGATTTCGTTGCGCGACGGCCGCGCACCCGACGGCCTTTCCAACGGCGTCGAATTCCTGCTGCTCGGCACGCACGAGCGCATCACCTGGTTGCCGCTGATCAAGTTCATCGCCGCGCTGATGGAAACGCCGCAGCCGGTCTATCTCTCGATCCTGGGCGAGGTCGGTTACCAGTCGCCGTGGGTCTACTTGAACACCATGCCCGCGCTCAGAGACGCCATCATCAGCCGCGATCTCGCCAAGACCAACGCCGCGCTCGCCGAGGCGCTGCAGCTTTTGCGCGACTATCCGAAAACGGAAATTCCGTAGCCTTTCCGCCATTTCGAGACGGGGACCCAGGTGGAGGCCACACCCCTGGCTGCGGACGCGCGTCCGCTCCTCAAGTGCGCGCGTCAACCGCCTGGGTCCCCACCACCAAATGAGTGCGCCATGACCCTGACCGAAATCGTCCAGCCGGTGCTGGACCGCAAACTCCCGGCCGCCCTTGTGGCGGCTTTTTTGTTGCAGACGGCCGGTGCGCTGTTCTGGGCGGGTTCCGCCGCCGAGCGCATCGCCACGCTCGAACGCAGCGCCACGGCCGAACAGGACGCACTGGCCCGCGTCGCCGTGCTCGAAAGCCAGATCGCCACCATCCGCGCCAGCCTCGATCGCATCGAGAACAAGCTGGATCGGAAGCAGAACTAGAGCTCCCCCCATGCAGATTACTTCCGCCCGGCGGCCGCTCAGCCGCCGCGTTGCGCCTGTGCGCCTGTCGTCGCTCGGGCCCGACGAGTTCGAAGGCTATGCCTCACTGTTCGGTGTGCCTGACGGCGCCGGCGACATCGTGATGCCGGGTGCCTTTGCCGCCACGTTGCGCCGCCGCCCGCCAGCGCGGGTTCGTATGCTTTACCAGCACACCGCCACCGAGCCGCTCGGCGTCTGGCGGGACATTCGCGAAGACGCGCGCGGCCTCTATGTCCGCGGCCGTCTGGTGCTCGACGTGCAGCGCGCCCGCGAAGTGCGCGCCCTGTTCGCCGATGGCGCCCTCGACGGTTTGTCCATCGGCTTTCGCACCGTGCGCGCCAAGAAATCCGGCACCAACCGCCTGCTCACTGAAATCGAGCTTTGGGAAATTTCGGTCGTGACCTTCCCGCTGCTCGCCGGTTCTTCGGTCACGGCCGTGGGCACCGCAGCCCGCTAGGAGACCCTCATGGACCTCGAAACCAAGGCCATCACCCCCGACATCAAGAATGCGTTCGATGACTTTCTCTCCGCCTTCGAAGCCTTCAAACAGGCCAATGACGAGCGGCTCGCCGAACTCGAAACCCGGTCCGCCGACATCGTCACCGAAGAAAAGGTCGATCGCATCAACCGCGCCCTCGACGAACACAAGCGCGTGCTCGATGACTTGACGCTGGCAGCCGCCCGTCCCGCGGTCGGCACCGAGAAGAAAGCCATGCCGCAAGCGCACGAGCAGAAAGCCGCGTTCGAACGCTATGTCCGCGCCGGCGACGCCTCCGGCCTCATCGAAATGAAGGCGATGAGCGCCAATTCCAATCCCGATGGCGGCTACACCGTGCCGCTCGAGATCGAACAGACCATCGATCGCGTCCTTGCCAAGATGTCGCCGATGCGCGCCATCGCCAGCGTGCGTGCGATCGGCGGGAATATCTATCGCAAGCCCATCGCCACCGCCGGGGCCGCGTCGGGCTGGCTCGCCACCGAAACCACCGCGATTGCGACGCCGACCAACACGCCGACCCTGGCGGCGATCGATTTCCCGACCATGGAACTCTACACCATGCCGGCCGCGACCCAGACGCTGCTCGACGACAGCCAGGTCGATCTCGAATCCTGGCTCGCCGAGGAAGTGCAGACCGTGTTCGCCGAGCAGGAAGGCGCCGCCTTCGTCTCCGGCAACGGCACCTCGGCGCCAAAGGGTTTCCTTACCGAGACCAAGGTCGCCGATGCGTCGTGGACGTGGGGCAATCTCGGCTACATCGCCACCGGCACCGATGCGGCGTTCCCGGCGACGACGCCGACCGACGTGCTGATCACGCTCGCCTATGCGCCCAAGCAAGGCTATCGCGCCAATGCGAACTGGGTGATGAACCGTAAGACCGAAAGCGTAATCCGCAAGTTCAAGGACGCGCAGAACAACTACATCTGGCAGCCGGGTGCCGCCGCGGGCCAGCCGCCGACGCTGCTCGGTTATCCGGTCGCCGAAGCCGAGGACATGCCCGACATCGCCTCGACCGCTTATGCCCTCGCGTTCGGCGATTTCCGCCGCGGCTATCTCATTGTCGATCGCATCGGCGTCAAGGTGCTGCGCGATCCCTATTCCGCCAAGCCGTATGTGCTGTTCTACACCACCAAGCGCGTCGGCGGCGGGGTGCAGAATTTCGAAGCCATCAAGCTTTTGAAGTTCGCGGTGTCGTAACTGGTTGTCATCCCCGGCTGGCGCTTGTTCGGCCGGGGATGACACGTTTTTTGGGAATGGAAAGATGTCTCTCCAACTCCTCGCGCCTCCCGCAGCAGAGCCGGTCACGCTCACCGAAGCCAAGGCGCATCTGAAAATCGATACGTCCGACGAGGATGCGCTGGTGACGACGCTCATCACCGCCGCGCGGGCGCGGGCCGAATGGCATACCGGCCGCGCTTTCGTCACCCAGCGCTGGTGTCTGCGCCTCGACGCGTGGCCGCATGACAATGTCGTCGCGATTCCGCTGCCGCCGCTTATCAGTGTCGAAGAAATCGCCGTGATCGACGCCAGCGGCATTCGTACCGTGCTCACCACCACCGCGTATCGCATCGATGCCGCATCCGTGCCCGGCCGCGTGATCTTCGCGCATCGTCCTTCGTCGCTCCGCGGCCGCGATTGTGTGGAGATCTCGTTCACCGCCGGCTACGGCGATGCCGCGGCCGTGCCGGTGCCGGTCAAAGAAGCGGTCCTCGAAATTGTCGCCGATCTGCATAGCCATCGCGGCGACGACGATCCCGTCGGCGTTTCCGGTCAAGCGCTCCTGGCGCCGTACCGGGTGTTCAAACTGTAGCCCCATCGTCATCGCCGGGCGTTCGACCCGGCCATGACGAACGGAAGAAAGTCAAAATGCTCGCAAACCTCAACTACCGCGCGGCATTGCTGTCGCGTGTTCTCACGCCCGATGGCGGTGGCGGCTTTACGGAAAGCTGGCAGACCGTCGGTCAGGCGTGGGTGAAGATCACGCCGCTCGGCGCGGACGAAAAATTCGGCCCCGATGCATGCGAGACCCGCATCCGTCATCGCCTCGTCACCCGTGCCCGCGACGACATTGTCGACGGCATGCGTCTCGCGGTCGGCGAGCGCACCTTCGCGATCCACGCCGTGCTCGGTCGTGATGCTACCGACGCCTATCTGACATTGATGTGCGAGGAGCTGCCATGACCGCCGCCTCCTGGGCTTTGCAGAAAGCCGTCTACGCCGCGCTCACGGCCGATGCTGCGCTGACGGCGTTGTGCGGCGGGCGCGTGTTCGATGCCGTGCCGAAGAATGCCGTCTTTCCTTATGTCGTGATCGGCGAGGCGGAAGAGCGCGACGGCGGCGGCATCGTCACCCACGCGCTGACGCTGCATTTGTGGTCGCGCGCCAATGGCGCCCGCGAGATCAAGCAGATCGCCAATGCGGTCCGCGCCTGTCTCGACGGCGCACATCTGACGCTCGACGGCCATGTCCTGATCGATCTCGCCTTCGCATCGACCGATTACGTCCGCCAATCCGATGGTGAAACTTGGCGCGGAAGTCTGCGCTTCCGGGCCGTCACCGAACCTCAAGGAGCTCTCCCATGACCGCACAACGCGGCAAAGATCTGTTGATCAAGATCGGCGACGGTGGCTCGCCGGAAACATACACCACGGTCGCCGGTCTCAAAGCGACGGGTCTTGCCTTCAACGCCACCACCATCGACATCACCAATGCGGATTCCACCGACATGTGGCGCGAGCTGCTGAATGCCGGCGTCAAATCGGCGACTGTCACCGGCTCCGGCGTGTTTCGCGACCAGACCTCCGATGCCACGCTGCGCAGCGTCATCTTCGCCCAGACGCTCGCCAACTGGCAGATCGTGATCCCGAGCTTCGGCATCGTCTCCGGCCCGTTCAAGCTGACGCAGCTGCATTACGAAGGACCCTATGACGGCGAGGTGAAGATCACCCTCTCGCTCGCTTCCGCCGGTGCGCTGTCGTTCGCAGCGATTTAGGAGCCAGGTTCGGGACGTCGCACCATTTTCCCTCCGTTCGTCATGGCCGGGTCATGGCTATGCGAGCGGCTGCGCTGCGGCAAGCCCGGCCATGACGCTGTGGGGACGGTTTATTAAAAGAGGATTTCCCATGCCCAATGCCATTCGCGGCGAAGCGGCGCTCGAGGTCGGCGGCAAAACCTATCGCTTGCTGCTCACTCTCGGCGCGCTCGCCGAAATCGAGGACGGTCTCGGCCTCACCAATCTCGTCGAGGTCGGGCCGCGCCTCAAACGCGCCCGTGCTGCCGATCTCGCCATCGTCGCCGCGGCGCTGCTCCATGGCGGCGGTCACGATCTGACGCCCCCCGATGTGCTCGCACTGCCGTGCGATCTCGGCGCGCTGGTCGCGGCCGTCGCGCAAGCGTTCGACCGTGCCGGGATCACCGGCGAGGGCAGTGGACGCCCTTTCGCTGGGACACTCTCCTCGCCGTCGGGCTAGGCCGTCTCAAACTGACGCCGTCCGTGTTCTGGTCGCTGTCACTGGCCGAGTGGCGCGCGCTCTTGCAGCCGCTTGCCGCGCCGGCGCTCGACCGCAGCGGTCTTCAAACCCTGATGCACTTATTTCCGGATTGACCCATGACCAATGAAACTCTCGACAGTGCCGGCAAGGCGCTGGCCGATTTCGCCTCCGGTCCCGTTGCCAGCGCGGCGGACAGCATCGAACAAACCTTGGATCGCACCTTCTCCGCGATGGGGAACGCCATCGCCCGCTTTGTCGTCAACGGCAAAGGTTCGATCGACGCCTTCGTGTCGTCGGTGGTGTCGTCGCTCGATCGCCTGGCGGTGAAAGACTACGTGCTCGCGCCGCTCGAAGGCGTGATCGGCGGCGTCGTTCAGTCGATCCTGCCGGTCGGCGGCGCCCGCGCCGAAGGCGGACCGGTCGATGCCGGAAAATCCTATCTCGTCGGCGAGAACGGGCCGGAGACCTTCGTGCCGTCGGCGAGCGGCACCATCGTGCCCAATGCGCGCCCATCGATCACCCTCAATGTGCAGGCGCGCGACGCATCGAGCTTCCTCAAATCCGAAACCCAGCTCGCCGCCATGCTGTCGCGGGCCTTGGCGCGCGGGCAACGCAATTTGTGACATGGGGACTCTGTGACATGGCTTTCCACGAAATCCGCTTTCCCACCACCATCGCGTTCCATTCGACAGGCGGGCCCGAGCGCAAGACGGAGATCGTCACCCTCGGCTCCGGCTTCGAGGAGCGCAACGGCGTCTGGATGAATTCGCGCCGCCGCTACGACGTCGGTTACGGCGTCAAGACGCTGGATGACATTCACGCTGTGATCGCTTTCTTCGAAGCCCGCGCCGGGCGGCTCTACGGCTTCCGCTTCAAGGATTTTGCCGACTTCAAATCCTGCGCCCCGCAAACCGCGACGACGCCGCGCGATCAAGCCCTCGGAACCGGCGACGGCAGCACCAAAAACTTCGCACTGAAGAAAACCTACGCCTCCGGCCCGACGAGTTGGTCGCGCGCTATTGCGAAACCGGTCGCGGGCACGGTGCGAGTCGCGGTCGGCGGGGTCGAAACCTCGGCCTTCAGTCTCGATACCGTCACCGGCGTCGTGACCCTGACCTCGGCGCCCGCCAGCGGTGCCGCCGTCACGGCCGGTTTCGAATTCGATGTGCCGGTGCGCTTCGATACCGATGCGCTGGCAATCAATCTCGCCGGGTTCCGCTCCGGCGAAATCCCGTCCATTCCATTGGTGGAGATCCGGGTATGAAAACGCTGCCGCCGGGTTTGCAGACCCATCTCTCCTCCGGCACCACCACGCTGTGCTGGTGCTGGAAAATCATCCGCCGCGACGGCACCGTGCTCGGCTTCACCGATCACGATGCGCCGCTCGCCTTCGCGGGCACGACGTTTGCCGCCGCCACCGGCTTCACCGCCGGTGAAATGAAATCGGCCGCCGACCTGTCGGTCGACAATCTGTCGGTGGTGGGCGCGCTCAACGCCGACAGCCTGAACGAGCACGATCTCGCCGCCGGTCTGTTCGACAATGCCGCCATTGAGATCTGGCGCGTCAATTGGGCGGCGCCGGATCAACGCGTCTTGATACGGTCTGGCACATTGGGTGAGGTCAAGCGCGGCAAGACGGCGTTCGAAGCCGAAGTGCGCGGCTTGACCCAACGCCTGAACCAGCCGGTCGGGCGTGTCTTCAGCCATGTCTGCGATGCCGTGCTGGGCGATGCGCGTTGCACGGTTGCCGTCACGCCGGTCGCCGGAACGGTGGCCACGGTCAGTGACAATCGCCGCTTCACTGCCTCCACATCGTTTGCTGTTGGAGCCGGCGGCAAGCTGACCTTCACCTCCGGCGCCAATGCCGGACGCGCCATGGAGGTCAAACGTCAGACCGGCGCCGCGTTCGAACTCTGGCAAGTGATGAGCGAGGTGATTGCGGCCGGCGACAGTTTCACCGTCACGCCCGGCTGCGATCACGCTTTCGCCACTTGCAAGACCAAGTTTTCCAATGCCGTCAATTTCCGCGGTCATCCTTACATGATCGGCGCCGATGCCGCGTTTGCGGTCGCATCGTCGTCCACCCCGCTCGATGGAGAGAGCCGCTATGGCAACTGACATCGTCGCCATCGCCCGTTCCTGGATCGGGACGCCCTATGTTCATCAAGCCTCGGTCAAAGGCGCCGGCTGCGATTGCCTTGGATTGTTGCGCGGCGTGTGGCGCGAAGTGAACGGCGAGGAGGCGGAAGACATTCCGCCCTATCTGCCCGATTGGAATGCGCCCGGCGGCGAGACCCTTCGCGACGGCCTAGCGCGCCACCTGTCGTCCATCGCGTTCGCCAACATCGCGCCCGGCGACGTCGTCCTCTTCCGCATGGTGCCGCGCGCCAGTGCCCGCCATTGCGCCATCGTCGCCGACAAGGACGGCGTCCTCACGCTTATCCACGCCCGTCAGAACAAGCGTGTCGGGGAAGAACCGCTGTCGCCGTTCTGGCGCCGGAAACTCGCATACGCCTTCCGCCTGTAAAGGATCCTCGCATGGCTTCTCTTGTTCTCGGTGCCGTCGGTTCGGCGATCGGCTCGTCGTATGGCGGCGTCACGCTGTTCGGCTATAGCCTCTCGGGCGCGCAGATCGGTGGCCTGATCGGTGCCGTCGCCGGTACCATGATCGACAGCGCCTTGATGCCGGCGATCAAGCGCAGCAACACCCAACTTTCCGACATCACCATTCAGTCGTCGACCGAAGGCCGTCCGATTCCGCGCGTCTACGGCTGCATGCGCATCGCCGGACAAATCCTGTGGGCGTCGCGCTTCAAGGAATCCAGCACCACCTCGGGCGGCAAAGGTCTTGGCGGATCGAGTGTCGAAACCACCACCTATTCCTATTCGGTGTCGTTCGCGGTCGGGCTGTGCGCCGGACCCATCACCCGCATTGGCCGCATCTGGGCCGACGGCAATCTCATCGATCCGACGGCCTATACCATCCGTTCCTATTCCGGCAGCGAAAGCCAGGCGCCCGATCCCGTCATCGAAGAGATCGAAGGCTCCGGCAACACGCCGGCTTATCGCGGGCTTTGTTATGTCGTGTTCGAAGACATGCCGCTGGCGGCGTTCGGCAACCGCATTCCGCAGCTGCAATTCGAGATCGTGCACGCGTTGTCGCTCACCGACCCGGACGCGCTCGAAAACCGGCTCACCGCTGTCGCGCTCATCCCCGGTGCCGGCGAGTTCGTTTATGCACCGGCTCTCGTCACCGAAGACAACGGCTACGGCATCTCCAAGCCGCTCAATGCGCACAACGCTTCGGGCGGCTCCGATTGGTCCGCCTCGCTCGATGAATTGCAGGCGCTGGCGCCGAATTTGAAATCGGTATCGCTGGTGGTGGGCTGGTTCGGGTCCGATCTGCGCGCCGGCACTTGCGCGGTGCAGCCGGGCGTCGAGCAATCGGTGCGCCACGCCACGCCGGAGAGCTGGAGTGTCGACGGCACCGACCGCCGCGATGCTTATATCGTCTCTTATCGCGACGATCGTCCGGCCTATGGCGGCACGCCCTCCGACGACAGCGTCAAGGCGGCATTTGCCGATCTGAAGGCGCGCGGCATCGCCGTCACTTTCTATCCTTTCGTGTTCATGGATATCCCCGCCGACAACGCGTTGCCTGATCCGTGGTCGAGCGCGGCGGCGCAGCCGCCGTATCCCTGGCGCGGCCGCATCACCGTCACGCCGGCGCCGGGCCTTTCGGGCAGCGTCGATGGCTCTCAAGCGGCGGTGGATCAGGTGAATGCGTTCTTCGCCGGCGGCTACCGCCGCATGGTGCTGCATTACGCCCATCTCTGTGCCGAAGCCGGCGGCGTCGAGAGTTTCCTGATCGGCTCCGAACTACGCGGCCTGACGCGGGTGCGCGGGCCGAGTGCGATCTATCCGGCAGTGGCGGCGTTGAAGCAATTGGCGGCCGCCGTGCGGGCGATCCTTCCCTCGGCCAAGCTCGGCTATGCCGCCGACTGGAGCGAATTCCCGCCGCATCAGAGCGGTGGTCTCACCTTCAATCTCGATCCCTTGTGGACCGATCCCAACATCGATTTTCTCGGCATCGACAACTATCTGCCGCTCGCCGATTGGCGCGCCGGCAGCGATCATCGCGATGCGGCGAACTATGCCTCGCTCTATGACCCTGCGTATCTCGCCGCCAACATTCGCGGCGGCGAGGATTACGACTGGTATTACCAATCCGACAGCGACCGCGCCGCGCAATGGCGCACCCCGATCACCGATGGTCTCGGCAAGCCGTGGGTATGGCGTGCCAAGGATATCTGGTCGTGGTGGTCGTCGCCGCATTTCAATCGTACCGGCTCCAGCGAGGCCACGTCGCCGACCGCCTGGGTGCCGCAATCGAAACCAATCCGCTTCACCGAACTTGGTTGCCCCGCGGTCGACAAGGGCGCCAACCAGCCCAACGTGTTCTACGATCCCAAATCGGCCGAGAGCGCCTTTCCGTATTATTCCACCGGCGTGCGCGACGATCTCATCCAGCGCCGTTTTCTCGAAGCCCATTTCGCTTATTGGCGCGATGCCGCTAACAACCCGGTATCGAGCGTCTATCACGGCCCGATGCTCGACACCGACCGCATCGCGGTGTGGTGCTGGGACGCGCGGCCTTATCCCTTCTTTCCGTCGCGCGCCGATGTCTGGGGCGATGCCGATAACTACGCCACCGGCCATTGGCTGAACGGCCGTCTCGGCGATGTGCAGCTTGCCGATCTGGTGACGGCGCTGTGCGCGGAAGTCGGTGTCGCCTCATATGTCAGCGCTCTTCATGGCGTCGTCACCGGTTTTGCCGTCACGGAATCGAGCGTGCGCGAAGCACTCAGCGCCTTGATGGCGGTCTATGCCTTCGATGCGGTCGAGAGCGGCGGTGTCATCCGCTTCGTGCCGCGCGGAAAGCCCGATCCTTTGGGCCTCACCGAAGATGCGCTGGTGCTGGCGGACGATGCCGTGTGTGGCTTTGCCTTGACGCGGGCGCAGGAAAGCGATCTGCCGGTCGCGTCTCGTCTTGCCTATGTCGACAGCGACACCAACGAGCAGGCGGTGACCGAAGCGCGGCGGTTGGTGGCGGGATCCGACCGCGTTGCCTCCTCGACTGTACCGCTGGTGATGAGCGCGGCCGAAGCGTCCGGCATCGGCGAGCGGCTGTTGCAGGATGCCTGGGTGATGCGCGAGACGGCGCGGTTCGCGTTGCCGCCATCGCTCCTGGCGCTCGATCCGACTGACGAGATTTTGCTGTCGGCCGGTGGACGCGTGCGCCGCTTGCGCCTGACCGAGATCGAAGACAGCGAGGCGCGTGCCGTTGCTGCCGTGGCCACCGATCCCTCGCTCTATGAAGCCGTGTCCGGGGCGTCGCGGTCGGTGACGGCGACCGAGAGCTTGCAGCAGCCGGGGCGGCCGCTGGTGGTGTTTCTCGATCTGCCGCTGCTCACCGATGCGCAGTCGCCGAGCGCGCCGTTCGCGGCCGCGTTCGCCGATCCGTGGCCGGGCAGCGTGCCGATCTACAAAGACTATGCCAGCACGCCCACCGTCAGTCTCACCACTGCCGCCACCATCGGCGAGACGCTGTATGATTTCTGGTCCGGTCCGCTCAACCGCTGGGATCGCGTCAATAGCCTTTATCTCAAGCTCTATCGCGGCACGCTGCAATCGGTGACCGAGGCGCAGGTGTTCGGCGGCGCCAATGCGCTGGCACTGCAGAACGCCGATGGCGAATGGGAAATCATCCAGTTCGCCACTGCCGAACTGATCGCGCCGGGACAGTGGCGGCTCACGCGTCTGTTGCGCGGCCGCCAAGGCACCGAACAGGCCATGCGCAGCCCGGTCGCGGCCGGAGCGCGGATCGTCGTGCTCGACAGCGCGCTCAAACAAGTGCCGTTGTCGCTCGCCGAAGCGCGTCTGCCGCACACCTTCACCTATGGCCCTGCCGGCAAGCCGGTGACCGATGCGCGTTTCCAGACCGTGAGCCAAACCTTCACGGCGGCCGGTCTCATTCCTCCGGCGCCGTGTCATGTGCGCTTTGCCTGGTCCGCCAACGGCGGTCTGACCATCACCTGGTTGCGCCGCGATCGGGCGCATGCCGCCAATCAGATCACGCTCGCCGAAACGCCGGCCAGCGATCCGATTCTGTTCGACCTCGAGATCCTCTCGAACGGGTCCGTCGTGCGCACCTTCGCCGCCGTGCCGCAGAATTCGCAAACCTACACCGCGGCCCAGCAAGCGGCGGATTTTCCGTCCGGTCTTCCCGATCCCCTCACGGTCCGCGTCGCGCAGCGTTCGAGCGCGATCGGGCGCGGCCGCGCCAAAACGGAGACGCTCTATGTCCGATGACACCGCCAGGCTGCACCTGCCGCAGCTCGTATCGTTGCAGGAATTGAACGCCGTCACTTGGAACGAGGCGCTGGAGCAGATCGATGCTCTGGTCGATCTCTATCTGCTTGGTCAGTTCGTCAATGCGCCGCCGTCGTTGCCGCAGGACGGCGATGCCTATCTCACCGGCGGCGCGCCCACCGGCGCCTGGAGCGGCACTGCCTACAAGATCGCCTCATGCCGTGATGGCGCTTGGCGATTCTACACGCCGTACAACGGCCTTCGGGCATTCGTTGCACCGTCGAATACGGTCATCGTCTATTTCAACGGCAACTGGACAACCGTCGGGTCAACCGATTTCGCCACCAAATCGGGCAGCGAAACCCTGACCAACAAGACACTGTCGAGCGCGAGCTTGTCGGGCACCACAAGCTTTCCCGGGGGCGGCACGATCGGCTCTTCCGGTGCCGTCGGTATCGGGACGGCGAGCCCTGCAGGCCGGTTGACCGTCTACGATACGGTTGGAGTCGGTGGAACGCCGTCCTTCAACGTCTCAAGCAATAAGACCAGCCAAACGATCTTTCGCGTCGACAATACCACCTCGCGAAACTGGGAGTTCGGAGTCGGCGGTTCGTCCAGTCCGGTCGGCAACGGCTTTTTTACTTCTTCGATACGACGGCGCAGGCGGCGCGCCTCATATTCGATACGTCCGGGAACGCGTTGGTCGGCGTCAATGTCGTTCCGACGCCGGCAAATGCCCGCAATCTCGGTTCGGCCTCGCTCTATTGGGCCAACGGCTACATTCAGAATGCTTGGGCGGTGATTTCGGACGAGCGCCTGAAAGACGAAATCGCAAGCCTCTCCGGAGCCGAGATGGCGGTGGCAAAAGCGATCGCGCCGCTGGTCGCAACCTACAAAATGAAATCGGCGGTCGCCGGGAAGGGCTCGTTGGCGCGCCGTCATTGCGGCTGGATCGCGCAGCGGATCGAAGCGGTTTTCGCTGCGCATGGTCTCGATCCCTTTGCCTACGGCTGCGTCGGTTTCGATCCTGCCATCAAGACCGTCACCCGGACGCGAACCGTCATGCGTTCGAAGCTGAACGGCGCCGAGCCGGTCGTCGATGCCGAAGGCCATCCGGTGATGGAGAGTTGCGAGGAACCCTATGAGGAACAGGTGCCCGATTGCGACGACGATGGCGTGCAGCGGATGATCCACAATCTCCGTATCGAGGAAGTGAGCGCGTTTGCCTTGGCGGGCTTGGCGGCGCGCATCGCAGCGTTGGAAGCGGCGTGCGGCTATGCGTGACGGCGTCTGGAACTGGCCGCACGTTGACCCGCGGGCCGTCGGCTGCCGCTGTTGCGGCGAGACGTTCATCGATCCCGCGGCGCTGGAGGCGCTCGAACGCCTGGCGCAGTCGCTCGGCGGAAAACTGGTCGTCACCTCCGGCCATCGCTGTGCGCAGCACAACGCCCGCGTCGGCGGGGCGCCGTTGTCGATGCACAAGCGGCTCGCCTTCGACATCGCGCTGGCCGGTCACGATAAGGCGCATCTGGTCGCGGTGGCGCGTGCGTCCGGCTTCACCGGGTTCGGCTTCGGCCAAACCTTTCTGCATCTCGATATGCGGGCGCGTCCCGCCCACTGGTTCTATGGACAAAGGAGTATGGCGCAATGGACATCGGTTCTTTGTTGGATTCCGGCCTGACCGGCGGCTTGTTCGGTCTTCTCGGCAACGTCGCTTCCAAGGTGCTCGGGATTTTTGAAACCCGCGAAGCCTTCGCGCAGAAAAAAGAAGAGTGGGGCCATGAAGAGCGCCTGCTCGACATGCAGATGAAGGCCAAGGCGGCCGAGACTGAGCAGGAGCTGGCGGTCACCGCCGCGTCGGGCTCGTGGACCGGCCTCGGCGAAAGCTTGAAAGCGGAAACGGCGATCGGGACGACCTATCCCTGGGTGAATGCGGTGCGCGCTTTGGTGCGTCCCGCGCTGACCCTCGGCCTCGGCAGCTTTTTGTGTGCCGCGTTTTTCACGACGACCGGCGAAGTGCGCAGCGAAATCTCCGACTCGCTCGTCTTCGCCGCCGTCACTGCGGTGGTGTGGTGGTTCGGCGATCGGGCGCCGAAGAAGAAATGAGCGCCAACGAAAAAGCCCGCGAGTCGCCTCGCGGGCTTTCTGCTTCCGGTCGGTGCGATCAGAGCCGGATAACGCCAATGAACGCGCCGGTATAAGGATTGAGCTCCACCATCACCGGACGGCCCCAGCGGTCGAAACTGCGGACCACGAAGTGACCGCGGAACCAGTAGGGATCGCCGTCGAAGCGATTGAAGCTGTGCTGGCGCAGCACCATGAACAGCCGGTCGCGCGCGACGAAGCCGCCGCGGAAATTGGGCTGCCAATAGCGGTCATGGTCGCGATGCCAGCCGCCGCGGTTATCCTGCCAATGCCAGTCGGTGGCGTTATTGTTCCAGCCGGGACCGCCCTTAAAGCCCTGACCACCCATCGGACCGGGACCCATCTGCCCGGGTTTCGGGCCAGGACCGCCCATCATCGGGCCGGGCTTCGGACCAGGCCCCATCGGACCGGGATGTACGGCTGGGCCGCCCATTTGGCCCGGTCCGCCCATTTGATTGTGGTCGCCCCTCTGGTCGTGGCCGCGTTGCGGCCCGTTGTTCCAGCAATGCTGCTGGCCGGGCGGGCAGTTGTCGTGCGGCGGTTCGGCGGAAGCACCCGCGAACACCAGCGCAGCCGCGCCGGCGATAAGCATCAGTGTCGATTTCATGGAAAATCCCCAAAAAAATCCCCTCAATGCACTATCTACCACCGGTAGAGCAGCGCCAGCGATAAAAGATTGTATCGACATGTATCAAACGCCGAAGGCCCGCGGGCCTTCGCTTGATCACCGTACGAACCTGCATGGAGGGGCGGACTGCGGTCCGTACGGCTCAAGTTCTGGAGCGCTGCCGGGAGCCGATAGTATCAGCGTATCGGCGGGTACCGGTTTTCCGTCCGGCAGCGCGACCAAAAAGTCTGCGTTAGAAGCGGATCACGCCGACGAAGCTGCCGGTATACGGGTTCATTTCGACAAACACCGGCCGGCCGAAACGGTCATAGCTGCGAATGACATAGCGGCCCTGATACCAGTAGGGGGCGCCGTCCCAGCGATTGTAGTGGTTGCGGCGCAACTCGAAATAAACGCGGTCCGGCGCGACATACCGGCCGTAACCATGGCGCCAATAACGATCATGATCGCCGTGCCAGCCGCGGTCGTCGCGCCAATGCCAGCCGGGCCGTCCGCGCCAGGCATCATTATAACCGTCGCGGTCGTGGCGTTCGGCCCAGCTGTGATCGGGGCGTCCGTCGCGGTCGCGGTCATAGGCAACGGCTCCGGTGGTAGCCAGAATGGCAGCGGCGGCGGCCGTCAAAAGGAATTTGCTGATCTTCATTGTCGTCTCCCATTTTGGGCCTGCTCCGGCCCCCGAATGTCCGTCGGCGAAAGTTCTTGCGCCGATTTGATGAATGCGAGACTAGAATGCTCTGGCTGAACGGGCCGTGGATGGGGCGTTCATGGGGGGTTCATATGCCGGGGGGTATCTAAGGAAACATGCGCGCGCGGTGGCTCATTTCCCTGTTGGTGTTCGCGCTCGCGTTTCCGGCCCTGGCCCAGGACCGGCGCGGCGGGTCGCTCGATCGTGTTCTGCCGCATGTACGCCAATCGGTTCCCGGCACGTTCTATGATGCGGAAGGCCCATTTTTCGGGTCCGACGGCCAAGCGACGTATCGCCTCAAATGGATGACGCCCGACGGGCGGATCATCTGGCTGAATGTCGATGCCCAGAATGGCCATGTTCTCCGCGGCGCTCCTTCAGGTTCTTCGCGCAGCCGGTCCCGTGATGACGGCGACCGCGCCCCGCGCAACAATTGGCAGGATAACGGCCGAGACGGCTGGGGCGATCGCGATGGCCGTAACGGCCGCGATAATCCGTGGGGCAGCCGTGACGGCTCCTGGGGCGACCGTAACAATCAAGGCAACGACCAAGGATGGAGCAATCGCGGCGGTCCGAGCGGACGCGGCGGCTGGGAAGACCGCAGTGGCGGACGCAGCGGCGGCTGGGGCAACCGTAATCAAGGCGGCGACCAGGGTAATCGCGGCGGCGATCGCGGCGGCAAGTCGGGCTGGGGCGGACGTGATCAAGGCGGACGTGATCAAGGCGGGCGCGGCGACCAAGGCGGATGGGGCGGTCGCGGCGGACGTGGTAATGATGATCGCGGTGGCGGCCCTCGCCATCGTCCTGGTGGATGAGTGATGCGGATTTTGCTGGTTGAAGACGATGCCGATCTGCAGCGCCTGTTGAAGAAGGCGCTGACTGATGCCGGCTATGTGGTGGATCAGGCGTTCGATGGCGAGGAAGGCCATTTTCTCGGTGATACCGAGCCCTATGACGCGGTGATCCTCGATCTTGGTCTGCCCAAGATGGATGGCGTCACGGCGCTGCAGAAATGGCGCAAAGCGGGGCGCACCATGCCGGTGTTGATCCTGACGGCGCGCGACCGCTGGAGCGACAAGGTGGCGGGCTTCGATGCCGGTGCCGACGATTATCTCGCCAAGCCGTTCTACACCGAGGAACTGCTGGCGCGGGTGCGGGCCTTGCTGCGGCGCGCGGTGGGAATCGCGACCTCGGAAATCGAGATCGGGCCGCTCACCATCGACACGCGGTCGAGCCGGGTGACGCTCGACGGCAATCCGGTCAAGCTGACGAGCCTCGAATACCGTCTCTTGTCTTATCTCGCCCATCACAAGGGCAAGGTGGTATCGCGCACCGAACTGGTCGAGCATCTTTACGACCAGGATTTCGATCGCGACTCGAATACAATCGAAGTCTTCGTCGGCCGGCTCCGCAAGAAGCTCGAGGCCGATCTCATTCAGACGGTACGCGGCCTTGGGTATTGCCTCGACGATCCGAACGCTCCCCGCAAGGATTAGAATTGCGCGGTCCGGCCCCCGTTCGCTGGCCGGCCGGCTGATTTTGGCGGCAGCGGTGTGGGCGGCGCTGGGTCTGGCGGCGGGCGGCTGGGTGCTGTCCGAAACCTTCGGCTCGGCGATGCGGGACAATTTCGACGCCACGCTGCAGACCGATCTCGACGGCCTGATCGCGGCGGCCGAGCCTGATGCCTACGGCTCCATTTCGATGCGGGCGCAATACCTCAATCGCCGCTTCGAACGGGCGTATTCCGGACTTTACTGGCAGATCGAAACCGAAGGCCTGCCGGTGACGGTGTCGCGCTCGATGTTCGACAACACCCTGCGTCCGCAGGATCTCAAGCGCGGGCCGGGCGGTTCGTGGGGGTATGCCGAAGGCCCGCTCGAACAGCGCCTCAGGGTGCTGGTCAAGCATGCGAAATTCCCGGTGCGTGCGACCCGCAATCCGAACGACTTCCGGGCCTACACCTTTATCGTGGCTGGCGATACCGCCAGCGTCGAAGCCGCGGTCAAGGAATTCAACTCGACCATCTTCTGGTCGTTTGCCGCCTTGTTCTTCGGCTTCGTCGCGGCCGTTTTCATCCAGGTGCGGGTCGGTCTTCTGCCGCTGCGCCAGGTCGGGCAATCGCTGGCGCGCATCCGCGACGGCTCGGCGCAACGTCTGGAAGGCCGGTTTCCCGCTGAGATCGCGCCGCTCGCGAGTGAACTCAACAGCCTGATCGAGCACTCTTCCGAAGTCGTGGGGCGGGCGCGGGCGCACGTTTCCAATCTCGCCCACTTCCTCAAGACGCCGCTCACGGTGCTGGCCGCGGAGGCCGAAGCCTCGCCGGGCCCGCTGGCGGACACGGTGCGAAAGCAGGTCGGCGTAATGCGCCGTCAGGTCGATCACTATCTGACGCGGGCGCGCACCGCCGGTGCCCTCAACGTGCTCGGCAATCGCACGCCGGTATCGCCGGTGCTGGAGGATCTGGCGCGGGTGCTCCGCCGCATTCATGCCGAGCGCAGCATTGCCATTGCCGTCGCCTGTCCCGATGACCTCTATTTCCGCGGCGAGCGTCAGGACCTCGAAGAAATGGCCGGCAATCTGATGGACAATGCCTGCAAGTGGGCACGGACGCGGATCACGGTGACTGCCGTCCGGCTCGATGGCCGCAATTTTCGCCTTTTGGTAGAGGATGACGGCCCGGGTTTGGCTCCCGCAGACCTAGGCCGCGAATTGAGCCGCGGGGAACGGCTCGATGAATCGGTGCCTGGTTCGGGTCTGGGCCTGTCGATTGTCCGTGATATCGCCAAGTTATATGGAGGGGAATTGACGCTGGGAAAGGCCGATCTGGGCGGTCTTTCTGCGGCTTTGGCGCTCCCCGCTTTGACCTAATTCCGGCTAATCCGGTCGGAAATGGCCCATTAACAATAAGTCGGTAGGCTAAGCACCGGATACCCCTTGGTTTCTGCATGCTGTCGCCTGAAAAAATATCGCTGCTGCAAGCGTTCCTCGGCTCGATGCCGAAGGACATTGCTGCGCGTCTGGCGACGGCCGTCGAACTCGACCGCCTCGCCGATGGCAAGGCCCTGCCGCACGAACTGATACTCGACGGCTTACGTCCGATCCTGCGCAGCGATGATACGCGGCGCCGGACGCCGACGCCGCTGCGTCTGTTTTGCATTCCGTTCGAGGATCTTCTGGTCAACACGCCCCGGCGTGAAAAGCAGAAGGGCCGCATTCTGCGGGCCCACGTGGTGCCGATCTGGCATTGGGTGAGTCACAGCGTCATTCCCGCCGAGGCGGCCGCCTATTCCTCGGCCATCCGTTCGTGTGCGCTGACGGCACGCTTCGGCAAGGCGCTGGAGCGGGCGGAGCAGTTCTGGCCGATTGCCGGCGCCGCCATGGCTGCGGCACTTGCCAAGGACCGCAAGGCGGCGGTGACCGCCATGGGCGGCGATGCGCCAGCGGACGATGCCGTCGACGTCGCGCTGGTACTGCAATCGGGAACTCAGATGCTGTCGGTGCAGTCGTTGCTGCCCAAACCAACGCAGACCCTCACCGAAGAACTCTTATGGGGCCTCAGGCGCATCTTCGATATTGTATCGGAAACCAACGTTGATGCGGCGCCGTTCGTGTCGGTGGTGGCGATGCGGCGGCTGGCGCGGCCGTGGGAGGCGTTGAAACTCGCGCTCCTGGTGGCGCGTCAGACCCACGATGCGCTGATTTCTTCGACCGATATGGGATTGGCGGGCGACGTTCTGTTCTCCGATATGGAAGACGCGCGCACGGCCATCATGAACACTCGCCCTCCCCATTTCGACCCCGACACGCTGATCGCCCGTCTGACGTCGTTTACCGAGATTTCGAGCGCCATCGTCAAGGAAGTCGAGATTTTGCGCTCCAGCCGGTGGGGCCAGCGCTTGTTGAAGGATCGTGCTGCGATCGGCGAAGTCATGGAGACGATCATGGAGAAGGCGCCGAAAGAGATTGCCGGGGCGTTGCCGACCTACAAGGCCGGCTATTCCGGCGGGCCGCGCGTTCCCGACTTCAGATGTCCTGCCGAGCCCGATCGCGTCGATCGCGCGCTGCGCTATGCCAAGGTGCTGTCGCGGACCAAACTCCTCGCCGGG
>JAHFQC010000063.1 GCA_023259375.1 Alphaproteobacteria bacterium
CCGCGCTGATCGATACCGGCAGCCGCATGGACGAAGTGATCTTCGAAGAGTTCAAGGGCACCGGTAACTCGGAAATCATTCTCGACCGCAAGGTCGCCGACAAGCGCGTGTTCCCGGCCATCGACATCCTGCGCTCGGGCACCCGCAAGGACGAGCTGCTCACCGATAAGGGCACGCTGTCGAAGATGTATGTCCTGCGCCGCATCCTGGCGCCGATGGGCACCGTCGACGCCATCGAGTTCCTGCTCGACAAGCTGCGCAGCACCAAGAACAACGGCGAGTTCTTCGACAGCATGAATACCTGACGTAACGCAGTTGTGAAAATCGCATCTGCTGTAAACTAGCGGACCGCGCTTATCTCTCCCTGAGCAAGAGGGGGACGATATGCGCGGTCTTTGCGTTTTATGTGCTGCCGGTCTGATGGGCTCGGCGGCGTGGGCGAGCGAAGCCCAGAGTTATTCCATTGATCTGAAATACGATCCGGCTTCCGGCGAGGTCACGGCCAAGACCGACGTCGCGCTCAAGCCCGAGCCGGGCGCCAAGACCGTTACGTTCTATCTCCACGACGAACTCGCTATCGCCTCCGTCAAGATCGGCGGCAAGCCGGTGCCGTTCGATCAGACCATCGTGCCTTACGATTACAGCTATGACACCAAGGCCAGCCGGGTGGTCGTGCAAACCGAAGGCCGCGATCTCAGCGGCGGTCTGGCGGTCGCCTACAAAGGACGGTTTTCGCCGTCGGCGGCGCGGTCGCCGTCCGATTACATGCGCGGCGATCGCGACGGCCTTTATCTGCGCTCCTATGCCTATTCGCTGTGGTTTCCCGTGTTTGCCGAAGCCAACAGCACGTTTCCGGCGGTCGATTTCCCGTCGGTGCGGATCACGGCGCCGGCCGACTTTCATGCCGTCTTCATCGGCGAACAAATTGCGCGGGTCGAAAAGAACGGACTGGCCACTGCGACATGGCAGGCCAAATCCGTCGGTCCCTACGACGCCCAGTTGACGCTCCGCCGCTTCGCGGTGAAGCACAGCCACGGCATGACGACCTATTCCTTGAAGGATCCTGCGTCGGAAGCGGCGGCGGATCGCATCCTCGGCTACGCCGACAGACTGTTCGCCTATTACCGCACCCATTACCGTCAGACCGCGGCGGAACGGCCGCTGCATATGATCGAGGAGCCGAAATACGGCGACATCGCCGGCGGCAATATGGTGGGCCTCAATGAAACCGACTGGCGCACCATCCAGCCCGACGGCGAAGAGATGATCACTCTGGCCCACGAGCTGGTGCACGCCTTCGTGCAAACACCGACCGCTAAGACCGATCCGATTTTCACGTTCCAGATCGAGGGATTTCCGAGCTACTTCCATCTGCCCGCGCTGGCCTCGGTGCTGGGCGAGGACTGGTACGCCAAGCGGCTCGACAAGATCGAGAAGCTCTATCAGGAGCGCCGCAGCACCGGAAAAATGGGCGGCGAGAAGATGCCGCCGGAAAAGCCCATCCTGGCGATCGGATTGGACGAACTTGGAATCTATAAAGATGTCTTTGTGCTCAACGACCGGGCGCTGCTGTTCTGGGATTATCTGCGCCGCAAGATGCCGCCGGCCGCGTTCGATGCGCTGGTGCGCGCGTTGACGGCGTCATCGGACGTCACCGCGAAGAATTTCTTTGCCTTGATCGCGCGCCACGCGCCGGCGCTTCAATCCGATGCGCATCGCTGGCTCGAAACTACCGATTATCCCAACGAATTCCGCCGAAATTTTTAAGAAATCGGCCAACCTTTCACGCGATACTCGCGCCCATATGAAAGGGGGTTTTGCCAATGGCAATCTGTCGTTTCAGTCCAAGCTGTGATGTTTTTTTGGATATCAATGATGAAGGGCGTTTGGAATGCGTGGCGTGCCGGCTCGACGACCGCGCCACCTTTCAGGCCTTCGACAAGCAAGCGATGAAAGCGCACCTCGAGGAACATGTGACGGCCGGCCACAAGGTGCCGGACGCGGTGTTCGAGGATCTCGATCAGAAGGCGTGGTAGCGCTTCACGGCAGCAATATCGTTGCACCGGTGGTCTTGCGCGAATGCAAGGCTTCGTGAGCTTTGCGCGCGTCGGCCAAGGCAAAGCGCTGATTGACGGCGATCTTGACCGCGCCCGACGCGATCACGGCGAATAGATCGTCGGCCATGCTCTGCAGCGCTTCGGCCGTCGCCGCGTAGGCGAACAGGGTCGGGCGGGTCAGATAGAGCGAGCCCTTCTGCGACAGGATCGCCGGCGAAAACGGCGGCACTGCGCCGGAGGAATTGCCGAAACTGACCATCATGCCGCGGGTCGCCAGGCAATCGAGCGAGCCGTCCCAAGTGTCCTTGCCGACCGAGTCATAGACGACCGGGACGCCGTTGCCGCCGGTAGCTTGGCGCACCGTGCCGACCCAATCATCCTGGTTGAGATTGAGCACTTCGGCGTAGCCGTTGGCCTCGGCGAGCGCGATCTTGTCGTCCGATCCGACGGTGCCGATCACCGTGGCGCCGAGATGCTTGGCCCATTGCCCGGCAATCAGCCCGACCCCGCCGGCGGCGGAATGAAACAAAATGGTCTGCCCGGGCTGAACCGCGTAGGTTTGCTTGAGCAGGTACTGCACCGTCAGGCCTTTCAGCATCGCCGCGGCTGCGGTCTCGAAACTGATGCTCTCGGGCAGCTTCACCAGTTTGTCGGCCGGAACCAGATGCGCTTCGGCGTAAGCGCCGATCGGCGCCGTGCAATACGCCACCCGGTCGCCCGGCTTGAACGCGCCCACCCCTTCGCCGATGGTTTCGACGGTTCCCGCCGCTTCGGTGCCGAGTCCCGACGGCAGGGGTAATTTGTAGAGGCCGGAGCGGTGATAGGTGTCGATGAAATTGACGCCGATGGCCCGCGCGCGAACCACGACCTGACCAGGACCGGGAGTTGGCAATTCCACATCCTGAAGCGTGAGAACCTCAGGGCCGCCGTTTTTCAGGATGCGAATAGCTTTCATCGAATTCCTCACTGGACCAGTCCTGAAACAAATGGGCCGCCGCGGTTGCGGTTCAAGTCCGCCGAAGCGCACGCCGCCTAGAACAGGAAAATTGCATATCTGGCCGGCGACAACTAGCGTGCGAGATGGGGGGCGGACATGCGGTGGATTTGGATCGCGATGCTGGCGATGGTCGTGCCGGCCGCACGCGCCGATATCGCGCTCCATCCCGGCGATGTGGTGAAGACCAATCGCATCGTGATCGGCCATGTCGGCGCCCCGGCGGAACAGGCTTCGGTCAACGGCTATCGCTTTACCCGCAGCGCGGTGGCGGTCCCGTTCGGGAAGATCCGCACGGTGCTGGCGTCGAGCGATCCCGCGCGGCCGCTGATCGTGGCGTGCGGCGGCAACAGTTTTCAGGAACCGGTGCGTGGCGCGGCAGCTCTGGAATCGCTGGCGCCGTTCGGCGACGTTTTGTTGTTCGACTATCCCGGACTGGGCGCCAGCGATGGCTCCGGCCGCAAAGACGAATATCTGAGTGCCATTCCGCCGCTGGCCCGGTTGGCCGCCGATCTCGCCGGGCAGCGCAAGGGCCGCCTGATTTTCTGGGGTCACTCTTTGGGCGCCGGGTTTTGCGCCGCCCTGGCTGCGAACACGCCGCTTCGTTCGACCTTGGTACTGGAAGGTGCCTTTGCGACCTATCAGGACGTCAAGGATGCGAAGGCCGGTATTACTGCCGGGCTGGTGGGCCTGACGATCGACCCCGAGACACTGCAGTTCAATATTCCGGACCTGCTGTCCGCCTATCGCGACCCGGTCGTCGTTGTCGCGTCTGAGGATGACGAGACCGTTCCCTATGCCGCCACACGCCGGCTGGTCGAACGTCTGGCGGGCAATGCGGTTTCGTTCGTCACGTTGCGCGGGTCGGGACATGGCGGCTTGCGGCGCAATCCCGAATACGGCACGAAGATGCTGGCCGCGCTGGGACTGGTCCCTCCTGTAGCTGCAGCGGCGGCGCCAACGCAATCCGAATGCAGCGGCCGGCTGGTGATCGAGGGTTGCGGAACGCTGACCTGGCCGGACGGCAGCAAACTGGTCGGCGGATTCCGAAAGGGCAAATTCCACGGACCAGTGGCCATCACGTTCGCCGATGGTGCCCGGTTCGAAGCCGAATTCCAGGACGGCGACAGCCACGGTATCGCCCACTATGTCGGACCAGACGGTGGACGTTATGACGGGCCTCTCGTTGATGCCGAGATCGATCACAGCCGAACGCCGAAAGCGGCAGAAAGCATTTCGTTTTGGCGCAAGCTCACGGCCGCCGAAGCGAACATCAATGTCTATGTTGTGATTTCGCCGGATGGCGACGTCGGCAATCTGGTTGTCGATGTGCCGCCCAGCTTCAATGCGGCTGACACCACAGCGTTGGATGAAATGGTGCGCGCGACGTTTCTCCAATGGAAATTCCGCCCGGCCACCGTTGCCGGTCATCCGGTGCCGCTGCCCGCCGCTTTGAGCATCCACTATGGAACTGGGCGATAGCACCAAAGCAAAACGCCTGGCCATTGCTGACCGGGCGTTCTGGACGGCCGGGTCGAGCCCGGCCATGACGAAATGACTTATTGCGGCTTTTGGCCCGCCTGCGGCGCACGCGGCGGCAGTTGCAGCACCTGGCTGAGGGTCACCGGATTCGAAATCGGCGCCGAGCAATTCTGGTGCTGGCAGACGTAAGCGGTCGGCTGGCCGTTCTCCATCGTCTTGCCGCGGGCCGGATGACCTTCGGGCAGTTGTTCGGACGGATCGACCACCATCAACAAGCGGTTCGGCAGGCTGCGGCCGAGCACGGCGGTGACGAGTTCGCGGGTCTTCGGCGAATCGTGCGGACCGACGATCACGATCTGCAGCCCGGCGATCAGGGTCTCGAGCCCGTTGAGGAACGAACCCATCGCCATGAACGAACGGCCGACGTCGCCGGCGAAGGCGCCGACGATATTGCCGGCGCGGTCGCGATAGCTGACATCGCCGGTGGCCAGATACAGTTTGGCGTTGACGGCGATCATGGTGCCGTTGGCCGAGGGAACCGCGGCGTCATAGACGGTGCGCACCCGCTGGATCAAACCCGTATCGTCAGTGGCGTTCAGGCAATAGCCGCCGGCCGCCGCATCCCAGAACATCTCGTTCATGATGTGGGTCCAGCGCTTGGCCCAATCGAGATACTCTTTCTTGCTGGTGGCTTCGAACAGCGCCAGGGCGGCGCGCGCCATGTGGGCATAGTCGTCGGCGAAACCGGTATGGCCGCGCTTGCCGTCACGCCAGGAGTGGAACAGGCGATCGCCGTCCGCCATCGCCGTGGTGATGAAGGCAAACGCCTTCTCTGCCGCCACCAGCCATTCGACGTTGCCGTAGGTCGCCCCTGCGTGGGCGAGGGCCGCGATCATCATGCCGTTGCAATCGGCCAGCACCTTGTCGTCGCGCAAGGGCGCCTTGCGGGTCTGCTGGCGAGCGGCGAGCAAGAGTTCGCGCTGGCGCTTGAGCAAGGCTTCGTCGGCCTCGGCGAGCGGATAAGGGAAGCCGCCGGTGCGGGCGATGATGTTCTTGCCGTTGAATGCACCTTCGGTCTGGATGGCATACACCTCCTTGAAGCGCTGCGAGAAGGTGCCCATCAGGGTGGCGTCGATTTCCGGCGCGGTCCACAGATAGTAGGCGCCCTCTTCGCCGTCGACATCGGCATCGAGGCTGGCGGCGAAGGCATCGCCCACCATCATGTCGCGCAGCACCCAGGCGATGGTCTCTTCGGCGCGGGCCCGGTAGAGCGGCACGCGGTTGTGGACGCCGATCGTGGTCAACAGATCGATCATCAGGGCGTTGTCGTAGAGCATTTTCTCGAAGTGCGGGATCAGCCAGCGCTCGTCGACCGCATAGCGATGAAAGCCGCCGCCGACATGATCGTAGACGCCCGACAGGCACATGGTGTCGAGGGTGATCTGGACGAGCTGCGGGAACTGCATCGCGCCGGTCCTGAGGAACGAACGCCACAGGGTTTCGATCAGCGCCACATTGGGGAATTTCGGTGCGCCGCTGACGCCGCCATAAAAGATGTCGAAGCGCTGAGCGACATGCACCGACAAGACGTCGATCAGGCGCGGATCGAACGGCCCGCGCAGATCGCGGGTCCAGATCGAGCCGACCGCATTATTGATGTTGGTGGCGTCGGTGGTGACAGCGTCGGGCTGTTCCTTGAATTTCTTGGCGATGTCTTCGAGCACGCGCTTGAACGGCGGCTGGCCGAAGCGTTCTTCATTGGGGAAATAACCGCCGACGAAGAAGGGCTCGCCCTTGGGGTTGAGGAAGATGGTGAGCGGCCATCCGCCTTGATATCCCATGGTCTGCGCCGCCGCCTGGTAGAGCTGATCGACGTCGGGGCGTTCTTCGCGGTCGACCAGCACCGGCACGTAATTCTCGTTGATGAGCGCTGCGGTGTCGGCGTCGGAGAAACTCTCCTTGTTCATCACATGGCACCAATGGCAGGCGGTGTAGCCGATCGACAGCAGCACCGGCTTGCCGGTGGCTTCGGCTTGTGCCAGCGCTTCCGGACCCCACGGGAGCCAATGAACGGGGTTGTCCTTGTGCAGGAGCAGGTAGGGGCTGGTTTCCTCGGCGAGGCGATTGGTGCTCATCTTCTTCTTCCGGTGATGCGCGCGGACGCGCATTGTTGCGGGACTGATTTGAACCAAGATTTACGCGCCGAACCAAGCGCTCACAAGCGGCCAGGGGGTCGCCCGGGTGCCGGAATTGTGCGGAGGACGGTATGGGGCGAGACGACACCATTTTTGCACTCGCAAGCGCGCCCGGCCGGGCCGGGGTTGCCATCGTCCGCGTGTCGGGGTCGGCGGCGCGCTTCGCGGTGCAAACCGTCAGCCGGAGATCCCCGCCGCCGCCGCGCCGCGCTCAAGTGCGCGCCTTCCGCTCCAGTGCCGGCGAAATCTTCGACCGCGGACTGGTGCTGTGGTTTCCCGCGCCCGACAGTTACACCGGCGAGGATGTGGCCGAATTCCACATCCATGGCGGACGGGCCGTGCTCGCCGCGATGATCGAGGCCTTAGCGGCGATCCCCGGATTGCGTGCGGCCGGTCCCGGCGAGTTCACTCGCCGCGGGGTCGAAAGCGGCAAGCTCGACCTCACCCAGGCCGAAGCGATTGCCGATCTGGTCGATGCTGAAACCGAAGCCCAGCGCCGCCAAGCCCTGCGGCAATATGACGGCGCTCTCGCCAAACTCACCGACGGCTGGCGTACCGAGCTGGCGAAGGCGCTGGCTTGGGCCGAAGCGGCGATCGATTTTTCCGACGAAGAACTGCCTGACGATGTCATGACCGATGCCCGCCAGACTGCGGCCCTGGTCAAGGACGCCATCACGGCGCGGCTCGAGGAGGGCCATCGCGGCGAACTGGTGCGCGAAGGCTTGTTCGTCGCCGTGGTGGGCGCGCCCAACGCCGGCAAAAGTTCGCTGGTCAATGCCCTGGCCGGGCGCGATGTGGCGATCGTTTCGGAAACCGCCGGGACCACGCGGGACGTGATCGAGGTGCGGCTGAACCTCGGCGGTTACGCTGTGATTCTGGCCGATACCGCCGGATTGCGTGCTGCCGCCGACCATATTGAAGCCGAAGGCGTGCGCCGGGCGCTGCAACGGGCCGAAACCGCGGATCTGGTGGTCTGGGTGCGGGACGGAAGTTCTCCTGATAGTGCATTGGAATATAACGATAAGTTGGACAGCAATTCTGTCGTAACTGTCTGGAACAAGGCCGATTTGCCGTGGCCAGCGGCGCAGGACGGTCTGAAACTGTCGCTCAAAACCGGCGACGGCCTGGAAGCGGTGGTGGAAGCGATCACGGCGGCGGCGCGCGAAAAGCTGGAAGGCGGCGGCGAAGCTCCGCTGCTCACCCGCGCCCGTCATCGCGAAATGCTGGAGGAAGCCGTCGCTGCTCTCGCCCGCGCCGAAGCCCAGGATGCGCCTGAGCTGTTCGCCGAAGACCTCCGCCTCGCTGTCCGCGCCATCGGCCGCATCGCCGGCCGGGTCGATGTTGAGGACCTGCTGGATGTGATCTTCCGCGACTTCTGCATCGGCAAGTGAGCCGTGTTTCACGTGAAACAAAACCTGAGCCAATCCTGAGACTTGTGCACAGGGTCCGGGTCCCGTACTAGACCGGGCTATGGGATACGACGTCATCGTGATCGGAGGCGGGCACGCCGGCTGTGAAGCCGCGGCCACTTCGGCACGCACCGGGGCCAAGACCCTTCTTCTCACCCACCGCCGCGCCACGCTCGGCGAGATGAGCTGCAACCCCGCGATCGGCGGAGTCGGCAAAGGCCATCTGGTTCGCGAGATCGATGCCGCTGATGGGCTGATGGGCCGGGTCGCCGATGCGGCCGGGATCCAGTTCCGGATTTTGAACCGCCGCAAAGGTCCGGCCGTGCGTGGACCCCGGGCTCAGGCTGATCGCGCCCTATATAGAAGTGCGATGCAGGCCGCGCTCACCGCGACCCAAAATCTCGATATCCGCGAAGCGGCGGCCGAGGATCTGGTCCTCAAGGACGGCCGGGTCGTCGGCGTGGTGACCTCGGATGGCGATACTTTGCCGGCTGGAGCCGTGGTTCTCACCACCGGGACCTTCCTGAAGGGTCTGATCCACTGCGGGACCGTGACGTTTCCGGCCGGCCGCGCCGTTGCCGGCAAGCCGCGCTTTGATGCGGACGGCACCGAAAGGCCTTCCGTAAGTCTTTCCGATACTCTGCATGGCATCGGCTTTGCCATGGGACGGCTGAAAACCGGGACTCCGGCCCGTCTCGACGGCACGACCATCGATTGGTCCAGCCTGGAAGTGCAGCACGGCGATGATCCGCCGTCGCCATTCTCGTTTTTGACCCGGACGCTGCCCAATCCGCAGGTCGTCTGCCACATCACCCGGACCACCGAGGCCACCCACGAGGTGATCCGGTCGAATTTGGACCGGGCGCCGCTCTATTCCGGCCAGATCCATGGCCGCGGACCCCGTTATTGCCCTTCGATCGAGGATAAGGTCGTCCGCTTCGCCCATCGGGCCAGCCATCAGATCTTCCTGGAGCCCGAAGGCCTCGACGACGACACCATTTATCCCAACGGAATCTCGACCTCGCTGCCGGAAGACGTCCAGCACGCGCTGCTGAAGACCATTCCGGGTCTGGAAAAGGTCCGGGTCCTCAGGCCGGGCTATGCCATCGAGTATGACTATGTCGATCCGCGCGAGCTGAAGCCGTCTCTGGAGACCAAAAGGGTGTCCGGCCTCTACTTTGCGGGCCAGATCAACGGCACCACGGGGTATGAAGAGGCCGCTGCCCAGGGCCTAATGGCCGGTTTGAACGCGGCGAGGGCGGTTTCAGGGTCGGAAGCCGTCATTCTGGACCGGGCTTCGGCCTATATCGGGGTCCTGATCGACGATCTGGTCACCAAAGGGGTGTCGGAACCGTATCGGATGTTCACCTCAAGGGCCGAATACCGGCTGACCCTGAGGGCCGATAACGCCGATCAGCGTCTGACTCCCGTCTTCGCGACAGCCGGATGCGTCGGATCGGAGCGTTCGCAGGTCTTCGCCAGCAAGATGGCGGCCCTGGATGAGGCGAGGGGCGTGATGGATGGGCTGTCGCTGACCCCCAATCAGGCGCAGAAGTACGGCATCTCGGTCCGTCTCGATGGTACACGGCGCTCGGCGCATGAGTTGCTCAGCCTTCCGGGGGTGGATTTCCATACTTTGAAAGGCATCTGGCCAGAGCTCAGCCGGTTTGGCGGTGAAATCGCCGAGCAATTGGAGATCGATGCCCAATATGCCGGGTATCTCGACCGTCAGGAGGCCGATATCGCGGCCTTCAAGCGGGATGAGGCACTCAGTTTGCCGGATACCCTCGATTACGGCCAGGTCTGTGGACTCTCGACCGAAGTTCGCCAGAAGCTGACCACCATCCGGCCAGCCACTCTGGGGCAGGCGTCGCGTATCGATGGCGTCACCCCGGCGGCGCTGACCCTCGTCCTGGCCCATGTGAAAGCGAAATCTCATGCTGTTTGATGCGGCCACCTTCGGACCCGAAGAATTCGCCAAAGCCACCGGCGTTTCACGTGAAACACTCGACCAGCTTCAGGCTTATGCCGATCTCCTGGCGGCGAGCCCGCATAATCTGGTCTCCCAGGCCAGTCTGAAGGAGGTCTGGCATCGCCATTTCCTCGATAGTGCTCAGCTCGCGCCCTTGATCCCGGCAGAGGCCCGCACCTTGGCCGATCTCGGTAGCGGGGCAGGGTTTCCGGGACTGGTTCTGGCCATTCTGCTGCAAGGCCGGCTGAAGGTCAGTCTGTTCGAAGCCACGCATAAGAAAGCGGACTTCCTGGCGTCGGTCGCCGAGAAGGTTGGGGTCAAAATCGACCTCCGCAACGAGCGGATCGAGACCGCCAAACCGCAGCGCTTTCATATCATCACGGCGCGCGCCTTTGCGCCCTTGCCCCAACTCCTTGACTATGCGCACAGACTGTCGGGGCCCAAGACGATTTGCTTATTTCTCAAGGGCGAAAGCCATTCCGCCGAGTTGACGGCAGCAGAGCGGAACTGGAAGATGAACCTCCAGAAACACCCCAGCCAAACCCATCCGGCGAGCGTGGTTCTGGAGATCCGAGATTTGATCCATGTCTGATACTCCCGCCAAGAAGCCACGCGTCCTGGTGATTGCCAACCAGAAGGGCGGGGTCGGCAAGACCACCACGGCCATCAATCTCGGCACCGCTTTGGCGGCCGTGGGCGAGCCGACGCTGATCATCGACATCGACCCGCAAGGCAACGCTTCCACCGGTCTCGGCATGGCGCGCAGCGAGCGCAAAGTGTCGATCTACGATGTCCTGACCGGGCAGGCGCAGCTGGCCGACGCCATTCATCAGACGCGAATTCCGAAACTGTCGATCGTGCCGGCAACCGTCGATCTGTCGGGCGCCGAACTCGAACTGATCGATGCCGAACGGCGCAACTATCGGCTTAAGGACGCAATCGAATATTACTCCGTACACGGAGCATCTCCATTTTCCTACGCCCTGATCGATTGCCCGCCGTCGCTGACCCTTCTGACGGTCAACGCGATGGTGGCGGCCGATGCGGTGGTCGTGCCGCTGCAATGCGAGTTTTTTGCGCTGGAAGGCCTGACCCAGCTGCTCAACACCATCGAACTGGTGCGCGAGAATTTGAACGCCGAGCTCGAACTGCAAGGCATCGTCCTGACCATGTTCGACAAGCGCAACAAGCTGTCGGATCAGGTCGCGGCCGATGTGCGCGAGCATTTGGGCGACAAGGTCTACAACACCGTGATCCCGCGCAATGTGCGCATTTCCGAAGCGCCGAGCCATGGCCTGCCGGCGCTGGTGTACGATCTCAAGTGTCCGGGCAGTCAGGCTTACATCAAGCTGGCCGGCGAACTCATTCAGCGCGAGCGGGTTCGGGCGCTGGCCGCGGCAGAATAATAACGGAGACTGAGATGGCAGAAGACGTCCGCCCGCGTGGGCTTGGCCGGGGCTTGTCGTCCCTGATCGGGGAAGAAGCGCCGCGTACCGGCAATCGGGCTCCGCGCCAGGTGCCGACCGCGTTTCTGCGCCCGAACAAATTTCAGCCGCGCAAAACCTTTGTCGATGACGACCTCAACGACCTGATCGCCTCGGTCAAGGACAAGGGCATTCTGCAGCCGCTGCTGGTTCGCCCGGTGACGGGCGAGCCGAACGTCTACGAGATCGTCGCCGGCGAACGGCGCTGGCGCGCCGCCCAGGCGGCCAAGCTGCACGAAGTGCCGGTGATCGTGCGCGAACTGACCGATGGGCAGGCGCTCGAATTCGCCATCATCGAAAACGTCCAGCGCTCCGACCTCAACGCCATCGAAGAGGGCCTCGCCTATCAGGAGTTGATCGACCGCTTCTCCTACACCCAGGACCAGATGGCCGACGCCGTCGGCAAGAGCCGGCCGCATGTCGCCAACATCCTGCGCTTGTTGAAGCTGCCGGAGTCGGTGCGGGTACTGGTGCGCGACGGCAAACTGGCGCCGAGCGCCGCTCGGACCCTGATCGGGGATCCCGATGCCGAAGCGCGGGCGCTCGAAATCGTCGCCGGCGGGCTTAACGTCCGTCAGGCCGAACAGCGTTCAAAGGACAAAAAGCCGGGCAAGAAGTCCGCTGCCAAACCGGCCGCGATAGACCCCAACATCAAAGAGCTGGAAGTCAGCCTTGCCAACATCTTGGGGCTGAAAGTTCAGATTGTGGATAAAGGCGAGGCCGGCGAAGTTCGGATTTCTTATAAGTCGCTGGAGCAGCTCGACGATCTCATTCTGCGCTTGAAGAAGTTCTGATAACCGACTTATCCACAACGCTATATATAGAAGTACCCGCGCCGCCTATATGTTGTGCTCGGTCTCGCACAGCTTCAGCGCCATCGCCGGGTTGATGCGACCGTCGTAGAGAGCACGGCCGACCACAACGCCTTCGATATTAGGCTCGTTGACGGCGATCAGGTCTTCGATGTCGCCGATGGCCGAGACCCCGCCCGACGCAATCACGGGAATGGAAAGCGAACGCGCCAATTCTGCCGTGGCGGCAACATTGACGCCGGTGAGCAGACCGTCGCGGTCGACATCGGTGTAGAGCACCGCGGCGACGCCGGCATCCTCGAAGCGCTTGCCCAAATCGATCGGCGACAGGTCGGAGGTCTCAGCCCAGCCTTCGGTGGCGATCTTGCCGCCCTTGGCATCGGCGCCGACCACGATCTGCCCAGGAAATACGCGTGCCGCTTCCTTGACCAGCGCCGGATTGGTGAGGGCGACGGTCCCCAAGATCACCCGCGTAATCCCAGCCTCGAGCCAGGCGGCGATCCCTTTCATGTCGCGAATGCCGCCGCCGAGTTCGATCGGCAGGTCGATGGCGGCGCGGATCGCGGCCACGGCATCGGCATTCACCGAGCAGCCTTCGAAGGCGCCATTGAGATCGACGCAGTGCAGCCATTGAAAGCCGGATTCGGCAAAACTCTTGGCCTGGGCGGCGGGATCGTCGTTGAAAACGGTGGCCGTGCTCATCAAGCCGCGCTGCAAACGCACGCAGCGGCCGTCCTTGAGATCGATGGCAGGAAACAGAATCACGGCGTCCAGTCCAGGAAATTACCGAGGAACGTCAAACCCATAGCTTGACTCTTCTCGGGATGAAACTGGGTGCCGACGATATTATCGCGTCCGATCACCGCCGCAACCACGCCGCCGTATTCGGTGGTGGCGAGCAAATGCGCCTTATCCGCCGGCTTGTAGCAGTAGGAATGGACGAAATAGGCATGCGCTCCGGGTTCGAGCCCGGCGAACAGCGGATGTTTTTTGACGAAGCGCAGCTCGTTCCAGCCCATATGGGGGATTTTGAGCGCCGGATCGGCAGGGGTGAGGCGCACCACTTCGCCGGCAATCCAGCCTAAGCCTTTGTGATCGCCGAACTCGCGGCCGACCGAGGCCAAAAGCTGCATGCCGACGCAAATGCCCAGAAAAGGCGTGCGTTTGACCAGCACCGCTTCGCGCAGCGCCTCAACCATGCCGGGCAGGCGGGTGAGCCCGCCCATGCAATCGGCGAACGCGCCGACGCCGGGCAGCACGATACGGTCCGCTTCAGCCGCCACCGCCGGATCGGAGGTCACCACCACTTGGCGGTCGAGGCCGCGTTCGTGTGCTGCCCGCGCGATGGCTTTCTCCGCCGAGCGCAGGTTTCCGGAGCCGTAATCGATGAGGGCGACGAGCGACATGGACATTCCCTTTACGGGCGTTCCTTAGCCCAAACCGCCGCCGGGACCAACTGCGCGGTTTGGCAGAGGCCGGAGCCTCTGCCAAGCAAATTTCCGCGGAACGTCTGACGGAAACGGTTAGGGGATCAGACGCCAGCCGCCTTGCTGGAACTGCCAGCGCCGGCCGGAATCGTCGAGCCAATCGCCGATCGGCTTGTCCGGCTTGAACTCGGAGCCCATGCGCAAGACGTTGCCATCGAGGTCTTCGATCTGCATTTCCATCGCCCATTCATAATTGGACGGAGGATTGCGGATCTTGGCTTTGGTGGACTGCAGCTGCTGATAGAGGACCTCGACATCGGGGACGCCGATCCAGACCCAAGCGCGGCCGCCGCCCTGATCGCCCTGGGCGAGGAAAATCTGGCAATCCTCGCGCGTGACATTGGCGAAAATCGAGGACCGCCAGCGCAGCGAAAAGCCGAGCTCGTTGGAATAATAGTCGATGGCCGCTTCCAGATTGGAAACGCGCAACACCGGCGTGGCCGGCCCAAAACCTGGGTTGGACATGCAAACCTCCGTTCAAAAATAAAAACGCAAAGCGAACCTAATCCTGATCCATCTTTAAGGCAGCGATGAACGCTTCCTGCGGGATATCGACCTTGCCGAATTGGCGCATCTTCTTCTTGCCCTCTTTCTGCTTGTCGAGCAGCTTGCGCTTACGGGAGATGTCGCCGCCGTAGCATTTGGCGGTGACGTCCTTGCGCAGGGCCGAGATGGTTTCGCGGGCGATGACCTTGCCGCCGATCGCCGCCTGGATCGGGATCTTGAACAGGTGGCGCGGGATCAGGTCCTTCAGCTTTTCGCACATGCCGCGGCCGCGCGATTCCGCGCGCTGGCGGTTGACGATCATCGACAAGGCATCGACCGGTTCTTCATTGACCAGGATGCTCATCTTGACGAGGTCGCCCTCGTGATAGCCTTCGAGATGATAATCGAAGCTGGCATAGCCGCGGCTGACCGACTTCAGCCGGTCGTAGAAATCGAACACCACTTCGTTGAGCGGCAGGCGATAGATCACCATGGCGCGGTTGCCGGCATAGGTGAGTTCGATCTGCTCGCCGCGGCGGTCCTGGCACAGCTTCAGCACGGCGCCGAGATAATCGTCGGGCACCATGACGGTGGCGCGAATCCACGGCTCCTCGATCTTGTCGATCTTGGTGACCTCCGGCATATCGGCCGGATTGTGCAGCTCGAGCACTTCGCCGTCGGTCATGTGGATACGATAGATCACGCTCGGCGCGGTGGCGATCAGTTCGAGATTGAATTCGCGCTCCAGCCGCTCCTCGATGATTTCGAGGTGCAACAGACCAAGGAAGCCGCAACGGAAGCCGAAGCCGAGAGCGGCCGAGGTCTCCATTTCGTAGGTGAAGCTGGCGTCATTGAGGTGCAGCTTCGACAGGGCGCTGCGCAAATCCTCGAACTGGGCGGCATCGACCGGGAACAGGCCGCAGAACACCACTTGTTGCGCCGGCTTGAAACCGGGCAGTGCTTCCTGCGCCGGTTTCTTCTCGTCGGTGATGGTGTCACCGATATGGGTCTCGGCCACTTCCTTGATCTGGGCGGTGATGAAACCGACTTCGCCCGGACCGAGGCTTTCGGTCAGCACCTGCTTGGGCGTGAAGTAGCCGACGCGCTCGACCTGGTAGGACGCGCCCGACGCCATCATGCGGACCTTCTGGCCCTTGCTCAGTTCGCCGTCGATGATGCGCACCAGAACGACCACGCCGAGATAGGCGTCGTACCAGGAATCGATCAGCAGGGCCTTGAGCGGCGCGGCGGGATTGCCTTTGGGCGCGGGCAGGCGGTTGACCACGCCTTCCAGCACCGCCTCGATGTTGAGGCCGGTCTTGGCCGAAATCGGAATGGCGTCGGAGGCATCGATGCCGATCACATCCTCGATCTGCTGCTTGATCCGCTCGGGTTCGGCGGCGGGCAGGTCGACCTTGTTCAAGACCGGCACGATCTCGAGATTCATGTCGATGGCCTGATAGACGTTGGCCAGGGTCTGGGCTTCGACGCCCTGGCTCGAGTCCACCACCAGAAGTGCGCCTTCGCAGGCGGCAAGGCAGCGGCTGACCTCATAGGCGAAGTCGACGTGGCCGGGGGTGTCCATCAGGTTGAGGGTATAGGTCTCGCCGTTCTTGGCCTTGTATTCGAGGCGGACGGTCTGGGCCTTGATGGTGATGCCGCGCTCGCGCTCGATCTCCATATTGTCGAGCACCTGGTCCTTCATCTCACGGGTGGTGAGCCCGCCGGTGAACTGGATCAACCGGTCGGCCAGGGTCGACTTGCCGTGGTCGATATGGGCCACGATGGAGAAATTGCGGATATGAGCGAGATCGGTCATTGAAACTCTTTGGTCGGCCTGGGATGAGGCCACGGACAGCGCACAAAGCCTCTAGGGCGGCTTCATAGCTGCGACTTACCACCCTGTCGAGGCCGGGCAAATCGCGTTAAGTTCGGCCGGGGCCAGCCGGTCCCTTCAGGAGGGGAACCATGAAACGCACCGCGCTCGGGCTCTTGGCGGCAGGATTGATCTGTCCGGTTGCGGCTTCCGGTGGAATTCCCGGCGTTCTGGGCGATCTGATCGGCGGCAAGCCGGCGGCGGCCGAGTTCGCCGGAACCTGGACCGCCTCGCCCGGCAGCGACATCGACCATATCGTGGTGACCGTGACGAGTTCCGGCCCAGCCCGCATCCAGGTGTTCGGCCGTTGTGAGGCCCGGATTTGCAACTGGGGCGCGCTGCCCGCCCGGCTGCGTACCGATAACCCCTCTTCGGATGTGGTGCGGGCGCTGGCGGCGGACTTCAACCTCGGCTTTGCGCTGCGACATATCACCCTGCACCGCACCGCCGGCAATGCCCTGCGCTTTTACATGGTGACGGAGTTCACCGACGGCTCCGAGCGGCACGATTACGAAAGCGCCGGCCAGCTGGTTCCGGCCGGAACGCCGGTCGCCGCTGCCCCATCTCCAACTGCGGTGGCATCCGCGCCGGCGCCCGCTCCGGTAGCTGCTCCCGCTCCAGCGGCTGCCCCGCCGGCCGCTCCGGCGCCGGGGTCCGGCATTACCGCGCTCAACCCGCTGAACTGGTTTTCGTCCTCAAAGCCGGAAACCCCGGCCGCCGGTCTGGTGGCGCAGGACAATTCGGTTCCGGTCGGCGTCTCCACCGCGGCGCCGGTCGACGACTGTTTCCCGGTCGATAGCGGCCACGCCTATGTCGTCAACGCCAACGGCAATTGGAATGTGCGCGACTTCCTGCATGTGGTGCAGTCGTTCGGACCTTATCGCGCGGCGGCCGAAAAGGGTCTTCAGACCATCGGCTATTACCATTTCGACGAGGTCTGCCACATCGGCCGCGGCGCCACCAACATGACTTTCTTCCGCACCGCAGGCGAGATTCCGCGCCAGACGATGCCGGGGCAGGATTGCGTCGACGTGCACTACGACAGCGTGGTTGCGGTCAAGCGCGACGACGACTGGAAGGTGGTCGACGGCAATCGCGTGATTTTCGATTACGGTAGCGATCAGGCCGGCGCCGCGCAGGCCGCGTCGGTGATCAAATCGCTCGCGCTGGCGCGCCAGTGCTATTACGACCGCGCCAATCTCACGGCTTCTTATTGGCTGTCGCGCTGACATGGTTCGCTTTGCACTTCTCGGGCTGATGTTGTTTGCGGGGACGGCGTACGCCGAAGCCACCGACTTCATCGGCAACTGGAAAAATCCCGATCCCAAGCCGGGCGGGATCACCCGCATCGCCATCAGCCCCAACGGCGGCGACCGGGTCGATGTGCGGGCCTATGGCGACTGTCATCCCAACGAGTGCGATTGGGGCCTGGTGCAGGGCGACGTCTATTATACCGATCCCAAGTCGGATCATGTCACAGTGATCGTGGCGAACTTCAATTTCGGCTTTGCCCATCACCAGATCACGTTCCGCAAAAGCAAAAACGGAATTCTGTTCGAAAAGCTGACCAAGCTCGACGACAACTCCAACCGCCATGCCTTCGTGCAGTCCGGCATCTTGAAGACCACCACCTGGGTCGGGCCGATCAGCCAGACCTGGCAATCCGAACCGGGCCTGATGACCGGATGGGGCGGCGGGGCGCGCTCCGGCGCCGCGGCCAAGCCGCAGGAGGAATGCACGGTTTACGACGTGCATGACGTGCGGGCGGTGAAAGAGCGCGGGTCATGGGCGGTTAAGGCCGCCGGCAAAGTGCTGGTCGCCACCGGCAAGGACGACAAGGCGGCGCTGCTCGCCGAAGCGGCGTTCCGCAATTACCGCTTCGATCGCTTGTGCCGGTCGGGCGGGCAGTGGAAGCCGTATTGGCGCAGTGCCAAAGGTTTCGGCACCGACCGCATGGGCGGTGTCTATTGCCTGTCGTTCCATTCGACCACGGCGCATGTGGTGCGTTCGCAAAACAGTTGGAACATCGTCGACGGCGCCACCTCGCTGGTCGAACTCGGTCCGTTCAAGCCGCAAGCCGACGCGATGCTGGGCATGATCCGCGCCAACAAGCTGACCGGCGAATGCTTCATCGGCTCGCCGGACATCATGACGTTCTGGATTGCCGAACCGACGCGATAGCTTTTGTTAGCGGTACGGCCGCGACAAGCTGCGCGACGACTGCTACCGCGACAAGCGCCGGAAGCGAGATGTCGTAAAGCGCCCCGAGCAAGACACTGCCGGCAAACCAGGCCGACCCGAAAATCGCGGTGAAGAGGCCGAAGGCGCGGGCGCGGGCGTGCAGCGGCACCAGCGTGGCGACACCGGCATTCATCACCGATTCATGGACACCCAGCGCGGCGCCCCATGCCAATGTGCTGATCAGAGCGCCCCACCAGCCGCCGAAAAACGCCAGCGGTGCCACGACGACACCGATCAGGATGCCGCCATAAACGACACGCAATCCGGCGCGGTCGAACCAGCGTCCGAACAGCAGCGACGCGGCGCCGTCAGCCAGCATCGCGGCGGCATAGAAGATCGCGATGGCTTCGCCGCCGAGAATTCCGGCTTTGCCGAAGTGATAGGACATCAGCGTGAAGTCGGCGAAACCGAACGCGATCAGCGCACTGGCGGCGGCGTAAAACCAGAACGCGCGCGGCAGCGATTGGCTGTGGGTTTCGTCGCGCGGTCGGGCGATTTTTCCCAGCATGCCGTATTTGAGACGGACGCCGAACACCAGCGCGACGGTGGTGAGTGACGGAATCGCAAGCCAGACGAAGGCGGCGCGGTAATCGCCGTGATGAGCGAGGACAAGGGCCGCAATCAACGGACCGGCGCAGGCGCCGATCTGATCGAGCGCTTCGTGCAATCCGAAGGCCCAGCCATGGCCGATGGTTTCGCCGGCTCTGGACAGCATGGCATCGCGGGCGGGATTGCGGATCGCTTTGCCGGCGCGCTCGATGATGATGAGACCGGCCGCCACCCACCAATTACCCGCCAGCGCCATCAGCGGCACCGCCGCCATTTGGATGACGTAACCGGCGAGGGTGATCGGCCAATAGGCGCGGGTAGAATCGGCAAAGCGTCCGGAGAACAGGCGCAACAGATAACCCGCCAATTCGCCGGAGCCCGAGATGATGCCGACGGCGAGACCGGTGGCGCCAAGGCTCGCCAGGAACGGCCCCGCGATGCCGCGCATGCCTTCGTACGACATGTCGGCGAACAGGCTGACGATGCCGAAGGCGAGAACGAAGCTGAGGGCTTGGCGATTGGTATAGGTCATGGCGCACCGGATTAAGGTATTTCCGATGCGCCATTATGACAGAAAATCCCTCGCCCCTTGAGGGAGAGGGCGCAAAATCTTGCACTTAGCCTTTCGTACGGTCCGGCCGGTGAATCTTGGTGCAGGGGCTAAGTGCTAGATTTTGCGGGTGAGGGGTCATTCACAGCATAGTACCCCCCTCACCTGAAAAATCATCGAGGTTAGCGTCGCGCCATTCGTGCATGCTGCGATGCCATCGCGGCGCGCCACTAACCTCGTGATTTTTCTTCCTCTCCCACAAGGGGAGAGGGGATTCTACGCCCTGAGCGTGCCGCCGGTGGCTTTGGCGACCGAGGCGACGATCTTTGCGGCCACCGCTTCGATTTCGGCGTCGGTCAAGGTCTTGTCCTTGGGCTGCAGCCGTACCGTGAGAGCGAGCGACTTCTTGCCCTCGGGAACGCCTTTGCCTTCGTAGAGATCGAACACCGCGACGGACTCAACAAGATTGCGTTCCGCGGTCTTGGCCGCTTTCACCAGCTCATCGGCGGTGACGGAGGTATTCACGACAAAAGCGAAGTCGCGTTCCACCGCCTGATAGGGTGACGGCGCGAAGTTGGTCTTCTTGGCTTTCGAGTCTGGAATGGCCTCGAGGATCAGCTCGAACGCGGCGACCGGGCCGGTGAGATCGAACGCCGCGACGATGGCGGGATGCAGTTCCCCGAACACCGCCAGCACTTTCGGACCGAGCGCCAAGCTGCCGGAACGGCCGGGATGATACCTAGCCGGCGCCGTCGCTTTGATCGGCGCGGTCATCGCCGAACCCATCGCCGCTTCGAGCGCTGCCAAGACGTCGGCCTTGACTGCAAATACATCGGGTACGCGCTTGATAGGATTTGTTATCTCAGAGAGAGAGCGAACAAAGCCAGGATCGTAGTTACGCGCTGCAAAAGTGAGCAGTTTTTGGTCCGCCCAGTACGGCTTGGGCTCACCGACGCGAATGCCGGCCGCGATGGTCTGCTGGCCACCCGGCACGCCTGTCTGGAAGCCGGCCCCGATCTCGAACAAATTGAAGTCGTTGAAGCCGCGCGCCTGATTGCGCTTGGCCGCTGCGAGCAGCGACGGCAGCGGCGTCGGACGCATGGCATCCATATCGGTCGCGATCGGATTGGCGACCTGGCGCAGATCGTCGCCGCCGCCGAACAAGGCCGCATCGGCGCGCGGAATGAAGGAGTAGGTCACGGTCTCGTTGAAGCCGCGGCCCGCCAACGCCCGGCGAATGATGCGCCGGCGTTTCTGCGTCGGCGTCAGCACCGAGCGCGCAATCGCATGCGGCCGGCTCATCGGCACCGACGGCACATGTTCGAGGCCGTAGATGCGTACCACTTCTTCGACCAGATCGGCGGCGCCATCGATATCGCTGCGCCACGACGGCGGCATCACCAGCCAGCCGGCACCGCAGTCCTTCAGCGCAAAACCGAGATGGGTGAGGATTTCGGCGATGCGGTCTTTGCCGATCTTGAGGCCGCCGATGCGTTCGACGATTTCCGGCGCGAACGGAATCTCGCGCTTCCATTCCGGCACCGCGCCGGTCACGACGATGTCGGACGGTTCGCCGCCGCACCATTCGAGGATCAGCTTGGTCGCCAGTTCGAGACCGGGCACGACGAATTCCGGATCGACGCCGCGTTCGAAGCGATAGCGCGCATCGGAATTGAGCTGCAGCTTGCGGCCCGTCGCGGCGACGCTGATCGGCTGGAACCACGCCGACTCCACGAATACATTGACCGTGGTTTCGGTCGAGCCGGTGTCTTCGCCGCCCATCACGCCGGCAATCGAGTGCGCCGCTGCTTCGTCGGCAATGACGCACATCTCGCCGTCGAGCTCATAGGTCTTGCCGTCGAGCGCCAATAGTTTTTCGCCCGCTTTGGCGAAGCGCGCCTGGACATTGCCTTGCAGCTTGTCGGCATCGAAGACATGCAGCGGACGGCCGCGGTCGTGGCTGACGAGATTGGTGACGTCGACCAGCGCATTGATCGGACGAAGGCCGATGGCCTTCAAACGCTCCTGCACCCAGGCGGGCGAGGGACCGTTCTTAACGCCGCGAATGATGCGGCCCGCGAACAACGGGCAGGGTTGCTTCTGGTCGGACGGGAAATTCAGCGCCACGGATTTCGGCGACGGGAATTTGCCCGCCACCGCTTCCTCCTTCGGCGTCTTCAGCTTGCCGAGACCGGCGGCGGCGAGATCGCGCGCCACACCCCAGACGCTGGTGCAATCGCCGCGGTTCGGCGTGATCGAAATGTCGATCACCGCATCGGTGAGACCGAGGGCCGTCGCCACCGGCTGGCCCACCACCGCGTCTTCCGGCAATTCGATGATGCCGTCGTGATCGTCGGAGAGCTCGAGCTCGCGGCCGGAGCACATCATGCCGAAGGATTCGACACCGCGAATAGTGCCGACCTTCAAGGCTTCGCCGGAGACCGGGATCACCACGCCGGGACGGGCGAGCACGACCTTGATGCCGGCGCGGGCATTGGGAGCGCCGCAGACGATCTGCAACGGCTCTTTCCCACCGGCGTCGACCTTGCACACATGCAAGCGGTCGGCGTTGGGATGCTGATCGGCGGTCAAGACTTTGGCGACGACGAAATCCTTCAGCCGCGCGCCGGCGTCTTCGACGCTTTCGACCTCGAGGCCGATCGCCGTCAGCTTGTCGGCGATGGTCTCAGCATCAGCGTCGGTTTCAAGATGATCTTTGAGCCAGGAAAGCGGGAATTTCATCGGGATAGCCCTCCATCGAGGGTCGGTATGTCGAGAGCTGCGAAACCGTAGGCGCGGAGCCAGCGCAAATCGGATTCGAAGAACGAGCGGATATCGGGAATGCCGTATTTCAGCATGGCGAGGCGGTCGATGCCGCCGCCGAAGGCATAGCCTTGGAATTTGCTGCTATCGATGCCGCAATTCTCCAAGACGCGCGGATTGACCATGCCGGAACCGAAAATCTCCAGCCAGTCGTTGCCGGTGCCGAACTTGATCTGTCCGCCGGAGCGGTCGCAGCGCATGTCCCATTCGAGCGACGGCTCGGTGAAGGGGAAATAGCTGGGGCGGGCGCGAAGCTCGACGTTGTCGATCTCGAAGAACGCCTTGAGGAATTCTTCCAGCGTCCATTTGAGATGGCCGAGATGGGTGGTCTCGTCGACCACCAGGCCTTCGATCTGATGGAACATCGGCGAATGCGTGGCGTCGGAGTCGCAACGATAGGTGCGGCCCGGCGAAATGATGCGGATCGGCGGCTTCTCGACCAGCATGGTGCGGACCTGCACCGCCGAGGTCTGGGTGCGAAGGACATGGCGGCTGCCGTCGGCCTGCGGCACCATATAAAAGGTGTCCTGCATCTGGCGGGCCGGATGATCGGGCGGCGTGTTGAGCTTGGTGAAATTGTAGTCGTCGAATTCGATATCGGGACCTTCAGCGACCGCAAATCCGAGATCGGCAAAAATCGCCACCACCTCGTCGAGCACCTGCGAAACCGGATGCACGCTGCCCATTGCTTCGGGACGGACCGGCAAAGTGATGTCGACGCGTTCCGAGGCGAGGCGCGCATTCAGCGCGGCGGCTTCGAGCTCGCTCTTCTTGGCGGCAATGGCTTGCTGCACGCGATCGCGCAAACCGTTGAACGCCGGTCCGTTGACCTTCCTCTCGTCCGGGCTCATGGCGCCGAGCGTCTTCAGAAGTTCGGAAATGGTGCCCTTCTTGCCGAGGGCGGCGACGCGCACCGCTTCCAGCGCCGCTTCGTCAGCGGCAGCGGCGATGCCCGCCAGAATGTCTTTTTCGAGGGTTTGGGTATCGGTCATGCTTGATCCCTTCGGACCCGTTTGAACACTTCGTTCCGCCAAAGCCAAGCACCAGCGGCTTCGATGGGACGATTTCGCGAAAACAAAAACCCGGCAAGGCGGTTTTTCACCGTGCCGGGTTCTCGGTTCTCAAGAATGAGAAGTGTTAGGCGGCCTTCGCCTGTTCCACCAGAGCCTTGAACGCGGCGGGCTCACTGATGGCGAGTTCGGACAGAACCTTGCGGTCCACCGCGATCTCTGCCTTCGCGAGCAAGGCGATAAACTGCGAATAGGTCAGACCGTACTCACGGACGGCAGCGTTGATGCGCTGGATCCAGAGAGCGCGGAAATTGCGCTTCTTCTGCTTGCGGCCGATGTAGTTGTGCTGCAGCGAATGATCGACCGCCGCGTTGGCGACGGTGATGGTGTTCTTGCGGCGGCCATAGAAGCCCTTGGCGGCCTTGAAAACGCGCTTGCGGCGCGCACGGGACGGTACGGCGCGAGGTGCACGAGACATCAGATACCTCCGCCATAAGGCATCCAGCGCTTAATGCGCTGCGATTCAGACGACGACAAAACGGCAGTGCCACGCAGGGTGCGGGTCTGTTCCGGGGAGTTCGAGATCAAACGGTGGCGCTTGCCGGCGCGGCCGGTCTTGAGCTTGCCATTGGCCGTGATCTTGAAGCGCTTCTTAGCGCCCGACTTGGTCTTCATTTTGGGCATTTCGGTCTCCTTAGGACGCGAGGTCCCGGTTGCCTTTAAGAGCCGCCACGGCATGCCCTTTTCGCCGGGCCGCTCTAAAGAAGGGGGCGTCTTATACGAATCAGACCGCCAAACGCAAGATGGCGCCCCGCTTTCCAAGCTTTAGCCCCAAATTGCCGCGGTCCGTGGCCCGACCGAGGGAAATCCGGTATCCGAGGCGCGACGTCCTGAGCAAATGGCTGCCCCGGCTGGCCAGTGTCCTGTTCCTGCCAGCCGTCGCCGTCGTGATCTGGGGCGAGTTGTCGGGCTCGGCCACGGTGGCGGAGGTCAATTTCTGGGATAAGGGACTGCATTTCCTCGCTTATTTCGGTCTGGCGGGGATCCTTGCCGTGGCCTTGAAAGGCGACCGGCGGGTGCTGGAACCGGCTGCCTCGTGCTGTGGTTGCTGGGTCCGAAAACGCTTGCCGCGCGGGTGCCGAACTAGCACCCTTCCAGCCTGCAAATTCGACTTGGGACAACTCCATGTTCAAGGAATTCCGCCAGTTTGCCCTCCGCGGCAATGTCATCGACCTGGCCATCGGTGTGATCGTCGGCGCCGCCTTCACCTCGATCGTCAATTCGCTGGTCAAAGACATTATTACCCCGCCCTTGGGACTGATCACCGGCGGTCTCGATTTCACCAATATTTTCATAGTGTTGAAGGGCGATACCTATGCCACTCTGGCGGATGCCGCCAAGGCCGGGGCGGTGACCCTCAATGTCGGCATTTTCCTCAACGCCCTGATCAGCTTCCTGATCGTTGCCTTCGTGCTGTTCCTGATCGTGCGCTCGGTCAACCGCCTGTTCGCCAAAAAAGCGGAGCCTGCCGCGCCCGCTGCGCCGCCGGAAGATGTCATGCTGCTGCGCGAAATCCGCGATCTGTTGAAGCAGAAGGCATGACGGCACCGTTTACCCGAAGCACGAGGCTCGCTTGATTCCCGCCGCGGGCCCGCGTAGGCAACCGGGTGCCTTTTGCGGCGGGACCGCTTCGTGACGCCCACTTCTATGCGTATCGATGCTGGGCTTTGGGGCCTTGCGGCGGCCGCGTTCGCATTTGCGGCCGTGTTGATGGTGCCTGCGGTGCTGAGCGGCGGCGATCTCTACTGGCACATCGTGTCCGGGCGCTGGATGATCGAGAACCAGGCGATCCTGCGCATCAACCTGTTTTCCTTCACTTATGCCGGCGATCCCTGGGCCAATCAGGATTGGCTGTCTGAACTCCTCTTGGCCGGCGCCTATGTCGGAGCGGGCTGGGGCGGGGTGCTGGCGCTCACCGCTCTGGCGGCGGCCTTGGCGGCGGGCTTCACCGGATTTTTCCTGGCACGCGGCCGCCGCGCCGCGATCACCGGTCTGTGGCTGGCTCTGGCGCTGATCGCTGGCGCCGGGGCGGTGCGGGCGCTGCCGTTCCTTCTCGCCGCGCCGTGTCTGGCGCTGTGGACCGGCGGCCTCTTGCGCGCCGACGAGCGTGGTCCATCGCTGAAGCTGCTGCCCGTGATGCTGGTGTGGGCGAATTTGTCGAGCAGCTTCATCCTCGGTCTTCTCCTCACCGGTGTCTTGGCGCTGGAAGCCATCCTGTTCGCGAAGGACCGTGTTGCGGTGGCGCGCGCCTGGGGCGTGTTCGCGGGCTTTGCGCTTCTCCTTAGCCTGATCACGCCGACCGGTATTTTCGGGGTGGTGCATGCGCTGCGCGCGCTGCGCCCGGCGGGGCCGGTCGAAACCGTGCTGCCGCTGCTGCTCTTTCTGCCAGCGGCCGCGATGCTGCTGCCGCAGCGCCGGATGGCATTGCGGGTGATTTTCCTTGCCGGCCTGTTCGCGCTGGCTTTGACGAGCACGGCGGCGCGGCTTGCTCTCGCGATAGTGGCGCCACTGCTTGCTGCCGGATCGGCCGAAGACGAAAAGCTGCATTTCGCGTGGCGGCCGCTGCTGGCGCTGGTGTTGCTGATATTCGCGGCCGCGGCGGTGCGGATGATTGTGCCGCTGGTGCGCGGCGACGACGCGTTCACGCCGCAAACCGCACTGGCGCGCGTTCCAACGACCCTAAAGCGTCAGCCGGTGTTGAACGAGCGCGCTTTCGGCGGCTATCTGATTTTCCGCGACACCAAGCCGTTCATCGACGGCCGTCCGATCTACAACCCCGCCTTTCGTCGGCGTTACGAACAAACCGCAGACTCCGCCTTGCTGGCGGCGACGCTGACGCGCTATCACGTCCGCTGGACGATCCTGAAGCCCGCCAATCCCGCCGTCAAAGCGCTGGACGCGATGGCCGGCTGGCATCGTCTTTACACGGATCAATGGGCGGTGGTGCATGTCAAGAACGACGCGCACTGAAAATAACGACAAGGACCCGATGACCAAGACCGAGCTCTACCACGACCTCTTGCTGCAGGCCCAAGGCCTGATGACCGGCATCGACGATCCGATCGCCAACGCCGCCAATGTCGCCGCGCTCATCTGGTACGGCTTGCCCGATCTCAATTGGGCGGGCTTCTACTTCGCCAAGGACCGCGAGCTGGTGCTGGGGCCGTTCCAAGGCAAGCCCGCCTGCGTGCGGATCGGTGAAGGCAAGGGTGTCTGCGGTGCCGCCGCCGTGACCCGGCAAACCCAGGTTGTGCCCGACGTGCACGCCTTCGCCGGCCATATCGCCTGCGATAGCGCTTCGAATTCCGAAGTCGTCGTGCCGCTGATCCGGGAGGGCGTGGTGATCGGGGTGCTCGATCTCGACAGCCCGTTGCATGCGCGCTTCGACCAAGCCGATGCCGCCGGACTGGAAGCCATCGCCGCCGCCTGGATCGCCGCCAGCAAAGCCTAGATTTTGGGGATCTGAAAAGAAAAAGGGCGGCGCTCGGCCGCCCAAGTCCAGGGAGGAGTGACCAGCACTCACAAATTCTCGACCGGGCAACGGTCGAGGGCAGTGTTGAGACTATAGCGCAACTGGCAGGCGCTTACCAGAAGTTTTGACAGCGCTTTCCCAATATTAGAAAACATTAATGCACAGAATGGCTTAGCTCGCGAATCAGGTTGCGCCGGGCGGCGGCACGGTCGACTCCCGCACCACCAGTTCGTGATCGAGCTGGCGCTCCACCGGACCGTCGTTGGCGCTCCTCTGGATCAGCATCGAGACGGCGGCTTCGGCCATCTCGCGGATCGGCTGGCGGCAGGTGGTCAGGCGCGGCGACACCACCTGGGCGACCAGGGAGTCGTCGAAACCGGCGACCGAAAGATCGTGCGGAATCTTGAGGTTAAACCGTTGCGAACAGGCCAGCACGGCGGCCGCCATGTCGTCGTTGCCGGCAAAGATCGCGGTCGGCCGGTTTTTCAAGGTCAGCAGCTTTTCGCCCGCCTCAAGGCCCGACTGATAAGAGAAGAAGCCCTGAACGCAGAGTTCTTCCTCGAGCGGCAGTCCGGCGTGTTCGAGCGCCGAGCGATAACCGGCGAACCGGGCCTGGGCGGCGCCGTGGCCGGGATGGCCTTTGATGAAGCCGATGCGGCGGTGGCCGAGGCCGATCAGATAGGCGGTCATGTCGTAGGCCGCCTTGAAATCGTCGATGCGGACATCGGAGGCGCCGGGCAGGTGCTTTTCCGGCGCAATCCGCACGAACGGGCAATTGGCACGGTTGAGCGCATCGATCACCGCCTGGCTATCGCACAAAGGCGCCGTCAGGATCACCCCGTGCAGCGAGGATTCCGTCACCAGCGAATGCACCTGCCGGCCGATATTGGGATTGGCGGCGTCGAGGCTTTCGACGATCAGGTGATAGCCTTCTTCCCGGCAGCGGGTCAGAACGCCGACCTGCATCGCCGCGATATAGCCGGCCGACGGATTGTCGTAGAGCAGGCCGATCAGGAACGACCGTTCGCTGGCGAGACCCCGGGCGAAGATATTGGGCCGGTACGACAGGGCGTCGACCGCTTCCATGACCTTTTCGCGCGTCGCGTCGCTGACGTTGGACTGACGGTTGACGACCCGTGACACGGTCTTGATCGAGACGCCGGCGCGTTTGGCGACGTCATAGATGCTGGCCGGTTTGGGGGCTGCCGTACGGTCGGATGGTTTCACGGTGATCATTTTCTAGACCGGTTCCGCCGCGCCTGGGTGCCGCTGAAACGCTCTAGCCTTTTGTTTTGTCGCGCTTCTTTTCCGATAACCGGATCCCGCTTACCGGGAAGCGCTGCGGAGCAGAAAAACTCGGAAAACGCATATGACAACGCTGCCATCATACCCGGCGTTGTCCAAGATGCCAGATACCAATCGCCCCAGGTTTGAACCCCAAAATAATCATACAAATCGGCGCTGTAGCGTCATAGCGCCGGCGACCGCCGCGGCCAGCATCACGGGGTAGGCGTAACGGACTTCGCAAGCCTGCGGCAGCAGGAAGAAACTGACCTCATAGGCAAGGGCGAACCCGGCCAGGAGTTTTGCTTCATAAGGACCGAAGACCAGCGCCAACACCAGGACCGCGAGATAGAGCACGGCCCGGAAGGTCAGGCTGACCGGAAAAGCAGGCCGGGTCATGATCTTGGCTGAAAGCGGTGCGGCAAACGCTTTGGCATCGACCGTCGCCGCGGCCGGACGCGGCAGCCAGGAAATCCCAGGGGTGAGCGGACGGCATTGCCAGATGTCGCCAAGCCCGATTACCCGCGCGAAGGCGGCGAAGCGGTGCTGCAGAAAGGCGTTCGGACGATCGGCGGCAGTGGCGCGCCATTGCTGCAGCACGATCCGGTCGGGTACGGCGTAAAGCCGGCCGAACACACCGCTCGCCGCCGTGATGGTGCCGCTATCGCCTGTTTGCCACAGCGTGTCGACGCGCACCGGACTGTATTGCGCGCGCATCTCCTGTTTGAGACGGACCGTGTCGAGGTTTGCGTTTGCGAAAACCGTCAGTGGTGCCGACGGATCGTGCGCGACGGTCCCGGCGATATCGAAGATCGCCATCTTGCGCAGCGACTGCATGACATCGCCCGGCCCGGTCTTGACGAACAGCATCGGGATGGCCGCATTCACGCCGACGAAGACCACAACAATGCCGGCCACTCCGGCGAGCGCCGTGCGAACATTCCGCCCGGGCCACCAGGCGATCGCCAGCACCGGCAGGATCAATCCGAACTGATAGCGGAACAGGAACGCCAGGGTGCCCGCCGCAAACGCCGCGAACCAGCGCGCCGGATTGTTGCCGGCCGCCAAAGCAAAGGCGAGCAGAACCAGATGGGCGCCGAACACGTCTTTGACGGTGACGCCGGCGGTGGCCAGGAGCGGCGGCCACACTAGTAGTATCACTGAGAATACTATTGCGGCCCACGCCGGCGGACGAGCCCGTTGCAACAAAAGGCCAACGGCCAGCCATAACGTCGTGAGCTGCAATGCGGTGAACAGTGCCGGGCCGCGCACCACCGCCTCGCACAGCCGCCAGATCAGCACCAGCGCCGCCGGATGCTGGGCGAACAAGCGATGGCTTTCGGCTTCATACCAAACGACAATTCCGTCGTACGGCACATTGCCCGGCAGCTGCAGCGCCAGCGCTAGAACAAGAAAAACCGCGGCCACGGCCATCGCGGTGCGGCCATCAAGCGGGCGCGTACCCTGCATCGCTTCATCCCTTCGTGCGGGCGCACCTTAGGCAAAACCGGGATGCGCTGCGGCGGGCTTTGCGAAGATTTCGAGCGTAACGGCTGCGGAAGGCTGCGACGTTGCGGGTAATGCGTTTCATTTCCGCAGCGCGAGGGGCTGCGTTATGGTCTGTACTCATGCACGATGGTTCATCAGACCCTGCGCTTCCTGAAACGCCGCTTCGCGGCAACGTCTTTGCGGCGGCCTGTCCGACACGGCAGTTGCTGGATCGGATCGCCGACAAATGGACCGTGCTGATCCTTTTGACCCTCGCCAACGGTTCGCAGCGGTTCGGCGCTTTGAAGCGGCACATCGGCGGCATCTCGCAAAAGATGCTCAGCCAGACCCTGAAGTCGCTGGAACGCGACGGCCTGATCGACCGCACGGTCGAGCATACCGCGCCGATTGCGGTGACCTATGCGATCACTCCGCTCGGCCGCAGCCTGACGGTTTCTCTCCGGGGCGTGATCGAATGGGCGGAAACACGCATGGGCGACGTGTTCGACGCCCGCAGTGCTTTTGACGCGCGCGCGAACGCCGAACACTGACCCGCGCCATTTGGCGCAGCCACGCACACACGCGTGACCACAACCATCACTTCCGGTTGCCGGCCGCACGGAGCCGCGTCCGACTCGTTGCAGCGCTCCAGACACCAGATCTGCTGCGCGCGCCTTCCACTTGTATAGATCGCGAACGACTGCGCTATTCATTGTGGTGCAAAGACAAAAACGATTTTCGTTTTCAGTAATCCTGCCCGCCATAACTGACCGAAGTCTTCTTCAAAACATGATTTACTAGTTATTAGGGAACGCTACACTGTTAACGCCAATGTAGTGCAATAAAAGATTCATTAAGGACGAGGGGGCCCGTCGGACGCGTTTGGCGGACGGCGGGTGTTGGGAAATGGGGCTGGGGAACCGCGTGCGTGCAGCACGGCCGGTGCAAGAACTGCCGAAAATCCACTCCGCGTCGATGTGAATGCGGACGTCGCGCCGTGATGGCTCGTGACGACGAAGATTTCGCCATCGGTCCGTCTCATCACGAGGCGCTCGGCCGGTAGCGGCACAGGAAACTGTGCGGAGGGGGAATGATCATGTTTTCACTCGCCAAGGCCGTGCGCCATGCCAACCCCGTAATGACGTCGGTGATTGCGCTGATGTCGGGCCTCATGATCTCCGCCGCGCCGGCGCATGCGGGCTGTGTGCTCAGCGGATCCTCCTTCGTCTGCACCGGCAGTATTCCCTCGCCGCTCGATGTCACTACGCACGGCGGTATCGATACGCTCACGGTGTCGGCGATCACCAACGCGACCAAACTGATCAGCTTCAAAGCCGAAGGCGATGACGTCTCGGTCATTCCCACCGACGCCCATTACACCTGCAGCACTGGAACCGGGTGTACAATCACGCCCTATATCGACGACGATCACGGCGAAACCTGCGCGCCCCTTACCGACGGCGACGGCAATCCGCTCGGCACCTGCATCAAGGGCGTGTCGAGTATCGGTCCGACCGGAAAATCCGGTCCGAATGTACGGCTGGTCGTTGATGCTCCGCTCACCGGCGCGATCACCATCGGCGGCGTGACTCAGGACGCCGCGGTCATCGCCCAATCGAAAGGGTCTCGCGGCGGTAACGGCGGCAACAACTATTTTGCCGGCAACGCGGGCGATGGCGGCGACGGCGCCGACGGCGGCACCGCGGTGGTATCGTTCACCGGTGTGATCACCACCGGGGAGTCGGGCGGCATCATCGCGGCCAGCATCGGCGGCAACGGCGGTAGCGGCGGTAGCAGCAAAGGCCTCGGTGGCAAGGACGGCAACGGCGGCAAAGGCGGCTTCGGCGGCACCGCGACCGCGCTCTTCAATGGCGGCACGATCTCGACGCTCGGCGAAGGCAATCTCGGCGTTCTGGCCATCAGTCAGGGCGGCGAAGGCGGCAAATCGAAAAGCGGCGGCGGCATCGTCCATTTCGGCGGCCATGGCGACAACGGTGGCATGGCGAGCACGGCGAGCGTGGTCACGCTGACCGGCACCTCCATCACGACCGTCGGAACGTTCTCCAGCGGCATCGGTGCGCTCAGCATCGGCGGCGGCGGCGGCAAGGGCTCTGGCGGTTTCGGTCTGGTCTATTCCGGCGGCAGCGACGGTTCGGCCGGCGGCGCCGGCGGCGCGGCGATGGTCGACGCCAACAGCACCATTCTCACCATGGGCAACGACTCCCACGGCATTCTGGCCCAATCGATCGGCGGTGGCGGCGGTAGCGCGGCGAGCGTTGCCGGGGCCTTCGCCATGGGTGGAGATGGCGCGACCGGCGGCTCTGCCAGTACCGTGACCGTCACCAACGGCGGCAGCATCACCACGCTGGGCCGCCGCTCGAACGGCATCGAGGCACAGTCGATCGGCGGCGGCGGCGGCAACGGCGCCAATTCCGGCGGTCTTCTGTCCCTCGGCGGCGCCGGTTCGGAAGCGACCATCGGCGGCACGGTTGGCGTCACCAACACCGGTCTCATCACCACCTACAACTCGGAC
>JAHFQC010000064.1:0-3746 GCA_023259375.1 Alphaproteobacteria bacterium
CTGGAAGCCGCCCGCGACGGCCGCGTCGAGCTGCGCCAGATGGCGCCGTTCGAAGACCTATTCATCAAAGACCTTGCTAAAGAGGCATCTGCATGAACGGCGTTCTGAAGGTGCAAGAAGACCTTGCCGAAGAGACGGACGTGTCGATGCCGGTCAGTGAAGGACAAAACGTGTCAGACGAAAGCGTACCGCCGAGTTCGGATCAACTCGCCGAAGAAACCGCTCCCGCATTGGAAGTGGTGAGCGAAGCCGCGCCCGAAGCGCCAGCCGAAGAGACCGCCGAAACGGCTGCCGAGCCCGTCGCGGAGCCGGTTGCCGAAGCTGCTGGCGAAGCGTCGGAAGAGGCGCCAGCGGTCGAGGAGGGGATCAACCCCGAACACATGCGCATGTGCGAAGCGCTGCTGTTCGCGTCGACGGAACCGTTGTCGGAAGACGCGCTGAAGTCATCGCTGCCGGAAGGATCCAATGTCGGTGCGATCATCGCCGAACTTCAGAAGGAATATGAAGGCCGCGGCGTAAACCTCGTGCGCGTCGCGGAGAAGTGGCAGTTCCGTACTGCCGCCGATCTCGCCTTCCTGCTGCGCAAGGAGAAGCCGGAGCAGAAGAAGCTGTCCCGCGCTGCGATCGAGACGCTCGCCATCATCGCCTACCATCAGCCGGTGACGCGCGCCGAAATCGAAGACATCCGCGGCGTCATGCTGTCTAAGGGCACGCTCGATACGCTGATGGAAGTCGGCTGGATCAAGATCCGCGGCCGCAAGCGCACGCCGGGCCGTCCGGTCACGTACGGCACTACCGAGGCATTCCTGGTCCAGTTCGGGCTGGAGAACATTTCGCATCTTCCCGGCATGGAAGAACTCAAGGCCGCCGGTTTCCTCGAAGCCGTGCCGCCGAACGGGCTCGATGTGCCGACGCCGTCCGACCAGCTTGGTCCGGACGAAGATCCCTACGAGGGACCGGAAGAGGCGGAACTCGCCACCGGCGGCGCCGACCCATTCATGCCCGGTTCATCCGAATAGTGCGATCCTCCCGGTCGGAGCGCAGTCCCGCGGTGTCTGCCGCGCGCTTTTGCTGGGAGTGAATCGATGAAGAAGCTGATCCTGTTTGCCTTGGCCGCCGGTCTCGCAGGCGTGACCGCCGCGAACGCCGCTGATCCAGCCCCCGCCAAGCCCCGTCAGGTCTGCATCAGGACGACCGACATCAACAGCATGTCCTATCCGGACAACCGCACCATTCTGTTCAAGATGAACGGCGGACCGGTCAAGACGTGGCGCAACGAGCTGCCACGCGAATGCCCCGGCCTGAAGTTCGAGCAGGGTATCGCCTGGCAAATCTGGGGCGGCGAAGTCTGCTCTAACATGCAGGTGTTTTATGTCCTGCGCCGCGGCACGCCGTGCATGCTTGGTACTTTCGTCCCCGCCGATCAGCCGCGCCAGGATGGCTGGGCCCCGCCGGAGAAGAAGTAACTTTTGCTACTTTCCTCCCCCGCTATCCGGAGATAGTGCGGTTCGTTATTCGCGACACCGCGGGGGGAGGAAAGAAGCCGTCTAAAACCCTTCCAGCACGATCTTGCCTTTGGTCTTGCCGCTTTCGATCTGGGCGTGGGCTTGTTTCAGATTGGCGGCGTTGATCGGCTCCAGGATCTCCGTCACCGTCGTGGTGATGTCGCCGTCTTCGACCAGCGCGGCGACGGAATCGAGCAGCTTGCCTTGTTCGCCCATGTCCGGGGTCTCGAAGATCGCGCGGGTGAACATCAGCTCCCAATGCGTCGACACCGCCTTGCGCTTAAGCTTCACCACATCGAGCGTGTCCGGATCGTCGATCAGGCCGAAACGGCCCTGCGGCGCGATCAAGGCGACGATGTCGTCGAAATGACGGTCGGTCTGGGTGGTCGAGAATACGAACGCCGGCGCCCCGATGCCGAGCGCGGCGATCTGATCGGCCATCGGCTTGGAATGATCGATGACATGATGGGCGCCGAGTTCCTCCACCCACTCCCGCGTTTCGGGACGTGAGGCGGTGGCGATCACCATCACATTGGTGAGGGCGCGGACAAGCTGGATGGCAATCGAGCCGACACCGCCGGCGCCGCCGATGATGAGCACGGCGTTGGCCGCACCCGGAACCGGCTTGTTGATGTCGAGGCGGTGGAACAGCATCTCCCAGGCAGTAATAGCGGTCAGCGGCAGCGCGGCCGCCTCGGCCTTCGACAGCCGCTTCGGCTTGTGCCCGACAATGCGCTCGTCGACCAGATGGAACTCGCTATTGGCGCCGGGGCGGACGATCGAGCCGGCATAGAAGACCTCGTCGCCGGGCTTGAAGCGGGTCACCTGCTCGCCGACTTCGACAACGCGGCCGACAGCGTCCCAGCCGAGAACCTTCCATTGACCGGACTCGGGCGCGGCGCTGCGGCGAACCTTGGTATCGACCGGATTGACCGAAATCGCCTCGACGGCAACCAAAAGATCGCGGCCCTTGGCGACCGGCTTGTCGAGTTCGATGTCGACGAGGGCGTCTTCGCGATCGATGCTGCCGGGTGTTTTGTAACCAATGGCTTTCATGAAGAACTCCGCATTTGCTGTCTGCACTAGATGTAATTAAGTTCGTAAAAAGCCAATACGCACAAAATATGCCTATAGTATCGAAAAGGATACCGTTATGGCGAAGGCGCGCCACACCCGCTTTGACTGCAGTCCGGGCTGTTCCGTGGAAGCGGCCATCTCCTTGATCGACGGAAAGTGGAAATCAGTCGTGATGTTCCACCTGATGGCCGGAACCTTGCGGTTCAACATGTTAAGGCGAGCTATCCCCGGCGTCACCCAGCGCATGCTGACCAACCAATTGCGTGAGCTGGAAGAGGATGGGCTGATCGCGCGGAAGGTCTATGCGCAAGTGCCGCCGAAAGTGGAATACAGCCTGACAGCGCTCGGGCTCTCGATGACGCCGGTTCTGAAAGCGCTGAAGGTCTGGGGCGACACGCACATCGATCGGTTCGGAAGCGGTAAGGGCAAGCCGCTGCCGCAGCCCAAAGCGGTCATGCTCTAATCGGAGGTCATCGCTGCGGCGCGGGCGGCACGCAGGTGGCGGCTATCGCGGATCAACAGGTCCTTGAGGAAAAAGATGCCGTAGACGCCGGTGCGGCGGTCGATCCATGGCAGAGTGCCGAACGCGCCGGGGCTGGAAACGACGGTGCAGGAACGATCCGCCGCCTGCTGTTCGCACCAGTTGCCGAGAGCGTATTCCCAGCCGGACGGAACGCCGGGCGGCAGAAAGCCTTTGGCTTTGCCGAGCGTCTGCACGGATTCCATCTCGCGCACCGAGCGTTCGGACAAGATCTGGCGGCCGTTGAAGCGTCCGTTGGCGGCAAGCATGGTGAGGAACTTGGCATAATCGTCGGCGGTGGTGACGGCGCCGCCTTGCAGCAGCGGGTTCAGCGTCTCGGCCGGCGTGGCGCCGCGAGAAGGCAGGTGTTCCCACGCCGTCGCCGTCATGCCGAGCGGGCGGGCGATGCGTTCCTCGAACAAGTCCGACCAGCGGCGGCCGGTGACTTTCTCGACCATGGCGCCGGCGACCTGGAACTGCGGGCCGCCGTATTCGAAGACCTCGCCGGGCGGGTTGGCGAGCGGACGGGCTGCGACCTCGGCGGCGGATTGCGCCAAGGTGATGCGCGGGTCCTGGCGAACGTCGACCCGGGCGCGCAGATTGCCGAGCCCGGCGGTCTGGGCCAGCAGCATGCGCAAGGTGAT
>JAHFQC010000064.1:3756-31821 GCA_023259375.1 Alphaproteobacteria bacterium
CCGGCTTCGCCTTTGAACTCCGGCAGTACGGTCGCGATCGGCGCATCGAGTTGCAGTTTGCCTTCGTCGACGACCGTCATCACCAGAGCCGCGGTCATCCATTTGCTCGCCGAGGCGACGGGATAGCGGGTGCCGGCGTCGATCTTGCCGATATCGACGCGATAAAGGAGCTTGCCGTCCTTCATCACGATCGCGGTAACCGGCGTGCCGGAACGCGCAATGTCATTGAGTTCGTCGACCACTTTTTTGGGTGCCGGACCATTGATGGCGACCGCGGGCGGATCGACGGCGTTGCCGATGCGATGCACGGCATGGCGGGCCGCCATCACACAACCGGAGAGCAGGAAGGATGCAGCAAGAAGAGGAATGAGCTTTTTCATGGCGAGCCATCATAGAAAATGCCGGCCCGGAGGAGAACGTCCGGACCGGCGGGCCGGCGATTAATTGGGGCGGGTCGCCGAGCCACTGCGGGACACCGTACCGTTGGGGCCGGTGGTGTTCGAATACCAATTCAGCGAGCCGTCGCCGTTATTGGTGATGCCGCGATCGCGGGTCCAGGTGTTGCCGTTGTTGCCGCGAACGGTGGCGGAACTATTGCACGAGCCGTCGGCACAGGAGCGCGTGCGGTCGGAGGTATAGCCGTATCCCTGGTTCGTCTGGACCGAGCGATGGCCGGTGCAGGTGCCGCCGGAGCAGAAGCGGTCGACGTGCTTGTCGTAGCCGCGGCCGTAGGCGCCTTGCGCGTGCACCGAATGGTGGAAGCCGCGGGCCGCCAGCGCGGGGTCGGTGGAAAACGAGACTGCCGCGATCAACGCGGCGGCGGCAAACGAGAAAAGTTTCGCATTCATGGGGGAATGTCCTCTTGGATGCGAGGACTGTGGGCGCGCGCTGTATCGCCTGGATTGCACCGGGGAAACGGTTTGTAACGGCGTGTAACGGCGCTTGCAGTCGCGGCGGACGCGAGGCAAAACTTGGCCATGGGGCAAGCCATTCTGGTCGTCGAGGACGACCGCGAAATCTCCGGACTGGTCAGCGCGCTGCTGGTGCGCGAAGGATTTTCCGCGCGGGTCGCCGAGAACGGCGCCGCAATGGATCGTCTGTTGGCGGAAAGCCCGGCCGATCTCATCCTGCTCGATCTGATGCTGCCGGGCGAAGACGGGCTGTCGATCTGCCGGCGGTTGCGCGCCGACGGCGCCATCCCGATCATCATGGTGACGGCGAAGTCCGACGACATCGACCGCATCATCGGACTCGAAGTCGGCGCCGACGACTATGTCGCCAAGCCGTTCAATCCGCGCGAACTGGTGGCGCGTATTCGCGCCGTGCTGCGGCGGACCGCGCCTGCGGCGGCTCCGGCGACGGCGTCATCGCGGCGGGTGCGGTTCGAGGACTTCGTGTTCGACATCGACGCCCACCGGCTCTTTCGCGGCACCGAGGAGATTGCGCTGTCGACCGGCGATTACGATCTCTTGGCCGTGTTCATCGAGCGGCCGATGCGGGTTCTCACGCGCGACCAGTTGATGGATTTGACCAAAGGGCGGAGCTGGGAAGCGTTCGACCGCTCGATCGATGTCGCGCTGTCGCGATTGCGGCGGAAGATCGAAGCGGATCCTACAAAGCCGGCGCTGATCAAGACCGTGCGCAATGCCGGCTACATGTTCGCCACCACGGTGCGAAAGGACTGATCCGTGCGACTGTCGCTGCGCCTCGGATTGATCGTCGCCACGGCGCTGGCACTGCTGTTCAGCGCCATGATGCTGACCTTCATCGTGTTGCAGCGGCCGGGGCGGGTTTACGGCGTGGTGCTGCCGTTGCCGCGGCAGGCGGCGGCCATGGCGAACCTGATCGAGAATCTTCCGACCTCGCAGTGGCCAACCGCCACCGCCGCGATGAGCACGCCGGCGACCAAAGTCGCGGTCGTCGATGCGCCGCCCGCGACGCGCGGCGGATTGGCGATGCCCGGCATGACGGTCGCGTTGCGCGCTTACCTCGCCGCGCTGGATGGCCGTTCCGTTTCGATCATGGCGGGACTTCGCCGGATCGATCAATCGCCCGATGTTCGCGTCGGCAGCGAGACGATGCGCGCGACCGCGCCGGTGCGGATCGTGATCGGATTGCGCAACGGCAAGCTTCTTCTGATCGAAGCGATGGGGCCGGCATCGCAGCGCTTCACCGGCGTGCGTCTCGGCGTGCTGGCGCTGGCCGTCACCTTGCTGATCGGCTTCGGCACGCTGTGGTTCATGAACCGCCAGATGAAGCCGCTGGAGCAGTTGGCCAAAGCGGTCGAGCAGTTCGGCACGCGGCTGGAAGCATCCGAGCTCAAGGAAGAAGGCACGATCGAACTGCGCCAGCTGATCGCCGCATTCAACCGGCTGCAGGCCAATATCGGTGATCTGGTGCGCGGGCGTACGCGCCTCATCACCGCCGTCGGGCACGATCTCGGAACCTATCTCACCCGGCTTCGTCTGCGTGCGGAGTATATCGCCGACGCCGACCAGCGCGAACGGGCGATCCGGGACATCGACGACATGCACGGCCTGATGCAGGAAACGCTGGCGCTCGCCAAGCTGCAACATGACGGTGAAAGTGATGCGCCGGTCGATGTGGTGCCGTTGCTGCAGAACACCATCGCCGGTTTTGCGGAAGCGGGCGGGCTGGTGCGCGAAGTTCTGCCGTCAGCGCCGGTGATGCTCCGTATCGGCCCGGCGGCGTTTGCGCGGGCGGCGGGAAACCTGATCTCCAATGCGCTCAAATACGGCCGCGAAGCGGATGTACATCTGTCGGTGTCAGGCGCGATGGCGGAACTGATGGTGGAAGACCGCGGCCCGGGCATTCCGCCCGAGGAACGCGCGGCGGTGCTGGAGCCGTTTTATCGCCGCGACCATGCCCGCAATCTCAATGAGCGCGGCTTCGGTCTTGGCCTCGCGATCGTCAGCGAAGTGGTGAAAGGCGCGAACGGCACGCTGACCTTTGAAGACCGCGATGGCGGCGGCCTGCGCGTGAAGATCGCACTGCCGCTGGCTTAGTCTTCCAACTCCACCACGACCGCTTCGTTGTTTTCGAGGGCGATGGCGAGCTGGCCTTTGCGCAGCGCAATGGCGTCCTTGCCGAACACTTCGCGGCGCCAGCCGGTGAGGGCGGCGACACCTTCGTCTTCGCCGGCGGCAAGACGTTCGATGTCATCGGCATTGGCGATCAGGCGCGGCGCGACGCGGGCGTGCTCGGCACGCAGGCGCAGCAGCGTCTTCAGCAAATCGACTGCAGCGGGCGAAGGATCGCGATGGCGGCGGTGGTTGTGATCCGGGATGAAGGCGGGCGGCTCGTTGTTCTTGGCGGCTGCAATCGCTTCGAGCAAGCTCCTGCCCATCTTCGATGCGCCGAAGCCTTTCGGCACCGCACGGATGCGCTCCAGCGCTTCACCGTCTTCCGGCGGCGTGGCGGCGAGTTCCAGCAACACTTCGTCCTTGAGCACGCGATTGCGCGGCACGTCACGCGCCTGAGCTTCGCGTTCGCGCCATTCGGCGACGGCAGCAAGCGCTGTCAGGAACCGCTTATTCGCGGTGCGCGGTTTGAGCCGTTTCCACGCCAGGGTCGGATCGAGCGCGTACAGTTCTTCGCTTTTCAGCGCGGCGATTTCTTCGGCCACCCAACTGGCGCGGCCGGTGCGCGCGAGTTCTTCGGAGAGCTTTTCGTAGACCACACGCAGATGCGTGACGTCGGCGAGCGCGTATTCGAGCTGGCGGCGGGTCAGGGGACGCCGCGCCCAATCGGTGAAGCGCGCCGACTTGTCGACTTCGGCATGCGCGATTTTGCGGGCCAGCGTCTCGTAGGACGCGGCCTCACCGAAACCGCACACCATGGCGACGATCTGGGTATCGAACAGCGGGTCGGGAATGACCCGGCCCTTATTCCAGAAGATCTCGATATCCTGGCGGCCGGCGTGCAGCACCTTGACGATCTCGGGCTTGGCGATCAGCTCGAAGAACGGGGTGAGATCGATGCCTTCGGCCAGCGGGTCGATGATCGCCGCGACGTCGGGCGCCGCGATCTGGATCAGGCACAGCTTGGGCCAATAGGTCGAGTCCCGCATGAACTCGGTGTCGAGGGCGACATAGGGGGCCGTCGCCAGTTCCTGAGCGAGATCCTGAAGATCGGTGGTGGTTTCGATAATCCGCATCCGACCCTGATAACGGATTCGCGCCAATTCCGCGCCTGACGAAACGCCCCGCGACGACTATGCAAGCGTAAGAATGGGGCATGAGGCAATGCCGTTGTAATATTATTGCGCGAAGTGCGATTTTTCTCAAATTCCGTTCAGTAAGCTTATGAGGCCGGAGCGGCTTGCTGCTATGGTGGCGGCATGACGGCGATTTATCCCAGCCATCTGGTCCAGGAAGTGCTGTGGCACGGCCAACGGCTCCTCATCCGCCCGGTGCGGAGCGAGGACACCGACGGCTATGTCGCCGCCGCCAAGCTCTGCACCATCGAGGACGTCCGCCGCCGGCTGATGACCGGGATCATGCAGGTCTCGCACGCACTGGTGTCGAAATTCACCACCATCGATTACGAGCGCACGATGGCGTTCGTGGCCGAGGGCGTGAAGGGCGATCTGATGGCGATCACCCGCTTGGTGCAGGACAGCTGCCGCAAGAGCGCCGAGTTCGCGATCATCGTCCGCAGCGATCTGCAGCGCCAGGGCCTCGGCACCCTGATGCAGAAGATGTTGCTCGACTACGCGAACGACCTCGGCCTGCAGGAGGTCTGGGGCATGGTCGATTGCGAGAACCGCAAGGCGATGAGCCTGGTCGAGAAAGTCGGCTTCATCCGTCATTTCGAATTCGGCAACCCGTTCGCACGGGTGGTGAAGGTGCTGGGGTAGCTACATCCCCAGCAGGTCAGCCACGTAATCGATATCCTTGTCGCCGCGGCCGGAGAGGTTGACCACCACGATCTTGTCCTTGCCGAGCGTCGGCGCCAGCTTGATCGCGTGGGCGACGGCGTGGGCGCTTTCGAGGGCGGGGATGATGCCTTCCACCTTGGAAAGCTCCTGGAACGCAGCGAGGGTCTCGGCATCGGTGGCAGAGACGTACTGAACCCGCTTGATGTCTTTCAGGTAGGAATGCAGCGGTCCGACGCCGGGATAATCGAGGCCCGACGCGATCGAATGCACCGGCAGCGGCTCGCCTTTGTCGTCCTGCAACAGATAGGTCTTCATGCCGTGCAGCGTGCCGGGCGTGCCGTAAGTGAGTGTCGCGGCGTGTTCGCCGGGCTTCGAACCCTTGCCGGCGGGCTCGACACCGATGATGGCGACGTTCTTGTCTTCCAGGAACGCGGTGAACAGGCCCATCGCATTCGATCCGCCGCCGACGCAAGCGACGAGATAATCGGGCAGGCGTCCGGCCTGTTCCTGTATCTGCTCGCGCGCTTCGCGGCCGACTACCGATTGGAAATCCTGCACCATCATCGGATAGGGATGCGGACCGACCACCGAGCCGATGGCGAAGAACGTGTCGTCGTGATTGGTGACAAAATCGGTGAAGGCGCTGTCGACGGCATCCTTCAGACAGGCGCCGCCCTGGGTGACTTCGATCACCTTGGTGCCCAGCATCTTCATGCGGATGACGTTGGGATGCTGCTTGGCGATGTCGATCGCGCCCATGTGGATTTCGCAACTGAGCCCGACCAGCGCGGCGGCGGTCGCCAGCGCGACGCCATGCTGTCCGGCGCCGGTCTCGGCGATGACGCGCTTCTTGCCCATGCGCTTGGCCAGCAACGCCTCGCCGAGGCAGTGATTGATCTTGTGCGCGCCGGTGTGGTTGAGGTCCTCGCGCTTCAGATAGATGCGGGCGCCGCCGAGCTTATCGGTGAGATTCTGCGCCAGCCACAGCGGCGAGGGGCGGCCGACATAGTTCTTCATCAGGTAACGGTACTCGTCCCAGAACGACGGATCCTGACGGATGGCGAGATAGGCCTGCTCGACCTCCTTGATGACGGCTTCCAGCTGCGGCGGCACGAACCGGCCACCCCATTCGCCGAAAAAGCCATTGATGTCAGGAATTTGCGTCTGGTTGGAATCCGTCATGATGACCGGCCGGCTGCCGCTCCCCGTGAAATAATTGTGCGGGAATGCTTCGGGGATCGGCTGATTAATGTCAATGCGCCGAAACCGCCGGGGCGCCAGCCGACCAAAGTGGCGTCTCCTGCGCGGCCGCGGACTCGGCTATCGTGGCGGCAAAACCCGAGGGAAACGCCATGCTCCGCCTTGCGCTCGTATTCGCTCTATCCACCGCTGCGTTCGCCGCCGACAAGCCGGTGGTGCCCGAGTGGGCGCAGCCGGGATCGGCCACCCACACCCAGGTCGCTCCGCCGGCCGATTTCCATCGCGCCACCACCACCTTCAAAACGCCGATCGGCGTGTTCGACGGCCAATCGGATGTCGGCAGCGCCGTGGTGCCGGGCAGTGCCTCGTTCGACAAAGCGACCGGCGCTTATACGATCGTCTCGGCCGGCTATAACGTCTGGTACGGCCGCGATGAATTCCGGTACCTGTGGAAACAGATGAGCGGCGACGTTTCGCTGGCGGCCGACATCGCTTATCCCGATCCGAAGGGCTACGACGACCGCAAGGCGGTGCTGATCATCCGCCAGAGTCTCGATGACGACTCCGCCGAAGCCATCGTGGCGCTGCACGGCGGCGGCATGGTGCATCTGGCGCAACGACCGGTGACGGGCGCGCGGGTGAAGGACTTGGAGTTCCGCGTCGGCGGCCGCGGCCGTCCCGGCGGCAAGTCGCCCGACGATCTGGTGCCGGTGATCGCCAAACGCATCGGCATCGAAAAACGCGGCGACGAATTCGCGCTGTGGATCAGCCTCGAAGGCGAACCGATGCACCAGTTCGGCCCGCCGATCACCCTGAAGCTGAAGGCGCCGTTCTATGTCGGCATCGGCTTCTGCTCGCATCTGCCCGACAAGGCCGATACCGCGGTGCTGTCGAACGTGGTGCTGGAGAACGCGGCCGGGAAGATGAAGTAGCTTAAGAAAATGGCGGGCGCCAAGCCCCGCCGTTTTTCTTCCAGACTTCGAGGCGGAAGGTCTTGCATTCGCGTGTCACGGCGAATGGGCCTGCACCTGACTGGCTCCGCGAGGTTCGCAGCTTGGCCCCGGTGTATTGTCCGCTCGCGCGGCGGGTCGTCGTCACCCGGAACACTGGATCGGCCCTGCATGACGCGCCACAAGCTCACGCGCCGAAGCCTCTGTATGCACTTGTCGTTCGGACTGTATTACCGGCCGCGATCCTCGCGCACCTGATGGCCGTCACTCCTGTCTTTGCAGGAATAGACGTGGGAACGCGCACAGCCTCGTTCAAGAGAGCAAACGTCCATAATTATCACGTTTTTCGGAGAGTGAGAGGCGGGTGCAAGTGAGCAAAAGAAAAATCCAGCTAAGCTCGATATTCGCGGACATTTTTACTGTCGCGACTCCAACACCGGTCCGAAAGCAGTGTAGTTTTTATGCAGGCGGAGGGCGCAATGAAAACTTGGTTATCAAGGATCTTCCGTGGGCTAAATTCGGCGCTCGGGCGTGGACTGACTGGCGTTAGCGCAATGGCTTCACTGGCGTGGCTTCTCTGGCCAGTGCCTCAGTGGCAGCTAAATCCTGAAGCATTAGCTGCATTCGTAATCGCCTTATCAGTTTGGCTTGCATCACTCGCCCCGGCCCCAATTCGGCACGCAAGCTCCCATGATGTCGAACTCTTAAAGCGATTTCGCGCGCTCCTAAGTGAAGGCGAAAAAGACTTTCTTAGAACATATGATCTAGGTGGTGGGTTCAGCTGGAACAGACTAACGAAGACGCAAGAATTTGCGATCACATGGCATGGAGCTGAGTACGAATTTGACGATGTAGAAGTTCAAGAAAAATTTAGCTCTATCGTATCGAGCGCAGGTGAATTCATATCACGACTCTCGAACGGAACGTGGATTGTTACCAGCGCAGATCGTTGGGCATCACCAATTCCTGAAACAGAGCGAGACGACCAATGGTCGTCAAAAACAGAAGCGCGAATAAAGGATTTTAATGAGCGTGCAACCCAACTGATGGCGGATATTGATGCATTCATCATATTTGCTCGTCAAAAGTTCGACACCTGAAATTGCTGGGTTGATGGCGCCATTGTCATCCGTGCTGAACGTAGTGCGAAATATGGAGCATCACTGGTTGGAGGACACGTGAGTACGAAAAAATATTGGGTTGACCATCCCCTTTTGGGAACAATGTGGAAGACCAAGTCGTCGCGTTTTGGGGCCGCCGACAGGTTGCGCATTCGGGCTTGGTGGAAGGGTATTTCGCTCGGCATTCTCTCTGCATATGTGTTGGTGCTATCGGTAGTCCCGAAATATCTGGATATTGGCACCGTTGACCATCACACAGATATGATCGGACTTGTAGGACTGGCGGCGGCAGTTCTGATGTTGGTCTTAAGCGTTGTAAGCCTCTTTGATGAGGATAAGATCCGAAGCAACTATATGCATGACAACGCTCGTGACATCAGTGATCTGTATCACGCCTACAAGCTCCGTCTTCTTGAAGGTGAACAAAAACCAACCGAGCAGGAAATCGAAGAGGTTCGTACTCAATATCAATTGATATTAGCGAAATGCCCATTCAATCACGATCCAATCGATTATGATAAGACGATGCTCTCAGTCTTACATGATCAGGGTGGTGTTGCTCGTTGGAGAACATTTAGACACGTTATCTGGTGGATTTATGACGTATATTTCTGGCCCGTGTGTTCTGGCGTTACACCGCTAGTTTTGTTTCTGTGGTTCTTGCACATATAGGTCGCCATAGGAAATTCCAGCGGCTTTCGGGTACGTCTTCGCCAGTGTGGGAACGTCTGGCGGCAGAGTAAATCTGGCTCTGCGGCCATTACGAGGCTTATTCGCACCACGACCGGCGATGGCCGTCCCAGCGGCGGGCGAGACCTTCGCGGATGAGTTGGTCGCCGAGCGAGGCGCCGTTGCGAAAGGCCTCGCGCAGGTCGCGGCCGTAACGGTCGCGATCTTGGCCGGGTGCTCGAAGTTCGAACGGACCGGCGTTCAGAAGTCCTAGCAGGCGCTGCTTTGCAGCTTGACCAAGCTGTTCTTCACGAGCACAGCGGGACGGATGGATTTCGGGCGTATCGATATCGGAAATCCTGATCTTGGTGCCGTTGAGCCGGAAGGTGTCGCCGTCGATGACACAGTTGGTGTGTCGACCGGTGCCGCATATCGTGAACGTACGGCTGACTTGTCCGGATGGTTCATTCGGGCTGGCTGGGAGCAGGGCGATCTCGCCGATTTGTGTCCAGTCCGGTGCACCGTACCATGCGGCGGCGCCAAGCAGAGTTCCGAGCAAGATGGCAGCGATTATGCGCGGGCCCTTGCGTGGCCGCTGCGGACGGCTGCGCAACTGCCGGAATTGGATGACATTGCTGGTTGGTTTGCTCTGCCGCACTGTGCCCACCGGACGTCTCTCCAAGTGTGACAAGTCCTGCTAAAGAAATGATTGCAAACAATCCGATCAGTTGATGGATTGCGGTGCGAGCGAGCCCCCTTCGATTTGCCGCTGGCGCAACAAATGCGAGTCTACGCTGACGCTACCCGCTCCCCCACGGTCTACGTGCCGGTTACGAGAATCCTGCGCCCGCGGGGGCAGAGCAGTGTCTCGTTTCCTTTGCTGACCCAATTTATTCCGCCGCCGCGTTGATTTCCGCAGCGCATGCGGAAGATGGCTTGGCTGCGCGATTGGGCGCGCTGCTCGACAAAAATACGCTAGACATACAATATTCGATCATTGGGGGTGTGTGCCTGGGCAATCCGTTATTATCTATTCGGGCATTGTTGGAAAATCGCCAAAGTCCGGACGAGCGGCCGTCGAAATCGCTGACTATATGACAATCCGTGTGCAGCGCGCGGCGAAACAGCCGGTCGAGGCCGAGCAATAAGCGTTAGGTCGAAAAACGATGCTGCAGGTTTCCAAGTGGGTCCGCATTTTGGTGGGGCTTGTCCTGATCGCCGGGATTGTCCTTGCGCTTCCCAACGCGCTGCCTTCCAACGCGCGCGACCGGCTTCCCAGTTGGATGCCGCACGACACGGCCAGCCTTGGTCTCGATCTGCAAGGCGGCTCCTATGTGTTGCTCGAAGTCGAGCTCGACCAAGTTGTCAAGGATCAGCTCGATTCATTGGTGGGCGATCTGCGCCACGGCCTGCGCAAGCAGCACATCGGTTTTGAATTCCAGCGCCCGGAAGGGGCGGTGGGCATCAAGATCAGGAATGCCGAGCAATTCGCCAGCGCTCTGGATGTGGTCAAAGGGCTGAATCCGGTTCTGACCAATTCGACGCTGATCGGCGCGCGCCAGTATGAAGTCACTGAGCCGGGCGACAACACCATCATCCTCAAGATGACCGAGCCCTACAAAAAGCAGCTCGAGAAGGATGTGGTCAGCCGGTCCATCGAAGTGGTGCGCAAGCGTATCGACGAACTCGGCACCAAAGAACCTTCCATCGAGCAGCAGGGCACGGACCGCATCGTGGTGCAGGCGCCGGGCCTCTCCGATCCCAGGCATCTCCTCACCATCCTGCAAACCACGGCCAAGATGACTTTCCAGATGGTCGACGAAAATGCCGATCTGGAAGCGGCTAGCCAGCATCGCATCCCGCCTAATGATGAATTGCTGCAATACGAAGGGGTGCGCGGCGGCATCAAGGCGCCGCCGGTGCTGGTCGAAAAACGCGTCATGATCGCGGGCGACCGGCTCAAGGATGCCAGTTGGTCCAACGATCCCCAGTCGGGCAAGGTCGCCGTCCTGATCCATTTTGAATCGGTGGGGACCCGTGAATTCGCCGACATCACGCGGGAAAATCCCCACAAGCGCTTCGCCATCGTGCTCGACAAGAAGGTTTTGACCGATCCCATCATCAATGAACCGATCCTGCAGGGTACGGCGCAAATCACCGGCGATTTCACGGTCCAGACCGCCAACGACTTGGCTGTGCTGCTGCGCGCCGGTGCCTTGCCCGCGCCTCTGAAGCCGCTCGATCAGCGCACCGTCGGGCCGGAACTCGGCAAGGATTCCATCCAAAGCGGCAAGATCGCCACCGTCGCGGGCCTGATTTTGGTGGCTGTGTTCATGGTGCTGCGTTACGGCCTGTTCGGTCTTTTCGCCGATATCGCGATGGCGGTGAATTTGGTGCTGCTGATGGCGGCGCTGACGCTGTTTGGTGCCACGCTGACATTGCCGGGGATCGCCGGTATCGTGCTGACGCTTGGCATGGCGGTCGACGCCAATGTGCTGATCTTCGAGCGTATGCGTGAAGAGGCTCGCAATGGGCGCGGCATGCTGGGCGCTATCGATCAAGGCGAACGACGCGCCGTGGCGACGATCATCGACGCCAACATGACTCACTTGATCGCGGCGTTGATCCTGTTCGAGTTGGGCGCGGGTCCGGTGCGCGGCTTTGCCGTGACGCTCGGGGTCGGCATCCTGACCTCTTTCTTCACGTCGGTGATGGTGACAAGGCTGATTATCATCGGCTGGATCAGTGTCGCCAAGCCGAAGAAGCTGATCATTTAGCGGATGCTCCAAAGAGAAACGGGACGGTGCTGGTCGCAGCCGTCCCGTTTTTAACGTCAGCCGATTAGCGTTAGCACGCCGCCAGATCAGCGAAGCGTTCGGCGAGTTCGCCGCGCCAGGCGGCGGTGAATTCCTTGCCGATGCGCGAGAACGAGGCGATGCCGTCGAAGCCGTGGAAGGCGCCGGGCACGACCAGCAGTTTGGTCGGTACGCCGCTCATGACGAGCCGCTGGGCGTAGGTCATGTCTTCCTCGACGAACAGGTCGAGACTGCCGACGCCGACGAAGGCGGGCGGCAATCCGGCGAGGTTTTCTTCGCGGGCGGGGACGGCGCCTTTCGGAACGTTGCGCGATCCCGCCGGCACGCCGAGCAGCGAGGTCCAGCCCAGTTTGTTGCTCGGCACATCCCAGCCATAGGTGCCGATGAACGGCGGCGGCATGCGCGTCGAGCCGGTGTGGTCGTCGAGCATGGGATAGATCAGAACCTGATAGCAGAGCGGATATTCGCCGCGATCGCGCGCGGCAATCGCCAGCATCGCCGAGAGGCCGCCGCCGGCGCTGCCGCCGACCACCGCAATCCGCTTGGGATCGACGCCGAGCTCGGCGGCGTTCTTGTGCATCCAGGCCAGCGCCGCGTAGCAGTCTTCGAGCATGCCGGGGAAACGGGTTTCCGGCGCCAAGCGGTAATCGACCGACACCACCACGCAACCGAGCTCCGACGACAGGCTTTGCGCCTGCATGCTTTCGCCTTCGGCCGTGCCGAGAATGAAGCCGCCGCCGTGAATGAACACGACGCCGGGACGCGGCTTGCCGCCCTTGTTGGCGCCGATCACCAGAACCGGGACATCGGGCTGGCCGGTAATGCCGGGGATCGTGCGCTTGTCGATGCGCGGGAAGGGCATGCCGCCGCGCGGTCCGGCACCGTTGCCGGCGCGGATCTTGGGCAGGTTCGCGGCCGTCATCGGCGGGCCGCCGGCCATGGCCGCGAAGAACTTGCCCGCCTCGCGCAGTTCGGGATGCAAGAGGGTGGCCGGATCGATCTTCAGCGGCGGCGGCGCTTTCGCGGCGGCGGCAAGTGCCGGTGCTCCCAAGACGCTGGCCGCGGCGCAAGCCGTGGCGCCCAATCCCAATCCCCGACGAGTGACGAGCATGTTCGTTGTCCTTTGTTTCAATCCCTGTGGCCGGCTGTCTGCCGCCGGTCTTGTCCGAGTAGTAGCAGGCCGTGAGAACTGTCTCACGCGTTACAATCGATTGCAAGAAAGTCCGATTGGCACAGTGGGGGCTGCATCGCGCCTGCTGGGGGAATGGGCGCAGGCGGTGCTGTCGTGTTCTGCCCCCGCGAGCGTTTTCGGCGTGCGGATGCACGGCGGAAAGGCGAAGTGGGGGAAGTGGCGCGAAGCGCCGAAGGGGGCCGGGGCTTCGCAACCAGTTTATGACGGACAAAACGTAATTACACGCGAGCGAGCCCCCTTCGCCCTGGCGGGCACTTCCCCCACGGTCTTCGTGCCGGTGACGAGAGTCTTGCGCCCGCGGGGGCAGATGCTCTTACTTCTCCACCAGCCCGACCGTCCGTCCCGGCATACCAGCGGCGTCGAAGTATTTGGTGGTGCCGACCTGCTGCTCATCGAGGATGGTGTGGAAGCCGTTGGCGGCTTTGTCGGAGGCGATGCTGCGCTTCTCGACCTTGGGCTCGGCGCCGCCGACCAGGGCTTCTTCGATCACGCGGCCTTTGAGCGTGCCGGGGCCGGCGAGGGGGAGGCCGAGGATGTGGGCCAGGGTCGGCGTGATGTCGACGTTGCCGACCGGCGCCTTATCGGTGTAGCCCTTTTTGAAGTCGGGACCGATCGCGGCCATGAAGTTGCGGGTATCGCCGCGGCCGAAGCTGCCGTGCATGCCCTGGCCCTGATGCAAGCCGCCGTCGATGACTTCGGCCTGACACATCTGCGGCTCGTCTTCGAGGCAGCCGCCGATCAGGAAAGTGCGCATCGAGACGATGATCGCGGGCTGGGGCATCTTGGAGGAGCCGATCATATTGATCGCGCTCATCGGCAAGGCGCCGGCGAAGTCGGATTTCGGACCGGCGGCGAGGAGGGCGTCGTTGACGAACAGGCCGCTGACATAGGGCTGCTCGATCAGCTTGGCAGCGATGGTCTTGGCCGCGGCGCGGTCGCCCGACGGCAGATAGATGAACCCGGTCGGTCCGTTGCTGACGACGATCGCCTGCGGGGCCGCGGCCGAGGGGCCGATCAGGCCGTTGCCTTGGGTGGGACGCTCGCCGGAGGAGGCGTCGATTTCGGCGCCTTCGCGGTCGGGATCGAACACCTTCTGGCCGAGCCACTCGCCGACATCGAGCGCCAGAAATCCGGGCGCCAGAGTCGGACGTCCGACCGTGCCATCAGCCGCCGGGATCGACTTGGCGATGGTCGAAAAGCCGTGGTCGGCGGTGACGAAGACGTTGGTGTTCTGCGCGAGGTCGTATTGCTTCAGAGTCTCAACAATGTCCTTCAAGCTGGCGTCGGCATTGCGGATCGCGGCGCGAGCGCTGGTCGAGTTGATGCCGGGCACGAGCTTGCCGTCGCTGTCGAGTGCACCGTGCTGGGTGGTGTCGGGATCGCGCGACCAGAACAGGATCGCGAACGGCTTACCCGACTCCTTCAGGCGGGGAATGATGACCTGGCTCACCGCCTGACGCAGCCATGCCTGCTGCACGATGTTGGGGGTGCCGGCGTGCGGCGGGACGGGGATGCCCGCGGCGGCTTTGGCGATGTCGGCGCCGAGGTCTTTGCCCAGCATGGTCGACTTGGTCGGGCTGCCGTCCGGATTGGTCGGGGTGCCGGTGGAGTCGTCGATGAACAGGCCGAGCGGGCCGTCGACGTTCTCGTTCTTGGAATCGAGCGCGGGCAGGAACTGGATCGCGGTCGGACCCTTCTTGCCGATCACCACGGTGTTGTAGCCGGCCTTGCGGGCGGCCTCGATGATCGTGGTCTGGGCGATGTAGTCGTTCGGATAGTGCCCTTTGATGTCGCGCAGAATGCAGTCGTCTTCGACGAAGGTGACGGACTCATTGAGGCGGCACGGCACCGGGAAGTTCACCCACATCGAGTTGCCGTAATTGCCGGTGTCGCCCGGGAAGTGGCCGGTCGCGATGACCGCGGCGTTGACCGTGGTCAGGGTCGGATAGCTCGAATGGCTGTTGGTGAAGTCGACGCCCTCGCGGCGGATCGTGGCCATGGTCGGAGCGGTGTCCGGGGTCACCGAGGTGTAGCGCAGCCCGTCGGCCACGAAGATCACGATATTGCGTTGCGGACCGGCAGATGCGGGCAAAGCGAGTGTAGCGGCCAGCGCGGCAGCGGCGGCGAGACGGACAAATTTCATGGCAGACCCCTTGTGACGGCCGGACCGTAGCCGAACAGTGCGACAGTTAAAGCAAAATCGGGAACGAAAATCGCCGCTTGGCCGGGGCCGTGCCGTTATCCAGACCTTTTTGCTGTTGGGTCCCGGCAGTAACGTAGTCTTGAGTGGTTTTGTGAAGAAAAGTCATTAGGTTAGCCCAATAATATGACAAAGGCTCGCGAGGGAGCGCGCCAACACCGGACGGGGGCGCCCACGGCGGCGTGACATCGCGTGAAAGCACATTATGAAGTTCTCGACGGCCTTCGGGGCACGGCCGCGCTCAGCGTTGTGATCTTCCATATCTTCGAACTGATCACGCCGGATTGGGCCCACAATCCGTTTCCGCACGGCTATCTGGCGGTGGACTTCTTCTACGCCTTGTCGGGCTTCGTGCTGGGCTATGCCTATGACAACCGGCTCAGTCCGCTGACGCCGGAGACCCAGCGCCTCGGTTTCTGGGGCTTCATCAAGCGGCGCTTGATCCGGCTGCATCCGCTGGTGCCGGTCGCCGTCACGCTCGGCCTGATCTGCTATCTCAACGATCCCAATATCGGCACCACCCAGCATATCGGCGTCGGGGTGTCGTTCGGCGCCATCGCGCTGGCGTATGTCCTGACCCTGTTCCTGCTGCCGTCGCCGACGCTGCCCAATCACTGGGACGAAACCCACTGCATCGACGCGCCGACTTGGACGCTGTTCTGGGAATACATCGCCAACCTGTTCTACGTGGTTTGGTTCCACCGGATGGGGAAGGGCATGCATCGCGTGCTGCTGGGGCTCAGCGCCGTGGCGCTCATCACCACCGTGTTCCTGCTGGGCAGCCGCAATTCGCTCGGCTGGGGCTGGGGCTATGAACTTCTGTGGGTGGCGCCGGTGCGTCTGGCGTATCCCTTCCTCGCGGGCCTTCTGGTCTATCGCATGGGCTGGAAGCTGCGGCTGCCGGCGCCGTACCTCACCGCCTCGGTGATGGTGCTGGCCGTGCTGGCGGTGCCGGCTTTGCCGGGGATCTGGAACGGGCTGCTGGAAGTGGCGATGATCATCGCCGTCTTCCCCGTGATCCTGATGGTCGGCGCCAGCATCCGCGACGTGAAAGGCCCGCTGGGTCCGCTCTGCCGCTTCACGGGGGAGTTGTCCTATCCGCTCTACATCCTGCACTACCCATTCGTGTTTCTGTTCGGCCACTGGGCGTGGAAGACCCATCCCGCCGACCCGCTGAAATACGGGGTAGGGGCCGGGGTCTTCGTCTTCGTCGTGGTCCTGGCGACGGTGCTGCTCTACGCCTATGACAAGCCCGTCCGGGCTTGGCTTGGGCGCAAGTACGCGAGCCGCTGACTGGCGGCCGAAACGGATGGCTTAGCGGCTCCGGGGCAGGGGCCGCCGGCCTGGAAAACCTCGGATTTCGGCCCGTGCTAGCCGAACATTGCGACAGTTGCAGCAATTCCAGCAATATACTTGACCTCGCCCCCCCGGAACCGCCACATACCCCCAGATTTTCCGTACTAAGGACTTGGTCATGCACGCCTATCGCACCAACACCTGTGGCGAACTGCGGAAGAAGGACGTGGGCACTCGTGCCCGCCTTTCCGGGTGGGTTAATCGCCGGCGCGACCATGGCGGCCTGATTTTCATCGACCTGCGCGATCATTACGGCATCACGCAATGCGTGGTGGAGCCCGACAGCCCGGCGTTTGCCACCGTCGACAAGGCGCGCTCGGAATGGGTGCTGACCCTGACCGGCCATATCGAGGCCCGCACCGAGGACACCATCAACCCCGACATGCCGACCGGCGAAGTCGAACTCAGGATCGACGAAGCGGTGGTGCAGGGGCAGGCGTCGGACCTGCCGGTGCCGGTGTTCGGCGATCTCGAATACCCGGAAGAGACCCGGCTGAAATACCGCTTCCTCGACCTGCGTCGCGAGAAGCTGCACAACAACATCATCCTGCGCTCGAAGATCATCTCGTCGGTCCGCCGCCGCATGATCGACCAGGGCTTCATGGAATATCAGACGCCGATCCTGACGGCCTCTTCGCCCGAAGGCGCGCGCGACTTCCTGGTGCCGAGCCGTCTGCATCCCGGCAAGTTCTACGCCCTGCCGCAGGCGCCGCAGCAGTTCAAGCAGCTGATGATGGTCGCCGGGTTCGACCGCTATTTCCAGATCGCGCCGTGCTTCCGCGATGAAGACGCCCGCGCCGACCGCTCGCCGGGCGAGTTCTATCAGCTCGACATCGAGATGAGCTTCGTCACGCAAGATGATGTTTTTGCTGCCGTCGAACCCGTTCTTCATGGAGTCTTTGAAGAGTTCGCGGACGGCCGCAAAGTCAGTCCGGCGCCATTCGTGCGCATCCCGTATCAAGAGTCGATGCTGAAGTACGGCGTCGACAAGCCGGACCTGCGCAACCCGATTCTGATCACCGATGTTGGCAGTGTCTTCGATCGCGAAGACGTGGCCTTCAAAGCCTTCAAACACAAGACCGTACGCGCCATTCCTGCACCGGGCGCCGCTTCGCAGCCGCGCTCCTGGTATGACAAGCTGGAGGCCTGGGCGAAGACCGAACAAGGCGCCGCCGGCCTCGGCTACATCGTGTTCGAGGACAAGGACGGCGTGCTGACCGGCAAAGGTCCGATCGCGAAATTCCTGCCGCCCGAGGCACAGGCCGAACTGGCCAAGATCGCCGGGCTCAAGGCGGGCGATGCGGTGTTCTTCTCGGCCAATGCCAAGAAGGATCGCGCCGCGGCGCTGGCCGGTCAGGTCCGCATCAAGCTGGGCCGCGACCTCGGCCTGATCGATGAGAGCAAGTTCGAGTTCTGCTGGATCGTCGATTTCCCGATGTACGAATGGAACGAGGACGAGAAGAAGATCGACTTCTCGCACAACCCGTTCTCGATGCCCCAGTTCGACCGCGAGAAATTCCTCGCCCTCGATCCGGCCGACCAGGACACCATCCTCGGCATCAAGGCCTATCAGTACGACATCGTCTGCAACGGCATCGAGCTGTCGAGCGGCGCCATCCGCAACCACGATCCCGAAGTGATGCTGAAGGCATTCGAGATTGCGGGCTACAAGCGCGAAGAGACCGAAGTGAAGTTCGCCGGCATGCTGAACGCATTCCGCTACGGCGCCCCGCCGCATGGTGGCACCGCTCCGGGCATCGACCGCATGGTCATGCTGCTGGCGGGCGTCGACAATCTGCGCGAGGTCATTCTGTTCCCGATGAACCAGCGCGCCGAAGACCTGATGATGAACGCCCCGGCCGAAGCGACCCTGAAACAGCTCCGCGAGCTGCACATCCGGGTGGTCGACACGGAGAAGGAGTGAGCTCTATTTGAGCTGGCTCTGCATCTGTCCGTAGCTCGGCGGCGTGGCGTATTTACCGAGGTCGACGTTCGGGGGCCACGCAGTGCCTTCCGCGAGCTACACGCCTAGGTGGTTTTGCCGGAGACGATGTAGGGCCCGCGTGCTATAACCCCCCTGTGTTTTGCATCGGAGACGGGCATGCAGACGCGGCGGACGGTACTTTCATCGCTTGGGATAAGCGTTGTAGCGGTGGCTGGAGCGCGGGCGGCTGACGCAATTTTTCCGCATCTCAACGCGGATTCGCCGCAAGCCACCCTCATCGCCGGCAAGCCGCCGGTGCTCGATTTCGGCGACGGGTTGAAAATTGCCTGCGATAAGGACGCATTTCTTACGTTGTACGAAGGCAAGACTTTCTGGCTGACGCTTGGCGCCGGCCGTTCAAATTATCTCCTGCAGGCGCAAGGGCTGGCTGTGAAGTATGCCCTCGGTGCGATGAAGCTGCTGTTGCTGACATTGGCATTCGCACCAAGCAGGATGGTCAATCTGGACGGCGGCTGGCGGCTCGCGAGCAGGAACGTGAACGATTTCGTCCGCGGCGATATCGAACTGCCGGGCAATCCGTATTGGCCGCTCAATGATGCGGAACTCAGGGGAACCGGAGCGTTCGGGACAACCGATATGGTCGGCGCGGACAGTTTCGTCGGCGGCAATGGTACCGGGCCGTCGCAAGGCAATGGGACGATGCCGAAAGGCGCATTTGACAATCTTTGGCCGCCGTCCGACATGAACAAGGTTTCCGCTTTCACCAGCTATATCGTGCTGAAGCGCGATGCCGATCTCGATTACGTGCGCCGAAAAGCGCAAATTCTGCCGGTGTAGTGCGCCGCTGGTCCGGCGTTCGTTTTGCGCCAGAAGAATCCAATCAGTTTTGACTAGGATCTCTCACGGGAGACCTGATAGGAACTCTGCATGAGCTTTACCTCTGGCAGATTGCGAAATCATGCATAGCTCCATTCGTCTCGGTTTCGGGATCGCGGCGCTGCTGGCGGCGGGGGTGTTTGTCGTCAAGGTGTTCGGCAATCATGAAAGCTGGTTCGTGCGCGCGGCGCAGACTAATGCGGTGCGCTGCTTGACCCAGTCGTCGTGTCCGCGGCTGGACAACACGGGTGCCGCCGTCACCGTCAAGCCGCCGCTGACCAAAGATAGCCGTTGCGCCAAAACCAATGCATGGGCGGAAGTGAAGGCGCTGTCGAACGGCCAGACCAAGGTCGTCGTGCTCTGCGTCGACGGCAATCAGCCGTACCTCTATCACATGGGTCGCTTATCGGGCGGCGAGGCGGGCGCCGAGCAATGGCTGGCCTGCCAGACGGCCGGATGCTCGGCCGAAATCCCGCTTTTGAAGCAGCGGATGAATTAGCTAGTTCCGCGGATTTCGCGACAGGCCGCCGAGAAAATCTTCCATCGCCCGCAACACTTCGGCCCGATGCGTCCGCCAGACGAAATGGCTGGCATAGGGCAGGCGGACGATCTTGGCACCGGCGGCCTCGAACAATGCGGATTGGCGCGCTGCCAACGCCAGATCGGCGTCGGCGGCGGCTTGGGTTTGCGGCGTCGGATTGCGATAGACATCGTGCGGGCTCGCGTAGATCGCTAGCACGGGTACGCCGCCGAGATCTGTGAATTTGCGCTCGCCCTGCATCACCGCATTGCCGATAGCCGCCTGTTCGGTCATCGGCTGCGGCGGCAACGTTTTGTACGGCTCCAGATCGCGCAGGTGCTGCTCAAGCCCCTGGTGTGCCAGGATCAGCAGACGAGAATCCAAAATGTCCCGGGTCTGCCGCTCGTCTTCGGCGACATTGACGCCCGAATAGTCCCACCGGTTCAGCCTGCGGCGCAGTTCGTTCAGATCGACGACGATGTCGCCATGTTCGGGATCGTACAGGGCGAAGCTTTGACCCGCGTCGAGATAGACGAGCCCGGCAACGGTCAGGGGATGGCGCGTCGCGATCGAACTCATTTCCTCTCCGGCCATCGAATGACCGGCGAGAACCGGGTGGTCGAGTTTCAGTGCCGCAAGTACCGCCAGCACATCATCGCCGAGGCGGTCGGCGGCATAATTCGCTTCGGTTGCGGGCGGCTTGCTTGAGGCGCCATAGCCGCGCCGGGTAATGCCGTAGACGTGATGGCGCTTGGTGAAGGCCGGGGCGAAATCGTCGAAATCATGCGCGGTGCGCCCGAGACCGGCGAGAAAGACGAGGGCGCTGCCGTGCCCGCCCCAGTCGAGCACCTCCAGGCTGACGCCGTCGGCCACCGGTACCATCTGCGCCGTCGGCGCCGCAGCCGCCGCGCAACTCCAGGCGAACAACATCCACCGATCGCTGCGATGCGCATGGGCTCCCCCCTATGGTTCGGGTGGAGACGCTGAGCCGTAAACATGGTGGAATTGCGCCAAGCCCGGCCAACGCCTGGGCAAATCAATCCCGGATCACGGTCGCGATGGTGGCCCCGCTGATCGGCGAGACGGCCGCGATCATCGGTTCAGAAGATTTCCGGCCGGCGGCATGCTTCGCGCTGCACGAGACTGAAGGCAAAAACCTCACGTTAACCAAAACGAACGATGCTGCCGCCGCCAGGCGCCTGCGCCCGGAGTAGGAAATGGTGCGTCATGACCACTGCCATTGTTACCGGCTTCACGGTGAACACGCCGTTGCTGCGCGCGAGCTTCGCGCCGCTGCTTTCGCTCCATCGCAAGGGCTTGATCGACCGCATCGTCTACGTGACCTGGGATACGCCGGCGAATGACGCCTATGTCGCGCCGGTCCAGGAATGGCCGGAAGTGGAACTCGTCCGCGTTCCGCAGCCCAATGTCACCTGCAAATCCTGGCATCCGCGCGGGTTCATCTATCAATCCCGCAACATTGCAGCCGCGCTCGATCGGGTGACCGATCCTGACGAATTGGTGTTCAAGACCAGGCCGGGCTTCCTGATCGACGAAACGGTTCTCGCCAACAAGATCGCCAGCTTCGACAAATGGGGCGTCGCGCCGGATTTTTCGCATCGCATCCCCATTGCCATGCCGCCGTCGCCGCTCAAGTCGCGCATCTGGTTGCCCTGGGGCGATGCCGGTTCGCCGTTCTGCTTCGAAGACGCCGCGTTTATGGGGCGGGCGTGCGATCTGAGGCAGCTCGTCAATCCGCTCGCCGAAGAACTGGTGCTGTATTCCGGCGACGCCATATCCCTGAACATCGCGCACATCATGCGCTACATCCTGCCGTTCTTCGAGGAATGGCCGATCTTCCGGCGCTATCTGAGGGATTTCTCGCTGTTCCGCATGGAGCTTCAGTATCGCCGGCAGATGGCGCCGCTGAGCGTGCAAGACCCGTTTTATTGGCATTTGGTGATCGCCCACGCCTGGATCCTGAATTCCAGTTTCCACATCGATTGCGGACGCGCCGGCGAAATGAATCTGGTCGACACATCGAGCGCGCAAGAATTCATCGATCGCCCGCCCGAAGAGATCAACAATCACGTCGTCTACCGCGACGTCGAGCTCTGGCGCCAGTTGGAGGAGCCGGGAACTTTCCTGCCCATCCTGACGCATGCGGGATGCCGGCTGGTGGACGACGACTGGCAATACCGGCTTTTCTCAGGACCGGTCGAACAAGGCTTCACGCACGAGAACCTGCTCACGATCCTCGCCAACCTGAAAGCCTTCGATACCGGCCTATTGCATGCAATGGAGAAAAATTACTACGCCGCGCTCAGCGCGCTCTATTGCGATTTTCACCGCAACGCGACGATCGAAAGCATTTTGCCGGGAGCGGTGGCGGAAACGCATTCCTCGGGCCAGTGAAAGAGCCACGGCGTCGCCGAAGGCGGCGAGGGTAGGCTTATTTCTGCTCGTTGAATTTCGGTACCCCCCTCCGCCTGGCTGCGTTCGGCATCTCCACCACTATTCGAGCGTTGTGCGGTTTGCCGGGCGGTGATCCGCGGGGGAGGAAAGACTGCCCCATACGAAAACGCCCCGCTCGGGGGAGCAGGGCGTTGTCAAACTTGAATGTCGGACGACTTACGGCGTGTTGGCCGAGAAGTCCTTGATCGACTGTTCGACCAGGGCGGCGCTGCGGCTGGGGTCGAGATGCTTGGAGATCAGCGTCTCGGCGGCAGCAGCGGCCTTGTCGGCAGCGAGCGCCCGGATTTCGTCCAGCGCGGCGGTTTCGGCCTGCTCGATCTTGGCGTGCGCGATCTGGGCACGGCGTTCGATCTGCTGGCGGAGCTGGGCGCGGGTCTCCTTGGCGAAGCGCTCGGCTTCCTCCTTGGCGTCGGCGACGATCTTGGCCGCTTCCGTTTCGGCCTGCGCGGCCTTCTGGACATAACCGGCCAGGACGGCGGCGGCTTCTTCCCGCAGCTTCTTGGCTTCGTCCAGTTCCTTGGCAATGCCGGCAGCGCGGGCGTCAAGCATTTTGCCGACCACGCTGGGTACGCGAAGGATCATGAACGCGATGATCAGCACTACGAGGCCGATCGCGACCCAGACTTCATATTCCTTGAGCAGTTCCATGGACTCGTTCCGGGTGTAGCGTCAGGGTCACAAGGCCTTGACGGCGGCCTCAGCCTCTTCGGGGCGTACAGTGACCCCGATAAGCCGGTTCACAATTTCCGACGCGGCATCCTGCGCGGCTTTTGTGACATGTGTTGCAGCCTCAGCCCGCTTGGCAGCGATTTCGGCGTCCGCTTTGGCAGCCGCGGCATGCGCCTCCGCATCAGCGGCAGCCTTGGCCTTTTCGGTCTCGGCTTCCAGCACCTTGCGGTTGGCGTCGGCTTCGGCATGGGCCTTGGCACGGGCAGAGGCAACGGCCGACTCGTAGGCGGCGAGCGCCGCTTCGGCTTCGGCCTTGTGCTTCTCCGCCGCCGCAATGTCGTCGGCGATCTTGCCCTTGCGGGCACCGATCACGCCGGCAATGCGGGGACTCGCCACACGCCACAGGATGAGGAACAGCGCAACAAAGCACACGACAAGCCAGAAAATCTGGCTCGGATAGCTTTCCGTCTTGAAAGGCGGAAAGCCGGCACTGTGCTGCGCCTCAGTGCCGGTGTGCGTGACGGCGGGCTCGCTCATCAACCGAACAGGATGATGAAGGCGATGACGAGGCCGAACAGACCAGTCGCTTCGCAAAGCGCGAAGCCCAGGAACATGTTCGCGGTCTGGCTGGCGGCCGCACCCGGATTGCGCAGGGCGCCGGCAAGATAGTTACCGAACACCAGACCGATGCCGACGCCCGCGCCAGCGAGCGCGAAGCAGGCCAGACCGGCACCGATCATTTTTGCGGCTGCAACTTCCATAGTCGTATTTCCTTCTACAGTTTTTGGCAGGTCAGTGATTGGCGTGATGAATGGCTTCGTTGAGATAGATGCAGGTCAGGATCGCAAACACATAGGCTTGCAAGGCCGCGACCAGCATTTCCAACGCGTAGATGCAGACGATCAGCGCGAAGGGCGCGAGCGCTACGCCGTACATGATGCCGCCGGCGCCGACCATCAGAACGACGAAGCTCGCAAACACGGCGAGCAGCGTGTGCCCGGCGAGCATGTTGGCGAAAAGACGGACGGAGAGGCTGACCGGACGGGTCAGGAACGAGATCACCTCGATCGGCACCAGCAGGATGAGCAGGTACCACGGTGCCGAGGGGACGAAGAGTTTGAAGAAGCCCAGACCCTGCTTCATGAAGCCGACGATCACCATGGTGATGATGACGAAGCTGGCGAGGGTGAAGGTGATGGCGATCTGGCTGGTCGCGGTGAACGTCCACGGGATCAGGCCGAGGAAGTTGTTGAACAGCACGAACAGGAAGATCGTGAAAATCAGCGGGAAGAACTTCAGCCCGTCGCTGCCCATGGTCGAGTTGATCATCGAGGCGACGAACTCGTAGGAGAGTTCCGCCATCGACTGGCCACGGCTCGGTACCAGCCGGTTCTTCGACACCGTCAGGGTCAGGAACAGCGTCGCCACCGTCACGGCGACGATCATGAACAGGGCCTGATTGGTGAAGTAGATCGGATGGCCGGCAATGCTGAAAAGCGGGTCATGGAAAATGACCGGCTTAACTTCGAATTGCTCCATGGGATTCATGGCCACGGCGCTTCACTCCTTCGGCGCCATTTCGGCGCTTATCTGTCGGGCTGTGCGGATGACGTTTCGAATCCCCGCGACGGCGCCCAGTAAGAACATCACGACCAGACCCACCGGCCGCGTATGCAAGGAGGCCCAGTGTTCGGCCGCCCAGTCGATGCCCCAACCCACACCAGCGCCGACGAAAACCGCAGAAACAAGCTCCGTACCGAGGCGGAAGGCGATGCCGAAAGCAGAGGTCGGCTGCGCCTGTGGTTCCTCCCCGGCGTGCTTCTTGCCGGCGGCGTCGATCCGTTCGCCAAGTCGCTTTAAATCTTCGGGTTCGGATGGCGGCAAAGACCGCTCCTAGGCTCGCGGCGTGGTTCGAAAAGCGGCGGGACCATAGGGGTGGTCACGGGAGGCGTCAAGCGCGCGCAAACGCGCACAAGGGGCTGAAAAAACAGGGCGAATCAATCCCGCGGCGAAAAGGATCGGGCGAATTTTAGGCAAATGGCCCCGGAGGAGGGTCTGGCGCACCAGTTCGGGGTTAACTGAACCGGTTTCGAGCCATTCCGAGAATCGGTCAGTTGGGGTTCGTCCCGACTGTCATCCTCGGCGAGCGACGGCCGCGGTGATCTGAGCCAGCGCCGGGGCGGGTGCACAAGGGCCGGCACGTCCCTACGTCCGTCGACAACGCGCCAAACCTGAACGCCGCGGTTCTCAGGCTGAGCTTCGTAGATGATCAGCCAAGGGGGAACTGCAAATGAGCGTGGCGTTCCGTCCATATCGTCACGGCGGCGCCCAATGCCGGGCCAATCGGCCAACGCGGAAAGGACTTCGTGGATTCGGTGCAAGATCAGTTCTGCCCGTTCCAGACCGGTTTCTTCCGCCACAAGGGCAAACAAATCGAGCAGGTCTTGTCGGGATTCCCAAGTGAATTGCACCCGGGCAGGCATCAGCGTTCGCCGTAACGTCTGCGGCCTTCGGCGATGATGTCTTCGATGGTGTCCGTCGGAAGGTCGCCCTCGGTAACTTCCTTCCGGCCACGGCGGATCGAGGCATTCAGCGCGTCACGGTTGCGCGCAATGAAGGCGTCCACCTCATCGCGATAACGCTCGTCATCTTCCACGGCGGGAAGCGGGCGAGCGCTTTCGTTCATCTTGGGCTTGATGTTCATGCCCAGAGGCTAACACAGGCGTGCGGAAACCGCACTATCCGGCGAAAATGGAAGGAATTTCAGGCTATTCCGCCGCCACCCGTTCGGCTTCCGCGAGGGACACCGAGACCAGCTGCGACACGCCGCGTTCGGCCATGGTGACACCGAACAGGCGGTGCATTTTCGACATGGTCAGCGCGTGGTGGGTGATGACCAGGAACCGTGTGTCGGTCAGCTTGGTCATCTCTTCCAGCATGTTGCAGAAGCGTTCGACGTTGGCATCGTCGAGCGGGGCGTCCACTTCGTCGAGCACGCAGACCGGCGCCGGGTTCACCAGGAACACTGCGAAGATCAGGCTCATCGCCGTCAACGCCTGCTCGCCGCCCGACAACAGGCCGAGGGACTGCAGCCGCTTACCCGGCGGACGGGCGAAAATTTCGAGGCCGGCTTCCAGCGGGTCTTCCGATTCCGTGAAGGTCAGCTTGGCTTCGCCGCCCTCGAACAGCTTCGAGAACAGCATCTGGAAGTTGGTGTTGACCTTCTCGTAGGCTTCGAGGAGCCGCTCGCGGCCTTCGCGATTGAGGCTCTGGATGCCGCGGCGCAGGCGCTCGATGGCGCCGATCAGGTCGTCGCGGTCGGTGGTGAGGCCGGTGAGGCGGGTTTCGAGTTCCGCCGCTTCCTCTTCCGCCCTGAGGTTGACGCCGCCGAGGGCTTCGCGCTCCTGCTTCAGCTTCTCGACCTTCTTCTCGGCGATTTCGAGCGGCGGGAGTTCTTCGTTCTCCTTGATCTCGGCGCGCTCGGCCAATTCTTCCGGAGCGCAATCGAGTTCGTCGCGGATGCGCTGCACCAGCTCGGTCAAACGGCCGGAATCGCCTTCCATCACCGCTTCGGCGCGGGCGCGTTCTTCGCGCGCGGCGGAAAGGGCGCGGTCGGCATCGCGGGCGGCGCGGTCGGCTTCAGCCAGCGTGGACTCGGCTTCGGCACGGGCGTCACCGGCTTCCTTGCGAGCCACTTCGGCGACGCCGATGGCATCGAGCAAGGCGCCGCGCTTTTCGGCAATGGAGGCCGGCACGGCTTCGGCGCCGGTCAGCTCTTCCGCCAACTGCACCTGACGGCTTTCCAGATCGGCGATGTGCTCGGCGGCGGCGCTGTTGCGCTGTTCCCAGCGGCTGCGCTCTTCGGCGATCACCGCCAGACGACGCTCGCGGGCTTCGCCGTCACGCTTCAGGTTTTCCAGCGTGGCGCGGGCATTGGCGGCGCTATTGCGCGCTTCGCCGGCGGCTTCGCGGGCGTTGTCGACCGACTGGATCAGCTCGTGGCCGTCGCCCATGTCGGTGAGGGCCTGGGCGGCTTGGGCTTCGGCTTCCTTGGCCGCATTGCGCGCCTCAGTGATGCGCGTGATTTCGGCTTCGAGAGCGGCAAGCTGCTGGGCGCGTTCGGCGGCCTGACGGGCAGCCTTGGTCGCCGCATCCTGCGCCGCCATCACGGCGGCAGCCGCGTTGCGCTCTTCCTGCTCGGCCGCGCGCAGAGCCTGGCGCGAAACTTCGGCGTCGGCCTTGGCGGCGTCGTAGACTTCCTGGGCGGCGCCGCGGACGGCTTCATAGGCCTCGGACGCAGCCTGCTTGGCCTCCAGATAGGCCGCATCGGTACGCGCCTTGGCTTCTTGATACGTCGCTTCGGCCGCTACTTTCGCAGCCTGGAACGCATCTTCCGCTGCGGTGGTCGAAGTGAGGTAGAAGTCTTCCGCCTTCGACTTGATGGTTTCGTAGTTTTCGACCGCGGCTGCCTTGGCGACCTTGTAGGCTTCTTCGGCTTCGGCCTTGGCGGTGTGATAGCGCGCTTCGGCGTCGGCTTTGGCGGTCTGATAGGACTGTTCGGCTTCAGTCTTGGCCGTCAGGTAGGACTGCTCGGCTTCGGCCTTGGCGGCCTGATAGAACTGTTCCGCTTCCGCCTTGGCCGAGGCATAGGCCTGCTCGGCTTCGGTCTTGTTGATGCGGTGGGATTCTTCCGCCGCCGCCTTGGCGCTCTGATGTGCTTCCACCGCGGCCGCCTTGGCGGAGCGATAGGACACTTCGGCGTCGGCCTTGGCGGTTGCGTAGGCTTCCGCCGCCGCGTCGCGGATCTGTTTCGCAGTCGCGATCAGATCTTTGAGTTCGGCCAGACGGTTCTTCTGTTCCAGCCGCACGGCGGACGCCGACGGCGCATCGGCCGAGGCGCGGAAACCGTCCCAACGCCACAGGTCGCCGCGCGGCGACACCAGACGCTGGCCGGGCTTCAATTCGGCCTGCAACGCACCGCCGAGATCGGGGGCAACCACGCCGGTCATCGACAGACGGCGCGACATCGCATGCGGGCCGCTGACGAAATAGCTGAGCGGGCGAGCGCCGACGGGCAGAGCCGGGGCGTCGTTGTAATCGGCGAGATCGCACCAATGACGAGGCGAAGCTTCGTCGAGCGGGTCCTGCAACTCGTCGCCGAGGGCGGCGGCGAGGG
>JAHFQC010000065.1:0-26878 GCA_023259375.1 Alphaproteobacteria bacterium
ATTACGCTTCGACAGCGTGGTTCGCCTTCTACAGCCCGTTCCCGGTGGTCAGCCTGGGCGAGGACTATCGCTGGCCCAATTCGCCGCCGCTGACCGCTGCGGCCTTCGCCAAGCCGGCGCTTTACATCACCGAACAACGGCGCGATTTGCGCGGTGTGGTGGCCGCGCAGTTCAGCGATGTGAAGGCGATCGCCGAGATCGACCGCAAGCGCCACGGCATTCCCATCGCCCATTATGTGGTTTACCGGGTGAGCGGCCTGCGCGCGGCGGTTGGTCGAATGCCTGCGGCGGCTGGCCGAATGCCTTGAGAATTGTTCTAATAAAACCTATTTTACGGCCGTCTCTTCGCGCGGGAAATCCGACATGGCCGATTCGTTTGATGCCGTCGTTATCGGCGGTGGACCCGGTGGCTACAACGCCGCCATCCGGTTGGGGCAGCTAGGTCTCAAAGCCGCTTGCATCGATAAGCGCGGCCGCTTCGGCGGCACCTGCCTCAATATCGGCTGCATTCCGTCGAAAGCGCTGCTGTTTGCCTCCGAGCGCTTCGAAGAAGCCAAGAAGGAATTTTCCAAAATCGGCATCAAGGCCGAGGTCGCGCTCGATCTCGCCGGGATGATGAAGCACAAGGACAAGGTCGTCGGCGAACTGACCAAGGGCGTCGAGTTCCTGTTCAAGAAGAACAAGGTCGAGCCGGTGGTCGGCGAAGCCCGCATCGTAGCGCCAGGCAAGATCGAAGTGCGCGGGCCCGATGGTGCCGTCCGTACGCTTGAGACCAAGAACATCATCATTGCCACCGGCTCCGAAGTGATGCCGCTCCCAGGCGTCACGGTCGATGAAGAGCGCATCGTGTCTTCGACCGGCGCACTGTCGCTGAAACAGGTGCCCAAACGCCTGCTGGTGGTCGGCGGCGGCTATATTGGCCTCGAACTCGGTTCGGTGTGGCGCCGGCTCGGCAGCGAGGTGACAGTGGTGGAATTCCTCGACCGCATCACTCCCGGTCTCGACGGCGAAGTCGGCAAAGCGTTCCAGCGCATCCTCGCCAAGCAAGGCATGACGTTCAAACTCTCGACCAAAGTGGTTGGTGTCGAGAAGACTGGCGATGTGTTGAAAGTCGCGATCGAACCGGCCGCGGGCGGCGCGCAGGAAATCATCGAGACCGATGTGATGCTGGTCTCGATCGGCCGCCGTCCTTACACCGAAGGTCTTGGCCTCAAAGAGATCGGCGTGGCGCTGGATGCGCGCGGCCGCGTCATCACCGACGGTCATTATAAGACCAATGTGCCGGGCATCTGGGCGATCGGCGATTGTCGCGAAGGCGCCATGCTGGCGCACAAGGCCGAAGACGAAGCCGTCGCTTGCGCCGAGCGCATCACGGGGCGCGCGGGCCACGTGAACTATGATGCCATTCCGGCCGTGGTCTACACCGCGCCGGAAGTCGCCTCGGTCGGCAAGACCGAAGAAGAGCTGAAGGCCGCCGGCATTGCTTACAAGATCGGAAAGTTCCCCTTCACCGCCAACGCCCGCGCCAAAACCATCGCGGCGACCGAAGGTTTTGCCAAGATCATCGCCGACGCCGCCACCGACAAGGTGTTGGGCGTGCATATTATCGGGCCGGAAGCGGGCAATCTGATCGCCGAAGCGACGCTGGCGATCGAATTCGGCGCGGCGTCCGAAGATATCGCCCGTACCTGCCACGCCCACCCGACTCTGACCGAAGCGGTTCGTCAGGCCGCCATGGGCGTCGAAGGCTGGACGATGCAGATGTAGGAGCGACGGCCAGGAAAAGTGCGAAGCGGTTTTCCGTCCGGCCGCGCGACCACCTAAAAACTACCAGTTCGCCGCTTTGGTCCGGAGCTTGATCTTGGCGACGATGTCGGTGGCGCAGATGAACAGCGTCGAGCCGTCTTCGCCGAATGCGCAATTGGGGCTGGCGCGGCCGGTCACGTTGATCAGGCCGAGGAGTTTGCCTTCCTTTGACAGCACCAGGATGCCGCCGGGACCGGCGACGAACAGATTGCCGTCCTGATCGACTTTGAGACCGTCCGGATTGCCTTTGGTGTTCGGTCCCACCAGCGAGGTGAAGTCGAACAGCAGCGAGGCGCTCTGCACCAGTCCGGTGGACCCAAGCGTATAGGCTTTCAGCACCGGCTTGGCCGGGTCGGAATTGGTGACATAGAGCGTCGATTCATCGGGCGACAACGCGATGCCGTTGGGACGCGTCAGTTCCTTGTCGAGCAAAGCCAGCGTGCCGTTGGGATCGAGGCGATAGACGCCCGAGAACGGTAGTTCCTTGAGTTTCGAGGTGTCGCCGTCAGCCAGCCCATAGGGCGGGTCGGTGAAATAGATGGCGCCCGATTTGGCGACGACGAGGTCGTTCGGGCTGTTGAGCTTCTTGCCGTCGTATTTGTCGGCGAGAAGGGTCTTCTTCTTGGTCTTGAGATCGACCTTGGCGATGGCGCGGGTGCCAGAATCGGCCATCACCAGCGCGCCGGTGGCATCGATGGTGAGGCCGTTGGAACCGGATTCGCGCAGCGCCGGATTGGGATCGCCGGCAAGGCCCGATGGCTTCATGAACTCGACCGGCGGGGCGCCGGCGGTCCACTTGTAGATGACGTTGTTGCGCGGATCGCTGAACAGAAGATAGCCGCCGTCCTTCACCCACACCGGGCCTTCCGCCCAGGTATAACCCCAGCCGATCTGCTCGACCGGCGCGTTCACATCGACCAGTGCGTCGAGAGCCGGGCTCTGGCGGCGCACCATGCCGTAGGAACCGGCCGCGGGCGCGGCGGCGATCGGCAGCGACAACAGCGGCAGCGCGGCGCTGCTGGCAAGAACGGTACGGCGCGAAATCAAGGACATAGACTCCTCCCAACCACAGGCGGCGCGAACCCTATCACCCGGCGCGCGCAACGGAAGCGGCCCGTGGTGAATCCGGCGTAATGAATTGGCGTGTATCGTAAACGCGCGCGGCGGCGTCAACCGTGAGATTTTCGAGTCGCTACGACTTTTTGATAGAAGCCGCCGAACACCGGCGTGTGGCGAACCGTCATATCAGGCGGCAGCAGGTTCTTGAGCGGCTGGCGCATCAAGGACAGGGCGAACGGCTCCAGTACCGCCAGGAAGGGCGGCATCAGATAGCGCAGCGGATTCCACCACGCCGGCGTGCCGTAATCGCAGATCACCAGGGTGCCGTCGGGCTTGAGGACCCGCAACGCTTCGCGGATGGTCTCGGCCCGCACTTCCACCGGCTGTTCGTGCAGGAGGAAGAAAATCAAAACCTTGTCGTAGCTGGCGTCGGGCAGATGGAGGGCTGTCGAATCCATCCGCATCAGCCGGGCCGGTGCCCGCTTGGGCAATTTCCATTTGAGAGTGCGAAGCTGGACTGGCAACACGTCGATGACGTCGAGCTGGCCGTTCTGCTTGGCCGCTCGCTTGGCGAGCTTGGGAGACAGATCGCCGTAGGCGCATGCGATCTGGAGAATGCGACCAAGCTGCGGCGCCTCGAACTCAGCCAGCGCTTGGCGGCGCATCCTATTGTAATTGCATAGCAAAATAAGATTGATCAGCCACAGCCGATCGAACACCCAGGGCGCTTTAGGATGGACATAGGCCCACCAGTAGTGGCGCATCAAATAGTCCGGGACAGCCGCATGCCCATGATACGGAGCGGTCGCTGCCGCCGGGCTCAAACTGTCGTCGGGACTACGGTCCATGATCCTTTCCAGGGGGTGGCTCCCCGTCAAAATGGGGGACGGGGGCGGGTGTGCCAATGCGGCGGAATCGGCAGAACGCCCCTTCAGCCTGCGCAAATGGCCGCGGGGCATGTCTGGCAAGACAAAAAGGTGGTGCTAATTGCCGCATGACAAAAGTGGGACTTTGTAAGCATACGATACGATCTTGCCGTCTTATCGTTTGTCGTACTGGGAAATTCCCGCAAAGGCCGGCACGCCGGACAAGGTCCTATTCCGGCTACACATTGCAGTGATCGCCAGGCGCGTGTCGCGCCGGTTTCCGCCGCTGTGGTAATACCGGTAACGGTATCATGTTCGCGGGTTCAGCCATGACGCATCGCCTCCGCTCCATTTTCGCCGCCAGCGTTTTCGCCTTTGGTATGGCGAGTGCTCAAACGCCGCCAACGGCTCCAGCCGTGCCCAGCGCGATCACCCGCTTCCCCGGCGACGGCGCCGGTGCCTACAAGACGCACGCCTATCGCAATCTCTTCGCCGAGACGCTGGGCAAAACACCCGCCGAGACCAAGGCCAAGGTCGAACAGGCGTTCCGCCAGTTGTTTCACGGCGACGGTCAGGAACAGCGGCTCTATTTCGAAACCGGCGCTAATGCCAACGGCCCGCTGGCGTACATCACCGATTGGGCCAACAACGACGCGCGCTCGGAAGGCATGAGCTACGGCATGATGATCGCCGTTCAGCTCGACAAGAAGCGCGAGTTCGATGCCTTGTGGAACTGGGCCCACACCCACATGCTGGTCACCGATCCCAAGAATCCGTCGGTTGGCTATTTCGCCTGGTCGATGGGCACCGACGGCTCGCCGCGTTCCGACAGCGCCGCGCCGGACGGCGAAGAGTATTTCGTGATGTCGCTCTATTTCGCGGCGCATCGCTGGGGCAACGGCAAGGGCATCTACAATTACCAAGCCGAAGCCGACCGGATTCTGCGCGGCATGCGCCATCATCCGGTGACGACGGCCACGGGACCATTCCGCATCCATCCGGAAGATGCGCCCTATGTCTGGCCGGAGAAGCCGTGGCCCAGCATCAACAACCGGGCCATGCTCGCCGAGCTGGCCAAGGCCGGCAAATCGTGGCCGCCGTTCAAATTCCCGCGGGGGCCGCGCCCGGTCTCGGTGGGACCGATGGTGGACGAAACCCACACCATGATCCGCTTCGTGCCCGAAGCGGATCGCGATGGCACCGATGCTTCGTATCACCTGCCGGCGTTCTACGAATTGTGGGGCCGCTGGGGCCCTAAGGAAGATCGTGACTTCTGGCTGAAGGCGGCCGACGTCAGCCGCTCGTTCTTTGTCACGGTGACGGGACCGAAGACCGGCCTGTCGCCAGATCTCAGTCATTTCGATGGTTCGACGATTATCTCCTACGACGGCAAGCCGTCCTCGTTCGGCTATGACAGTTGGCGCACGGTGTCGAACTGGTCGGTGGACTATTCGTGGTGGGCCAAGGACGCGCGGCAGAAGACCTTGAGCGACCGCGTCCAGAATTTCCTCTATCCGAACATCCACACCTTCTCGGATCGCTACACGCTCGACGGCGAACCGCTGTCGACGCGTCATTCGCCCGGCATGGTCGCGACCGCCGCGGTTGGCAGCTTCGCCGCCACCCCGGGTGCGGTTTCGAAAGCGTTCCTCGATGAATTGTGGACCATGCCGGTGCCGGCAGGCGAACAACGTTACTATGACGGCCTGCTCTATCTGATGAGCATGATGCATCTGAGCGGCGAGTTCCGCATCATCGACGCGGCGGGAAAATAGGCCGGCCGGCTGCCTAAAAAATGCTGGGCAGCGACAGGAACACGTTGATCAGTTCGGCCTGGCTGTGGGCACCGGTTTTCTTCAGCATGCTGCGGAGCTGGGTCTTCACCGTCGGCAGCGCTTTGTGGGCGAGATCGGCCGCCTCCTGCAGCGAGCAGCCGTCCAGCAGCAGTGCGCCAAGACGTTCTTCGGCGGGCGTGAATCCGAACAGATCGCCCAATCTCTCGGTGATCAGCATGATTTCGCGCTGCATCTGCTTGATGGCGATGAGCACGAGATTGTGCCGATGCAGCGCTGCGAGACCGGCACCCGCCTTCACCGGCGCGAACGCCAGACCATAGGGATGCTTTTCCGCCGGGCGCGCGACCAGCATCACGCCTTGGCGGCCGGAGGCCGCACTCTGGGCCATGAGTTCCAGGCGCGCGGTTTCGAAGGCGCGTCCGGCGCGCAACCGGCCCTTGTCTTCGATCAGTCCCTCGGCATTCGCCAGAATGCTGCTGGCCGCGGGGTTGCGCCAATGAATCGCGCAGTCTGAGTCAATGACGAGAAGACCTTTCACCATGCTCTGCGCCAGCTGCATGCTGGCGAGACAGCCGAGCCCGTCGCGGTTGGTGATGAGTCCTAGGCTGTAGGCCGTCCTGAGGTGGCGGCGAAGCAGCGACAACATCCTCGCATCGTCGGGAGAGAACGGCGGCTTCGCGCTGTTGCGGCGGAACAGGATGCGCACTGGACCCTCGCCGTGTTCACCGATGTCGACCGATAAAGCTTGGCCTTCCAGGGCGGTGGCGGCCGGAACAACCGCGATCTCGTCGGCATCCAAAAGATCCTGCAGTGCCTGTCGCGCTGCGGGCACGCGGGAGGCGTCGATCTGCGCCTCATAAAGAAGCGCGACCGCCGTGCTGAACGCGGGCAGCGGATCCCAATCGTCTTCGCCGTCGGCGGACTCGGCCGGTTGGCGTTGCGGGTCGATGGCAGATTTCATGACCTTCGCGGCGTGTGATCGGCTGTACGTAGCCAATACAATCTTCCGCTGCAAGCCTGTGTAGGTACAACTACCATCATCCGGGTGGATGAAGGTGGCCGCTGGCGACTTTAAGCGGTTCTGAAATCCCCTCCCTTCATGGTTGCGCCCGGTTGGATCTGAGCGAGTGGCTGCGTTACGGCGCAAACTTCGGCTCGGGGGATCACGTTTCCCGCACTAGGAGCGATGGATGAGACTGAACTTGAAGGTGAAGCTGGGCGCCGCGTTCGCGCTCGTCCTGGCGATGTCGGCAGCCGGCATGATGGTCGGGCTGCAGAAAGCAAACGATCTCAACAATGCATTCAACAATGCGGTCGACCACAACGTGGCGCGGATCGTTCTGTCGGCCGACATTCGCAAGGACAATCTGCGCATTGCTTCCGATATTCGCGAAATGATCATTCTCACCGACCAGGCCGGCATGCAGGAAACTGCGCGGATTATCGAAGCCGAAGCGAGCGATGCCAAGACGAAGGCCAACCGGCTGCACGAAATCTCGAGTGCGGACGGCAAGCCGGCCGTCGAGGCGTTTCTCAATAGCTTCGACAGCTACATGCGTGCCATCAACCAGGTCGGCCAGCTTGCGCTCGCCAACAACAACGATGCCGCCCACAAAATCATGGTCGAACAGGCCCGGCCGTTGCGCAAAATCGCCGATACCGATCTGCAGAAGGTGGTCGACCTCAATAGCCGTCAGCTCGATCAAGCCAAGGCCGACACCGATGTGATGTACGCCTCGGCGCGCACGATCCTGCTGACGTTATTGATCGCTTCGACGCTCATCGCGCTCAGTGCGGCGGGTTGGATCATTTTCTCGATCAGCCGGGCCGTGACCAGCGCCCTCGCTCTCGCCAATGCGGTGGCTGCCGGTGATCTCAACACGACGGCGCGCGCCACCAGCAACGACGAGATCAAGGATCTCATCGACGCGCTCAACCTGATGGTCGACAAGCTGAAAGGCATCATCGCCAACGTCACCTCGGCGGCCAGCAACGTGGCGGCGGGCAGCCAGGAACTTTCGGCCGGCGCCGAACAGCTTTCGCAGGGCGCCACCGAACAGGCTTCTTCGACCGAGGAAGCCTCGTCGTCGGTGGAGGAGATGGCCGCGAACATCAAACAGAACGCAGACAACGCCACCGAGACCGAGAAGATCGCCCGTCAGTCCGCCGAAGACGCGCGCGCCAGCGGCGAAGCGGTGAACAATGCCGTCAAGGCGATGCAGACCATCGCCGAGAAGATTTTGATCGTGCAGGAAATCGCACGCCAGACCGATCTTTTGGCCCTCAATGCTGCGGTGGAAGCGGCGCGAGCGGGCGAGCACGGCAAGGGCTTCGCGGTCGTTGCCGCCGAAGTGCGTAAACTCGCCGAGCGCAGCCAGACCGCCGCCGCCGATATTTCGACGCTGTCGGGCGACACCGCCAAGGCGGCGCACGCGGCCGGGCAGATGCTCGACAAGCTGGTGCCCGATATCAAGCGCACCGCCGAACTGGTGTCGGAAATCTCCGCCGCCAGCCGCGAGCAGAATGTCGGCGCGGACCAGATCAATTCCGCCATTCAGCAGCTCGACAAGGTCACCCAGCAGAACGCCAGCGCGGCGGAAGAGATGTCGTCGACATCGGAAGAACTCGCCGAACAGGCCGAGCACCTTCAGTCGGCGATTGCCTATTTCCGCGTCGACGGGCTGAAGGCTTCCTCGGTACAAACGACGCGCCGGGCCACCAAGGTCGCCCATATGGCCAAAGGAACCAAGCCGAAGGACGGCTTGCGCGAGGCGGTGATGGCGGCGGCACCGCATATGACCCGCAGTCTGGCCGGCGGCGGTTTTGCGCTTGATCTTTCGGATGGCCGCGATGGACTGGACGGCGACTTCAAGCGGCAAGCGGGCTGACACCATGCCGGCTCGGTCGGCCGCATGTTCCGTTTCCGCGCCGGTCGCAAATCCGGCGAAAGCGGACGATTTTCTTTCCGCCCGGAGCTTCGAGGACTTGGCGCGACGGGTGACGGATCACACCGGCATCCGTCTGCCCGCCACCAAGAAGCAGATGGTCGAAGGCCGTCTGCGCAAGCGGGCGCATGCGCTGGGAATGGATCTCGTCGGCTATTGCGATTGGCTGCTCGACGACGACGCTCCGGGCACGGAGTTTCAGCATGTGGTGGATGCCATCACCACCAACAAGACCGATTTCCATCGCGAGCCCGATCATTTCGAGTTTCTCGCCAAATGCGCCGTGCCGCATCTCTTGAAGGAACGGCGGTCGCTCTTGAAGGTGTGGAGCGCCGCTTGCTCCACCGGCGCCGAAGCCTACACCGCGGCGATGGTGCTGGCGGATCTGGCCGGTGCGAACCGGTTCCGCTTTGCGATTCTGGGTACCGATATCTGCACCACGGTTCTCGCGGCGGCGGAGCGGGCGGTCTACGGCGGCGATGTGGCGGCGGCGATCCCGCCCGAGCAGCAGCGCCGCTATCTCTTGCGCAGCCGCAAAGCCGACGAAGTACGGATCGTTCCGGAGCTGCGCCGCCTGGTGCGCTTCGCCCAATTGAATCTGATGAGCAGCCAATATCCCGTCGACCGCGACGTCGACATCATCTTCTTGCGCAATGTGCTGATCTACTTCGACAAGCCGACCCAAGTGGCGGTGCTGCGCCGGTTGATCCGGCACCTGCACCCCTGCGGCTTCCTATTTCTCGGGCATTCCGAATCGATGATCGGGACCGAGTTGGGGCTTCGGGAAGCCGGCCCCGCCATCTTCCGCTGGAAGTGAACCGTCGCTGGCGTTTTTTGGCTGGCGCCCCGAACTAGCGTTTGCGTAAGGGGCGGCGGCTTCGAAGTCTTCAGGTGTAGAACTTGAGGCAGGCTCGCCGAGCCGTAGCTCGCGGCAACCAGTCCGCCTTCGCCGAAGGGGCTACGGCGGTCGGTAGCGACCGCGTAGCCGACGCCTCCGCTGCTGCACAGCGAAGGCTGGTGGGCCCGGCAGGACTCGAACCTGCGACCAGACCGTTATGAGCGGCCAGCTCTAACCAACTGAGCTACAGGCCCCACCGGGGCGGACACATAACCGAAACGGCTGGAAAGTACCACTTTGCCGCCTTGGGGTTGCCTGGATTACGGTGTCGCGTAGGCGTCAGCCTGGCGGCTCCCGCCCGGGCGTCTGGAGGAAGGACCATGAAGCACTTAGCAGCGTCTCTCATTGCCCTCACATTGACGGTTCCGGCGCTAGCCGGGGCCCCTGATTCGGTTTCGCCGCGGACCCTGACCGTCTCGGGCACCGGCATTGCCAAGGCCGCGCCCGACGAAGCCAGCTTCTCGACCGGGGTGGTCAGCCAAGGGGCGACGGCCGGGGCGGCGCTGACCGCCAACACCAAAGCGATGAACGCGGTGATTGCGACCTTGAAGCGCCAGGGGGTGCCCGAGAAGGCGATCCAGACCTCGAACCTGTCGCTCAACCCGCAGTATCAGGTGTGCAAGCCGAATATGGCCTGCCCGCAGAAGATCGTCGGCTATGAGGTCACCAACACCGTGACCGTCACCATCGGGATCGACAAGGCCGGCGCGGCCCTCGATGCGCTGGTGGCTTCCGGCGCCAACCGGGTCGACGGTATCGGCTTTGCCATTCACGACGACAAGCCGCTGCTGGCCGAAGCCCGCGCCGACGCGGTCAAAGAGGCGATCGCCAAAGCCGAAGCTTATGCCAGGTCGGCGGGCGTCAGCCTGGGGCCGATCCTGGCGATCCAGGAAGGTGGCGAGCGCGCACCGCAACCGATCAACATGCTGATGGGCTATCGCGCCAAGGCGGCCGCAGTGCCGCTCGAAGGCGGCGAGGAGAAGCTCGCCGCGACGGTGTCGATCACCTGGGAAATCAAATAGAGCGCCAAACCGCGCGACCAAATAAAAAGCCGGGAGACTCGCATCTCCCGGCTTTCTGCATTCAAGAGAACTGAAGCTTATTTCTGCAGCTTCTCGATCTGGTCCATGATGTTGTTCATGCGGGCGATCAGCGCCTTGTACGGTGCCGGGGTCGCCATATCGAGACCGGCCTTCTTGTAGAGATCGTAGGGATAATCCGAGCCGCCGGCCTTCAGCATGGTGATGAAGTTCTCGCGGGTCTTGGTGTCGCCTGCTTCGATGCCCTTGGTGAACACCGCCGCGCCGACCATCGAGGTCGCGTACTGATAGACATAGAAGCCGTAATAGAAGTGCGGGATGAAGGCCCATTCGACGCAATAGGCGGGATCGATCTTGGTCACGCCCTTGTCGTCGCCATAGTACTTCTTCAAGAGGCCGCAATAGATCTCGCTCATCTTGGCGCCGGAGAGGGCATTGCCCTTCTCGATCTCCTCATGAATGGCGAGCTGGAATTCGCCGAACATGGTCTGGCGGAAGAAGGTGGTGCGGATCAGCTCCAATTCCTCGCCGAGATAATAGAGCTTCTCGGCCTTGGTCTTGGCGTTCTTCACCATGTAGTCGGCGAGGAGGAACTCGTTCGAGATCGAGGCCGTCTCGGCGGTGAAGGTCGAGTAGTTGGAGTATTCGTAGGGCTGCGTCTTCTCGGTCAGCAGCGTATGCACCGCATGACCCCACTCATGCACAAGCGTCGATAGCGACTGATAATCGTCGTTGTGGTTGAGCAGGAGGAAGGGGTGAACGTCGTAGGCCGAGCCGTTCATGTAGGCGCCCGAGGCCTTGCCCTTGCGCGGCAGCACGTCCATCCAGCGCCCGGCGAAACCCTTCTTCAGAAGCTCGTTGTATTCGGGGCCGTACGCCTTGGTCACTTCGAGGCCGATCTTTTCGGAATCCTCGACCGTGAACTTCAGCGGCGTCGCCAGTTTGAACATCGACGGATACATATCGTAGTAGGTGAGCTCGCCGTTGATGCCGAGCAGCTTTTTGCGAAGCTTCAGATAGCGGTGGAAGGTCGGCAGGCCGGCATTGGCCTGGGCGACGAGCTGGCGATAAACGCCTTCCGGCATGTTGTCGGCGAACAGCGCATCGGCGAGCGCATTGGACGTGCCGTCGGCGCGCACGAACTTGCGTTCCTTGGCGTCGAACTCTTCCGCCAGCACCTGGGTGTTCAAGGTGGCGCCGAAGGTGCCTTCATAGCCTTTCCAGGTTTTCCAGAAATTGTCGAACACCGTCTTGCGGTCGGCGCGGTTGTCGGATTGGCGATACTTGCTGTAGGTGGCCTGATCGAGATGCTCGACCTTGGTGCCGTCGCTCAAAGTCACTGGCGGGAACGGCAGTTCGCCGTTGGAAAGCTGGCTGTAGATGCTGTTGGGCTGGGCCAGAACGTTTCCGGCCGCGGCCATCACCTGTTCGGCATCGGGGCTGAGCACGTGCGGGGCGTTGCGCAGGATATTGTCGAGCCAGAAGCCGAAGCGCTTTTTCAGTTCGGGCTTCTCAGCTTCGAACGCCTTCACTTTTTCGGCACCGACCGTCAGGATTTCCGGCGTCAGCCAAGCGGTCTTTTCGCCGAGCGAAGACCCCAGCGCCTGAGCGAGCTGCAGCCGTTCCTGGTTCTTGGCAATCGTCACATCCTCGTCGCCCTTGAGCGCGGCATAAACCGCCAGGCGGTCGAGTTCGCGGCGAGCATTGCTGTAGGCGTCGAGCGCGGTGAAGAGATCGGCGGCGCTTTTGCCCAGCGTGCCCTTGTAGGCGGGAAGCTTGGCGATGTCGGCGGTGGCCTTTTCCTTAGCGGCCGTCCAGGCCTCAGGGCTGGGATAAAGGTCGGTCAGGTCCCACATATACTTGGCGGGTACGTCGGCGGCGGACGCGGGTATCAGCGCGGTGGAAAGGACCAGCGCGGCGGCTAGGGCAAATCGTTTCATGGAGGCTCCCCTCGATAGAGTTGCCGCGTTTTTACGCTATGCTGCGGGTCAAGGCATTCACATTTTCGTTGCCGGGCCACGGCAGCCAGCAGAGGACGTTTAAAATGAAAGGCTTGGTTCTGGGTATCGCGGCGGTCTTGCTGGCCGGGTCGGCGCTGGCCGCGCCGGCACCCAAGCTGGCGGTGACCGAGATGAGCGCCCTGCCGGTGGTGGAGCGCAAGCCTTACGACGAAGCCGCCAACGCGCCGGCCACGGTCGACGCCGCCTTTGCCCGGGCCAAGAAGAACCACAAGCGGGTGCTGATCGATCTCGGCGGCAACTGGTGCGGCGACTGCATCGTCTTGGCCAACATCATGGCGCTGCCCGAAATGAAGCCGTTCATCGCCAAGTATTTCGAGGTCGTGACGGTCGACGTCGGCCGCTTCGATAAGAATCTTTCCGTTCCGGCACGTTTCGGCATCACCAAGCGGCTCGAGGGCGTGCCGTCGGTGATCATCGCCGAGCCCGATGGCAAGTTCGTCAATCCGGGCAATGTCTCGGCCCTGGCCGACGCCCGCCACATGACCCCGCAAGCTGTGGCCGATTGGCTGGCGCAGTGGGCGAAGTGATGGGGGCGAAGTGATCTGTGGGCGAAGTCGTTACGCTGTAGCGGCGCGCCTGAGATAACGCCGGAGATTGACGACCGCACACGACACGGTGATCGCGACCGAGACCAGGTCGGCGGTCGGCCCGGCGATCCATACGCCGGTGAGTCCGAAGGCGCGCGACAACAAATAAGCGGCCGGGACCAAGATGATGAACTGCCGGAGCAGGCTGAAGACGATGGCGTAAACCGGCTTGCCGACGGCCTGAAAATAATTGGTGCAGATGATCTGCAGCCCGATGAGCGGCATCGCAATGGCGAAGATGCGCAAGGCGCGCTGACCGATGCCGAGCATGGCGCCGCCGCCGAACAAACGGACGATATCGCCGGCGAACAGCTCCACCACCAGGAAGGCGACGCAGCACACTGCCGTCGCCGCTTTGGCCGCCAGGACGACGGTATCGAAAACGCGCTGCGGTTTACGGGCGCCGAAATTGTAACCGATGATCGGCTGGGCACCTTGGGCAATGCCGATTACCGGCATGATCGCCAGCATCAGGACGCGTCCGACGATGCCGTAGGCCGCCACCGCGGTCTCGCCGCCGAGACCGAGCACCAGCCAGTTGAGCATGACCATCACGGCACTCATCGAGAGCTGCATCGAGAACGGCGCCACGCCGATGGCTGCGATCTTTCGCATCACGGAAAGGCGCGGCCTTAAGTGGCGCAGCTTGAGCCGGAGTGTGCCGCGGCCGCTGATAAAAAACGCCAGCACCCAGACGGCGGAACTGCCCTGGCCGATGGCGGTGGCGATCGCGGCGCCTTTGATGCCCCAATGGAAGACGAAGATGAAAACGTAATCGAGAACGATGGTGACCGCCGCCGACACGATCTGGGTCGCCAACGCCGTCTTAGGATTGCCCTGGGCGCGGATGACATTGTTGAGGCCGAAGCCGATGTGCAGGAAGACGCTGGCAATCAGAATGATGCTGACGAAATCGTGGGCATAAGGCAGCACCGCGGGTGTTGCACCCATCAACCCGGTCAACAGCGGATCGAGAAAGTGCAGCACGATCACGACGGCGGGAATGATGAAGATCACCGCCATCATCAGCGCATTGCCGAGAATGGCTTCGGCTTCCTCGATCTGGTGCCGCCCCAGCGAGATCGACACCATCGCCCCGGACCCGATACCGATCAGCATGCCGATCGCCATCAGGAAGGTCATGATCGGAAAGGCGATGGTCACCGCCGTCAGGGCGATCATGCCGACGCCTTGGCCGACGAAAATGCTGTCGATCACGTTGTAACAGGCGCCCGCCAGCATGCCCGCAATGGCGGGCAGCGAGAACTTCCACAACAGCGAGGAAATCTTGTCGTGTTCGAGGAATGCGGCAGAGGGCATGACGTACCGGCGCGAGAAATCGGCCCGGCGCGGGTTTGGCATCAACCGTTGGCTTTGTCGCTGCGCGTAAGGCCGCGCCTTATTCGTCCGGATCCTGGGCGGTAAACGGCGTGCAGCACGGTTTCACGACAGCGTGGAATTCCATGAATTCGGCGCGGGTGCCGTCGGGGTCATACATGTTGAACTGCCATTTGCCGTCGGCGCCGATCTTGGGTCCGTCGTTTTTCTCCGATAGCCGTTCGCCGCCGGTCAGAAGCGTGACCGTCTTTTCCATATTGCCAACGCCGAGCGCAAAGTGATTGAGCACGCCGGACGTCGCTTGCGGCATGTCGGCGGGAATGCCGGTCTTCTCTTTGCCGTCGACCAGCATGTATTCCATCCAGTCGCGCCCGTCCGGCAGCTGCTGCGAGATCCAGGTGTTATGGCCGGGATGCATGCCGCCCGCCCAATAACCACGGAAGCCGAGCACGCCGCGATAGAACTTGTCCATCAGCGCCTGGTCATGGGTGATCATGCCGATATGAATGATGTGGCCGGATAGCGGATTGACCGGCACGGCCGGCAGCGTCTTCGGCAGTTCGAGGAACTGCACCGTGTTGTTTTCGGGATCGGCGACCTCAAACCACTTCGAACCGTCTTTGCCGGTCGTCAGTTTGCCCGGCACTTTGATGGCATTGGCTTTGAGATAAGCGCGCATCGCTTCAGCGTCGGCGGTGATATAGGCGGCATGGGCCATGCGCAATTTGTCCGGCGTGCCCGCCGGCAGCGGCAGCACTTCGACGAACTGGCGCGGATTGAAGTAATAGCGTACGCCCGCGGGATTTTCCGGATCGGCGCCTTTCACCGCGCCGAGTTTCACCGTGTAGAAGACATCGGACTTCGCCATATCGGCGGAATAGACGGCGAGGTGCGAAACCGCGGTAATCGCGGGCCGTGTCGGCGCGGCAGATGCTACTGCGGCGAAGGCAAACGCAACAGCGAATGATGCGAGTTTCATGGTGACCTCTCTTCGTAGCTGACGAAGGAAATGCGTTTGGAATCCGCCGACCAGCACGGCGAATCGAAGGTGCCTTGGCCGCCGGTGAGACGAGTCAGCTCGCGCGTCTTTCCATCGGTGAGCGCGATCAAGCGCAGCGTCACGGCCTTGTTCATCGGATGGCTGCCCGTTGCTTCGCCTTTGGCATAGCTGAGCACCGCCATCCATTTCCCGTCAGGCGAGATGTGCGGATACCAGTTGTCGAAGCCATCATCAGTGATTTGCTCCGCGTCGGAGCCATCGGTCCGCATGCGCCAGATCTGCATCGATCCCGAACGGTTTGAATTGAAGTAGATCGATTTCCCATCGGCCGCATACTCGCCGCCGTCGTTCAGACCCACGGTGGTGAGTCGCTTCGGCGCACCGCCTGCCGAGGGCACGGTATAGATGTCCTCATGCGTGCCGAGGATCGACGTGAAGACGATGCTGGCACCGTCCGGCGACCAGCCATGGAAAAACGAAATCGGCTGCTGGGTGATTCGCCGCGCGGCACCACCTTGCGCCGGGATGACATGCACGTCCGGTCCATGCTCGCCCGCGGCGGGGCACGATAGTGCGAACCATTTGCCATCCGGCGAGAAGCCGTGTTCGCCCCAGCAACCCTTGAGTCCGGCGGTATCGAACGGCGTTCGCGCGGCGCCGCTCATCGCCACATGATAGAACCGGCCATCCTGATTGATGACGAACCCGTCCTGATTCGGTGTCCAGTTGGGTGCTTCGAAAATGCCGGAGGCGGTTGCAAGCGCGCGCGGCGCGCCACCGTCGATGGCAATCACGTTCAGCGTCGAGACGGTACCGGCGGCCGCAGGTGCGGCCATCAGGCACGCGAACACCAGACTGCGCATCGTTTCCTCGCCGATGTTTGCGTTAACAGTGCGCGGCGTCGGCGGGATCTGTCAATTGCATCAAAGGTCGAGAACGCCTGCCCGCCTTAGTAGTGCTGCACCGCTCTTGTTGTCACAGCGCCGCTTGCTTGCTTGACGGAACAGTAACCCAAAAATTACCCTATGTGGCGTTACGGTTCCCCAGACAACACGACATCTGGGGCCAAGAGGGAAACCGGACAAAACCGGTGCTGCCCCCGCAACTGTGAGCGGCGAGTCGCTGCCAAGGCGTGTCACTGGCGCATTTTGCGTCGGGAAGACCGGCCGCGACGACGACCCGTGAGCCAGGAGACCTGCCGTAACAGAAAACGTCACCGGGCGGGGAGTCCGGAAGGCGGGCGATGCCCCGTCTCCGCTCCGTCCAGAAAGAGGATCTGATGCAGGACGAGGGTGTTCACTCGCCGGAATTTGTGGTCAAGCGCAGCGGCGATCTGGTGGCCTTTGAGCCTGATAAGATTCGCTCGGCGATCGAGCGCGCCGGCAAGGCATCGGGCGAGTTCGAGCCCGTCGAGGCCCAGCTCCTCACCATCCAGGCGCTTAAGGTTCTGAGCCACAAGGTGCGGGGCGCCCAGCCGCAGGTCGAAGAAATCCAGGACGTGGTCGAGCAGGTGCTGATCAGCGCCAACCACTTCAAGACCGCGCGCGCCTACATCGTCTATCGCGAACAGCACGCCCGTTTGCGCCGCGACCAGGACATCACCGTCGGCGTGGTATCGTCGATCAACGAATATCTCGACCGCAAGGATTGGCGCGTCAACGCCAATGCCAATCAGGGCTATTCGCTCGGCGGCCTGATCCTCAACACCTCGGGCAAGGTGACGGCGAACTATTGGCTCAGCCATGTCTACGCCCCCGAGATCGGCCGCGCCCATCGCGAAGGCGACGTCCATATCCATGACCTCGACATGCTGGCGGGCTATTGCGCCGGCTGGTCGCTGCGCACGCTCTTGAACGAAGGTTTCAACGGCGTCCCGGGCAAGATCGAAGCCGGTGCGCCCAAGCATCTGTCCAGCGCTATCGGCCAGATCGTCAATTTCCTCGGCACCTTGCAGAACGAATGGGCGGGCGCGCAGGCGTTTTCCTCGTTCGATACCTACATGGCGCCGTTCGTGCGCATCGACAATCTCTCCTACGAACAACTGCGCCAGGGCATCCAGGAACTCGTCTACAATCTCAACGTTCCGTCGCGCTGGGGTACCCAGACGCCGTTCACCAATCTCACCTTCGATTGGACCTGTCCCGACGATCTGCGCGAGCAGGTGCCGCTGATCGGCGGCAAGGAAGCGCCGTTCACCTACGGCGATCTCCAGGCTGAGATGGACATGATCAACCGCGCCTACATCGACGTGATGACCACGGGCGATGCCAAGGGCCGGGTGTTCACCTTCCCGATCCCGACCTACAACATCACCAAGGATTTTCCCTGGGAGAGCGAGAACGCCGACCGTCTGTTCGAAATGACGGCGAAATATGGCCTTCCTTATTTCCAGAACTTCCTCAATTCCGAACTGACGCCCAACATGGTGCGCTCGATGTGCTGCCGCTTGCAGCTCGATCTGCGCGAACTGTTGAAGCGCGGCAACGGCCTGTTCGGCTCGGCCGAGCAGACCGGTTCGGTCGGCGTCGTCACCATCAATTGCGCCCGCCTCGGTTATCTCTATCGCGGCAATCGCGAAGCGCTGCTGGCCCGGCTTGACGAATTGATGGACCTCGGCCGCGACTGTCTCGAGGTCAAGCGCAAGGTGGTGCAGCGCTATATTGATTCCGGCCTCTATCCCTACACCAAGCGCTATCTCGGCACGCTGCGGAACCATTTCTCGACGCTCGGCGTCAACGGCATCAACGAGATGATCCGCAACTTCACCGCCGACAAAGAGAACATCACCACCGAAGCGGGCTACAAGTTCGCGCTCGAATTCCTCGATCACATCCGCGAACGCATCACGCATTTCCAGGAAGAGACCGGCCATCTCTTCAATCTCGAAGCGACGCCGGCCGAAGGCACGACCTATCGCTTCGCGCGCGAAGACCGCAAACGCTTCCCGGGGATCATCCAGGCGGGCACGCCCGACAAGCCGTACTACACCAATTCCAGCCAGCTTCCGGTCGGCTTCACCGACGATCCGTTCGAAGCTCTGGCGCGTCAGGACGAGTTGCAGCGCAAATATACCGGCGGCACCGTTCTGCACCTTTACATGGGCGAACGCATTTCGTCGGCCGAAGCGTGCAAGAAGCTGGTGCGCCGGGCGCTGACGAATTTCCGGCTGCCATACATCACTGTGACCCCGACCTTCTCGATTTGCCCCAAACACGGTTACATCCAAGGCGAGCACGAATTCTGCCCCAAATGCGATGCGGAACTGATCGCGTCGAAGCGGCAGGCATAGAGGACAACATGGACTGCACCGAAAGCATCGAAACCGTCGCGCTGAAAGACGAAGAACGTCAGCGTTGCGAAGTGTGGACGCGGGTGATGGGCTATCACCGCCCAGTGTCCTCGTTCAACGTCGGCAAGCAGGGCGAATTTGCGGAACGCGTCTGCTTCCGCGAACCGCGCCTCGATGGCAACTGACATACGAATTGGCGGCCTGACGCGCCTGTCCAGTTGCGACTGGCCGGGCGAACTGGTCGCGACCGTGTTCTGCCAAGGCTGTTCCTGGCGCTGCCCCTATTGCCATAACGCCGATCTGCAGCCGGCGACGGCTGGCAGTATCGCTTGGTCTGATGTGCTCGCGTTTCTCAAGGCGCGCGTCGGTCTTCTCGATGGTGTGGTGTTCTCCGGCGGCGAGCCGTTGCTGCAATCCGCGCTCGCCGACGCCATCGGCGAAGCCCGCGCGCTCGGTTTCAAGATCGGTCTGCACACCGGCGGTTCGGTGCTGTCGCGTTTCACCGACATCCTGCCGCAATGCGATTGGGTCGGCTTCGACGTCAAAGCACCGTTCGCCGATTATCCCGCGCTCACCGGCTCGCCTTCGAGCGGCGCCGATGCCCGCCTGGCTTTGCAGACATTGCTTGCGCGCGGCACGGCGCACGAAATCCGCACCACCGTGCATCCGCGTTTGATCCCGGGTGAAATGCTGATCCGGCTCAGCCAGGATCTTGCCGCGCTCGGCATCAGACAGTGGATCCTGCAGCCGTTCCGTAGCTTTCCGGGCGCCACGCTGCAGCCGGAGAATTACGAGCCGGATGTACTGGTGCAGTTGGCGGTTCCCGTCATCTGGCGCTGATCCTCCGCGCGGCGGTCATAGTGCCAGCGCAACAGAATGATCTGCCAAACCGTACCGATCAGAGCGAGCAGCAACACTGCCCACAACGGCACATGGAACCAAGTCAGCAGCGCGGCGGTCAAAAGGCTGGTGGCGCCGCCCGCGTCCCATCCCGCTTCGGTCGCGATATGGAAGCGCAGCGAACACGGTGCCGCCTTCGCCAGCGTATAGACGACCGCCATCAAGGTCGGAACGTAGAGGCAGTTGCCGATGGCGCTGAGCGCATTGACGGTCACGGCCAGCGCCGGATGCAGGCTCGCCACCGCGCGCAGCGCCACGATCAACGACAGGATGCCATACGCAATGGTGACGGCGCGCTTGCCGTTGCCGTCGTCGATATGGCGTCCCAGCATCATGCCGGCGGCGGCGCCGACCACGGCAGCCATCGCCAGCGCGCCGCCGAACGTCAGAAAATTCTGGTTCAGCGCCAGGAACAACGCGACCTGCCACACGAACAGATAGATGCCGCCGATGAAGCCGTCGCCGATGAACAACAGGACACCCGGCAGCGCGTCGCGATAGGCGTGCGGCACCGACGGCGCGACCGGGACATGCGGGGTGTAGAGCAGCGGCAGTGCCGAACCGGCGACCGCCGTGGCGCTGACCGCGAACGCTACCTGCGGCCCGAACGTCACCAGCAAGATGCCGGTGGTGAGCGGGCTGACGATGCCGATCAAGGCGGCAATCGCTTCGCGCACGCCGATTTGCTGGCCGCGCGCGTCGTCGTCGCCGAGCCGCGCGAAATAGGCGTGATAGCAGGGCCAATAGAGGGTCTCGGCAACTGAGCCGATCAGGATGATCGCATAGAGCGGCGCGCCGGGGCCGTGGACGTGGCTGAGCAGCGGATACTCGCAGGCGGCCAGGAGGGTTCCGAGGATGATGAGGCGGTGCATGCCGTAGCGGATGGCAAGACCGAGAATGGCGGGGCGGATGAAGAAACGTCCGATCAGGATCGCCGCAAAAGTGGCGAACACGCCCGGAACCGGCACGCCGGCTTTGACGAAATAGGCCGCGAAAAACGCCGCGCCGCCGGACAGGGCGATCGAGTGGATTGCGTAATGCAGGTTCAGAAGATTGATGGTGCGATTGCCGAAATACGCCATGTGAACGCCCTTCCCGCTGCGGCCGGACTAGCAAGCGGGTGAGGCAAAAAATAGAACAGGAGTGCGCTAGCGGCGTTTCAACGCAGAGTTGCCGCCGGCATCATGCTGGCGGGTTGTCTCGGAGGCGCCTTGCCGTCATACCCACCGGGCGTTTTGCTTGGTCGTTGCCGTGCCCCAAATTGCCGTCATAGGCGGAGGTCCCGCCGGATTGCGTGCTGCCGAAATTCTCGCCGAGGCGGGGCAGGCGGTGACGGTCTATGATCATAAGCCGAGCGTGGGCCGCAAATTCCTGTTCGCCGGGCGCGGTGGCCTCAATCTCACCCACAGCGAACCGCTTGCCGAGTTCCTCAAGAAATACGGCGCTGCGGAACCGTTGATGGCGCGGGCTTTGGCGCGGTTCTCACCCGACGACATGCAGGCGTGGTGTCACAATCTCGGCTTGAAGACCTTCGTCGGCACCAGCGGCCGCATCTATCCCGAATGCATGAAGGCGACGCCGCTGTTGCGCGCCTGGTTGAAGAAACTCGATGGCCTCGGCGTTCGCTTCGCCCCGCGCCACCGCTGGACCGGATGGGACGACGATGGACTGACATTCGAAACCCCGGACGGGCGAACAACCGTCCAGGCTGATGCCACGCTGATCGCGCTCGGCGGCGCTTCTTGGCCGCATCTCGGCTCCGATGGCCACTGGACCGGGATTTTTCGCGCCAACAACATCGCGCTGGCGCCGCTGCGTCCGGCCAATTGCGGCTTCACCGTTGCGTGGTCGGATACGTTCCGCACCCGCCATGCCGGCGAGCCGTTGAAGCCGGTGACGCTGACGTTTGCCGGCCGCACCCAGCGCGGCGAGATCATGATCACCGACAAAGGTGTCGAAGGCAGTCTGGTCTATGCTTTCGGCGCCGCGTTGCGCGATGAAATCGAAGCGGGCGGCAAAGCCGAAATCGCCCTTGATCTGCGCCCCGACCGCAGCAAGGAGGAACTTCTCGAACGCCTTGCCGCGCCGCGTGGCCACCGCTCGCTGTCGAACCATTTGCGCAAGGCGGGCGGGCTATCGCCGCTCGCCGCCTCGCTGCTGCGCGAAGGTGCCCGCGATCTCACGTCCGATCCGGCCGTGCTCGCCGAACGCATCAAGGCGATGCCGCTGACCCTGACCGCCACCAGCCCGATCGCCCGCGCCATTTCGACCGCCGGAGGTGTTCGTCTCGACGTCCTGACGGACAACTTGATGCTGCAGGCCAAGCCGGGCGTCTGGACCGTCGGCGAAATGCTGGATTGGGAAGCCCCCACTGGCGGCTATCTGCTGCAAGGGTGCTTTGCGACCGCGACTCTGGCGGCAGAGGGCATCAAGGCCTGGCTTGCCCGCTGAAGGCTGGCTTGCCGCCGCCCGGTTCGGCTATATGTTCCCCGCGCCGCGGGCGTGGCGAAATGGTAGACGCAACGGACTTAAAATCCGTAGGGCGAAAGCTCGTGCCGGTTCAAGTCCGGCCGCCCGCACCAGCCTTCGCTCGCGGCCGCGAGCTACGGCTCGGCAAGCCAGTCTTCACTTTGAGCAACGAGCCGCCTCGGCTCTCCCTTCGTTGACAACCTCACCTGACAGGCATTAGCTCGACCCACACTCAGTGGAGTTTGGATGCTGGAGATTGTTCCCCGTCGCTGATCGTTCGCGCTTTTCGCGGATGACAGCGGCTTGACCCGCGATCGGCAGCGCCGGTCGTGGACGGCATTCTTTCAACTTGCGGCACCGCTGCCGCAGCGCGCGCGAGATGCGCGCCCACACGAGTAAATCCATCATGTCACTGGAAGACGCTTACGCCACCGTTTTTGCCGGCATGACCCGTCAGGGTCCCGGCAGTGAACGCTCCACTCGCAAGGCTTTGTCCTTGCTGCCGCCGTTGCCGGAGACCGGCACCGTGCTCGACCTAGGTTGCGGCACCGGCGCTTCAACCCTCGTCGTCGCCGACGTGCTCAACCGGCAGGTTCTGGCCTCCGACGTCAATCCCGTGTCGCTCGAAACCCTGCACCAGCGGGCGCGGGCGGCGGGGCTGGAAAACCGCATCACCACATCGATCGCGTCGGCCGGCGCGACCGGCCAGCCGGACGACAGCGCCGCGTTGATTTGGTGCGAAGGCGCCATCTTCACCGTCGGCGTCGAAGCGGGACTGAAGCACTGGCACAAACTCCTCAAACGCGGCGGCGTCGTCGCGTTCACCGAGATGTGCTGGTTCGGACCCGAGCGTCCGGCCGACGCGGCCGCGTTTCTGCTCGGCTGTTATCCGCCGATGACCGATGCCGCCAGTCTGCTGTCGCTATGCTTTGCCTGCGGCTACCGGCTGGAAACGATGTTTGCGTTGCCGGAGGCCGATTGGTGGAACGAGTACCTCGCTGGCGTGGTCCCGGCGATCGAACGGTATCGCGGTAATCCCGATCCCGATATCCAATCGGTGATTGCGATCTGTGATCAGGAACTCGACATTTGCCGCCGCTTCGGCGCGGCTTACGGCTATGTGTTCGTGATCCTTTCGAAGGTCTAATCTTGCTCTGGGCCGTTCCCGCCGGGAGCGGCCCAGCCCTCCCGCATAACACGAAGAATACAACCTGCCGCATATTTCTGGTTGAGTACGATTCAAAACTTCACGACAAAACAAGGCGTTATCGGATATTGACTTGGGGTTTTCCGCGCCTATAGTGCGCCACCTTTCGAAAAGCCCTTTTTGCAGAGAAGACCTGTCCGATGAGCAAGCGCGAATCCGCCAAATTCAAAATCGACCGCCGCATGGGCGAAAGCATCTGGGGCCGCCCGAAGAGCCCGGTCAACAAGCGCTCCTATGGCCCCGGCCAGCATGGCCAGCGCCGCGCCAAGAAGCTCTCGGACTACGGCACGCAGCTGCAGGCCAAGCAGAAGCTGAAGGGCTATTACGGCAACATCACCGAGCGGCAGTTCCGTCGCTATTACCAGGAAGCCTCGCGTCGTCCGGGCGACACCGGCGAGAACATGATCGGCTTGCTCGAGCGTCGTCTCGATGCGCTGGTCTATCGCGCCAAGTTTGCGCCGACCCCGTTCGCCGCCCGCCAGCTCGTCAGCCACGGCCATGTGAAGGTCAACGGCAAGCGCGTCACCATCGCGTCCTATCAGCTGCGTGAGAACGACGAAGTCGAACTGGCGCCGAAGGCTCGCGAAATGGCGCTGGTGCTCGAAGCTTCGGCCAGCCCCGAGCGCGATACGCCGGACTATATCGAAGTCGATCCCGCCAAGAAGGCGAAGTTCCTGCGCACCCCCAAGCTGGCCGACGTTCCGTACGCCGCCCAGATGGCGCCGCATCTGATCGTCGAATTCTATTCGCGCTGAGTTTGACGGCAGTCGCAAGTTCCAAGGCCGGTTCCGCAAGGGGCCGGCCTTTTTGCTTGGGATCAATGCACCGCAAGCATTCCTCGCCGCGGCGCGGATGCTATCTTACCGGTGAAGAGGATTTTCGCGATGACCTACATTCTCTACGGCGACAAAGGTTCAGGCGCGTTTTGTGTCGAGGCGGCGTTGGCCGAGGCCGGCGCGCCGGTGGAGTTCCACCCCATCAGCCTCGAAGCCGACGAACAGAAATCGGAGAGCTTTCTCGCGATCAATCCATCGGGCAAGATTCCGGCGCTGCAATTGCCCGAAGGCGGTGTCGTCACCGAGACGGCGGCGCTGCTGGTGCTGATCGCCGAGCGGCATCCCGAAGCGAACCTCTTGCCCGCACCGGGCACGCCCGATCGCGGCCAAGCGTTGCGCTGGATCGCCTTCATGGCGTCGGAGATCTATCCCATTGTCGAGATCGCCGATTATCCCGAGCGCTTCTTCGCCGATCACAAGAGCGCCGCGATTCTGGGACTTGCCGCCAAGCGGCGCATCCGCGCCCGGCTTCAGATTGTCGAAGAGGCGGTCAAAGGCCCATGGTTCCTGGGCGAGACCTTCTCCGCGCTCGACATTTATGCGGTGATGTTTTCGCGCTGGCGCGAAGCGCGCGAGAACGGCTGGCGCGATGAGAACCTGCCGAAAATCTGCGCCATGGCCGAAGCGCTGAAACAACGCCCGGCGCTGACGGCGGTGTTCGAGAAATATTTTCCTAACGGCTGATAGATCGTCATGGCCGGGGCCGAACGTCCGGCCATGACGAAGAAAAAATCACCACACCTGGACGCGGTCTTCCGGTTTCAGGAACAGCTTCTGGCCCGGCTTGACGGCGAAGGCTTTGTACCAGGCGTCGAGATTGCGCACCGTATCGGCGCGATACTCGGCCGGGGCATGGCCGTCGGTCAGGATCTGCTGGCGCAGCGCCGCTTCGCGCGTCTTGTCCCGCCAGCTTTGCGAGAAGGCGAGGAAGAAGCGCTGGTCGCCGGAAAGGCCGTCCACGACCGGCGCAGGCTTGCCGTGCAGCGACAGGATATAGGCGTCATAGGCCGCCGACAGGCCGGCGACATCGGCGATGTTCTCGCCCAGCGTCTGCTTGCCGTTGACGGCGAGATCGGCGAACGGGCGATAACCGTCGTATTGCTTCGCCAGCTTGGCCGAGGCGGCGCGGAAGTGGGCGAGGTCGGCCGGCGTCCACCAGTTGTTGAGCTTGCCTTGGGCATCGAACTGGCTGCCCTGATCGTCGAAGCTGTGGCTGATTTCGTGGCCGATGGTGGCGCCGATCGAACCGAAGTTGATTGCGTCGTCGGCCTTGGGATCGAAGAACGGCGGCTGCAGGATGGCGGCCGGGAAGTTCAGCGCATTGACCAGCGGCAGGTTGACGGCATTGACGGTCTGCGGATCCATCGCCCATTCGCCGCGGTCGACCTTCTGGTGCAGCTTGGCGAGGGCAGTGCGGTATTCGAACTGCTCCGAACGCTGCAAATTGCCGAGCGCATCGCCGCGCACGATCTTGAGGCTGGAATAGTCGCGCCACTTGTCGGGATAGCCGACGCCGACTTTCAGCGTTGCCAGTTTGGCCAGCGCCTTTTCCTTGGTCGCCGGGCTCATCCAGGCCAGCCGTGAAATGCGGGCGCGATAGGCGGCGATCAATTCCTTGACCATGCCTTCGATCTTGGCCTTGGCCGCGGGCGGGAAATAGCGCGCGACATAAAGCTTGCCGACCGGCTCGCCGAGCGCCTCGTTGGTGGCGCTGATGGCGCGCTTCCAGCGGTCGCGGATTTTCGGCGTGCCGCTCAAGGCCGTGCCGTAGAAGGCGAAGCGCTCGGCGACGAAGGCTTTCGGCAGCACGCCGGCGTAATGATCGATGATCTGATAGGTGAGGTACTCTTTCCACACACCGACCGGCTGGTTCGCGACCAGAGCCGCCGTGCCGGTCACCGCGCCCGGCTGCCAGACGATGAAGTCGGCCTGCTCGGCAAGACCGGCGGACGCGAAATAGGCGTTCCAATCGAGACCCGGTGCGCGTTTGGCGAAGCTCGCGCGGGTCCATGGATTATTCGCCTTGAGCACGTCTTCGCTGTCGGCGCGCGAAGTGTGAGCACTGGCGATTTTGGTCTCCAACGCCATGATGCGCGCCGCTTTGGCATCGGCGTCGGCGATACCGGCCAGCTTCAACATGGTCGCGATATGGGCCTGATACTTGGTGCGGATCGCCGCCATCTTGGGCGACTTCGACAGATAGTATTCGCGGTCGGGCATGCCGAGCCCGCCTTGCAGGAGGTACGGTACGTTGCGGCCGGGCTGCTCGAACGCCTGATTCACCCAGATGCCGAAAATGTGGTCGGTGTAGAGGTCGGTGGAATTGAGCGCATCGACATCGGCGCGCAGCATCGAACCGAGATAGGCCGACAGCGATTTGGCGTCCTTGATCGCGGCGATGCGGTCGAACTCAGGCTTCAGCGGCGTCAGGCCTTTGGCTTCGATGCCGGCTTCGTCCATGTAGCTCGCATAATAATCGCCGACTTTCTGAGCATCGGAGCCGGGCTTGGGATTGGTCTTGGCGGCGGTCTGGATCAGATCGCGCACCTCGGCCGAGGTCTTTTCGAACACCTGATCGAAAGTGCCGAAGCGCGAGCGGTCGGCCGGAATTTCCGTTTTCTTGACCCAGGCGCCATTGCCGTAAGCGAAGAAATCGTCGCCCGGTTGCACCGACGTGTCGATGCCGGCGCGATCGATGCCGGAAGGAACGCTCGCCGCGACGGCGGCGACGGCGGTACAGACTGCAAATGACAAGGCGTGAATTGTGCGCATGATGCTCCCCTTATGGCCCGGGCAACGCATCCATAGCGCAGGAGAGCCC
>JAHFQC010000065.1:26888-31212 GCA_023259375.1 Alphaproteobacteria bacterium
CGCGGACGATGTCGCAACCGCCGATGAACTCGCCCTTGACGTAAAGCTGAGGAACGGTCGGCCAGTTGGAGAATTCCTTGACGCCTTGGCGCAGGTTGGCATCAGCGAGCACGTCGAACGCCTGGAACTTCACGCCCAGCCGGGTCAGCACATCGACGACGGCGGCCGAGAATCCGCATTGCGGAAAGACCGGCGTGCCCTTCATGTAGAGCACGACATCATTGGCGGCGACGGCTTCGGCGATCTGGTCGTGAACGTTCGGCATTTTGGAACCCTTCAAAAGTATCTCTGAGGTAGGACTTGAAGGGCCGTCCGTCAAGGCGCTTTCGCTTTGGTTTGCAGCATCAGCGCGTGCAGCGCGCCGCCCATTTTGCCTTGCAGGGCGGCATAAACCATCTGGTGCTGCTGGACGCGCGATTTGCCTTGGAAGGCGGCGGAGGTAACCACAGCCTTGTAGTGGTCATTGTCGGCGGCAAGCGCTTCGATCGCCACTTCCGCATCGGGGAAGGCGGCTTTGATCAGGGCTTCGATTTCGTTCGCGGGCATTGGCATCGGGGGAGAGTAGGGCAGATGCGCAAGAAAGGTCCAGACGGGTCTTTCCTTCCTCGCGGTGCGGGCCAACAAAAAAGCGGAGGCAAGGCGCCTCCGCTTTTGTAAGCCGTTCAGCGGGATCGAAATCACCCCTTCATGTATTCCGGCAGCCAAGCTTCGTGGGTCGCCTTCAGCGCCGTGACCGTCACCGGCGGCAGGCCGACGCCGGTCAGAACTGCTTCGCCCTTGTCGTTCTTGGCGCCGGTGAAGCCGAGGTGACGGGCGGCAAGGTCGGCCTTCTTGGCCTTGGCCAGGATCGCATCCGCCTTGTCGGCCGGAACCGCCATCAGATAGCGCCCCTGGTCTTCGCCGAAATAGAACGGGATGAACTTGTCGGCTTCGAACTGGCCTCGCAGCACCGCGCCGATGCCGCCGGCCATCGCCATTTCGGCAACCGCAACCAGGAGGCCGCCGTCGGCGATGTCGTGCACCGTGTCGGCGCCCGCTTCGATCTGTGCGCGGACGAAATCGCCGGTCTTTTTTTCCAGCTTGAGGTCGACCGGCGGGGCGGCGCCTTCTTCTAGGCCTTCGATCTCGCGCAGGTAGATCGACTGGCCGAGATGGCCCTTGGTGGCGCCGATCAAGAGGATCGCATCGCCGTCGCGCTTGAACGCGACCGTCGCCATCTTGTGGACGTCCTTCAAGAGGCCGACGCCGCCGATGGTCGGGGTCGGCAGGATGCCTTCGCCCTGGGTCTCGTTGTAGAGCGAGCAGTTGCCCGACACGATCGGGAATTCGAGCACACGGCAGGCTTCGCCGAGGCCTTCGAGACCGGCGACGATCTCGCCCATCGCTTCCGGCTTCTCGGGGTTCGAGAAGTTGAGGCAATCGGTGACGGCCAGCGGCTTGCCGCCGACGGCGGTGATGTTGCGCCAGGCTTCGGCGACGGCCTGCTTGGCGCCTTCGAACGGATTGGCTTTGCAATAGCGCGGCGTCACGTCGGTGCAGCAGGCCAGGCCCTTGTTGGTGTTGTGGATGCGTACCACCGCGGCGTCGCCGCCCGGCTGCTGCACGCTGTCGGCCATCACGGTGTAGTCGTACTGTTCCCACACCCAGCGCTTGGAGCAGAGATCCGGCGTCGACAAGAGACGCAACAGGGATTCCATCACCGGGCGCGAGGCCTCGAACGAGATCTTGCCGCTCATCGGCTTGCGCTTGACATAGGGGCGCTCATAGATCGGCGCGGCATCCGAAAGCGCGGTCACCGGCATGTCGGCGACGATCTCGCCTTTGTGGCGGACGACCATGCGATGGGTGTCGGTGGTATAGCCGATCACTGAGAAATCGAGTTCCCACTTCTTGAAGATGCGTTCGGCTTCGGCTTCACGGCCGGGCTTCAAGACCGCCAGCATGCGCTCCTGGCTTTCCGACAGCATCATCTCGTAAGCGGTGAGATTGGTTTCGCGCTGCGGGACTTTGTCGAGATCGATCTCGATGCCCGAGCCGCCTTTGTCGGCCATTTCCGACGACGACGACGTGAGACCGGCTGCGCCCATGTCCTGAATGGCGATGATCGTGTCGGTTTCCATCAGCTCGAGGCAGGCTTCCAGCACCAGCTTTTCGGCGAAGGGGTCGCCGACCTGCACCGTCGGACGCTTCTCTTCGGAGTCCTCATTGAACTCGGCCGAGGCCATGGTGGCGCCGTGAATGCCGTCGCGGCCGGTCTTGGAGCCGACATAGACCACCGGATTGCCCGCACCTTTGGCGGCCGAATAGAAAATCTTGTCGGCTTTGGCGAGGCCGACGCACATCGCGTTGACCAGGATGTTGCCGTTGTAGGATTTGTGGAAATTGGTTTCGCCGGCGACCGTGGGGATGCCCATGCAGTTGCCATAGGAGCCGATGCCCGACACCACGCCCGCCACCAGATGGCGGGTCTTGGGATGCGAAGGCTCGCCGAAGCGCAAGCTGTCGAGTGAGGCCACCGGGCGGGCGCCCATAGTGAAGACGTCGCGCATGATGCCGCCGACGCCGGTCGCCGCGCCCTGGAACGGCTCGATGAAGCTCGGATGGTTGTGGCTTTCCATCTTGAAGACGCAGACATCGCCGTCGCCGACGTCGATGATGCCGGCATTCTCGCCCGGGCCTTGGATCACCCACGGCGCCGAGGTCGGCAGCTTCTTCAGATGCACGCGGGTCGACTTGTAGGAGCAGTGTTCGCTCCACATCACCGAGAAAATACCCAGTTCGACGATGGTCGGCGCGCGGCCGAGCAGCTCGACGATGCGGGCGTATTCGGCGTCGTTGAGGCCGTGGTCTTTGACGACTTCGGGCGTGACGGCAACGGGGGCGTTCATGAGGGTCTCGATTCTTTCACTTCGTCATGGCCGCGAGGCCATCCAGCTAATTCCGGTTCAGCCGAGGGCTTCCAACAGGCCTTCGAACACCGCCCGTCCGTCGGTGCCGCCGAGCAGCGGATCGCAGACGCGTTCGGGATGCGGCATCAGGCCGAGGACGTTGCGCTTCTCGTTGAGAATGCCGGCGATATCGCGGGCCGAACCGTTGGGGTTCTCGCCCGGGGCATACTTGAACACGACGCGGCCTTCGCCTTCGAGACGGTCGAGCGTCTCGTCATCGGCAAAGTAATTGCCTTCGCCATGCGCCACCGGGAACACCACCCGCTGGCCGGCCGCGTATTTGCAGGTGAACACCGACTGGGTCTCGACCACGTCGAGCGGCTGCGGCCGGCAGACGAATTTCAATCCGGCATTGCGGATCAGCACGCCCGGCAGCATGTGAGTCTCGGTCAGGACCTGGAAGCCGTTGCAGATGCCGAGCACGCGCACGCCCTGTTCGGACTTCTCCTTGACGGCGCGCATGATGTTGGACTGTCCGGCCATGGCGCCGCAGCGCAGGTAGTCGCCGTAGGAGAACCCGCCCGGCAGCACGATCAGGTCCACATCGGGCACCTCGCTGTCGGCGTGCCAAACCATGACGGGCTTTTGCCCCGTGATCTGTTCCAGGGCGACGGCGGCATCGCGATCGCAATTGGAGGCGGGGAAAACGACGACAGCAGATTTCATTTCGTCTTGCTCTTGTCTTTGGGGGCCTCGGGCGGTGCCTTGGCGGCTTCGGCGGCGATCTTGGCGGCAATGTACTGGCGGATACGATCGAGGAACCGCGTCATGAACGGCGTGCTGAGATCCATGCATTCCTGCGACACGGCGGGGATCTCGGCGGCGAAGTGCTTGCCGGCATCCGATTTGTAGAAGGCGATCAGCGCCTTGAGGTCCTTTTCCGTGAAGTGCTTGGCGTAGACCTTCACGATGCCGTCGACCAGGGTCAGCCGGTAGGCGTTGAATTCCTCGACCGCAATCTTCTTGATATCGGCGACGGTGGTGTCATCGGCGCCCGGCATCGACTGCACGAGCTGGTCGACCATGCGGTCGAGATTCTTGCTGTAGTCGGAATAAGCGGCGGCCGAGCCGTTCAGTTCCATCACCTCTTTGGCGAGCGCCGTACGTTCGGGAGAAATCTGATCTTCCGCGCGGGCCGCAGGGAAGGCGACCAGAAACGCCAGGGCTGTGGCAGCCAGGATCCGCATCCTCACGCCTTCAACTCGATGTCGTATTTCTCGATCACCGTGTTGGCGAGCAGCTTCTCGCACATGTCCTTGAGGGCGGCCTTGGCCTTGGCCTCGTCGGTTTCCTCAAGTTCGATCTCGATCAGCTTGCCCTGGCGCACGCTGCCGACGCCGGCAAAGCCGAGATTGCCGAGGGCGCTCCCGATCGAC
>JAHFQC010000066.1 GCA_023259375.1 Alphaproteobacteria bacterium
TTCGACGCTGGAGCGGGCTGTCAACAGCACGACTAACACCGGCACCCAGGCCACTCGCGACTGATAGCGGTCGTGCGGACCCGAAAACAGCCCGCAGACCATGGCATTGCCGAGCAGCGCCACGAACACGAAAGCGGGCAGCGTGGCGAGATTCCAGCGCCGCCGTTTCAGCGCCTTCCACAGCACCCAGCCGAGCCAGGCTTGCGCCAGGAACACCAGCGGAACATGCACCACGTTGACCGCACCGAAGTGGATCTTGCCCCGCTGCTGGTGGGCATCCATGTAGGCCAGCCGCTGCTTGGGCATGAAGCCGTAGAACAGGTCGCGCAGCACCCAGACCTGGGGCTCGACCCCGTCGCCGCTGCGGACCATGAAATACTGGCGCACCGAGCCCCACAGGCCCGGCAGCAGGCTCTGCAGCGGGTAATGGATCAGGCTGTGGCGGACGATCAGGTCGTATTCGTCCTTGGGCCCGTAGAAGCGTCCGATGTGGTTGAACGGGCTTTCCGGTCCCCACAGGAAATTGTCCGCCGTCCGGGACAGGTGGTCCTTGTACGGGCACAGCACCATGCTCGGGTGGCTCGGGCAGAGGTCGTAGAGCGTCTTCTTCACGACCCCGTCGCCCATCAGCCGGGCGGTGAGAAAGAACGGGCCGGAGCGGCTGACGAAGACCTTCTCCTTGATCTCGGGCACCTTGCGGACCAGCGAGTAATTGGCGCCCAGGACCAGCCCCAACCCCGTCAGGAAGCACAGGAGCGGCACGAACACATTGGGGCGCGGGAATTTGCGCTGGCGCCAGATGAAGCTCGGGATCCAGGCCAGCGCCAGACACAGCACCAGCCCGGCGGAGGTCCCCAGATGCGAGGGATGACAGGCGATGGCAAGGCCCGCCACCGCTACCAGCAGCACCGCCCGCACCAAGCCGACCTGCTTCAGTTTGAACGCCAGCGGATAGAACGCGAGGATGAACACGGCCGTGAAGCAGTCCGGCTCGATCTGGCCGGCGAACCACGCGACGCTGGTCAGGACCGACAGCAAAACGCCGACCCGCAGCAGCATCCACAGGCTGGTGCGCGGCCACAGCGCCCGGGCGAATTCGACGATCACGAAGGCGGTCATCGCGCTCTGCGCCCAGGCGACGAACCACAGGCTCTGGCGGCCGTGGGCGTAGTCCAGGAAGAACGAATAGACCGGCGAGCGTTCAGGCACGAAGAAGCGGCGGAAGCCCTCCAGCACGTAGGCGCCCGAGTCAAAGAACATGAACGGGAAGCCGTTCCACCACGCCGCATAGAGGAACAGCGGCGCCAACAGGACGATGGCCGTCAGTTCGGCCCACAGGCTGGAAACGTGCGCCGCCGGCAGGTGGACTCGCGGCCGCCAACCAATCACCGGGCTCATTGTCGTTCCGCTCATGCGACGCCATCCTCCACGCGGCCGGACAATGCCCCGCCTGTTCTCAGCACGCAAATCGCGAAATGTCCTAGAGCCTTGGTCGCGCTTTCGGACGGAAAACCGGAAACCACTTTTCCTGAAAGCGCTCCTAGTTGGCGACTGCCCGCTCCGCGCGAGCCGGCCAGGTTGCCAGCCGGGTGACGGCCCGCGGCTCGGTGAGCAGCAAGGCGAACGGCACGATCCAGATCAGCCGCGATTGATAGCGGTTGTGGGCGCCGGAAATCATCCCGCAGATGGCGGCATTGCCGATGAGGGCCACGAGCAGCCACGCCGCCAGCACGGCATGCTTGCGCCGCCGCCCGAGGCGGTAGCGCAGCGAGGCGAACAGCCACCACATCCCCGCCAAGGCGACCGGGACCTGGACGATGTTGATGAGCGCGAAATTCCATTGTCCCCGCTGCTGGCGCGCCGCCAGATACGCCGCCATCTGGTTGGGGGCGTGAATGGCAAACGACGAGCCAGACGTCTTCTGCACCGGCTGGAAGCCGTCGCCGGATGCGATCATGAAGAACTGCCCGGCGCCCTGCACCGCCAATCCCGCCGCCACGCCGAGCGGATGGCGCAGCAGCGTCTCGCGGACCAGAAGCTGGTACTCGCGGATGGGCGCATAGAAGCGTCCGGTTTTGTCGAACGCCGTATTGCCGTGCCAGAGGAAGACGTCGGCATTGTGCGGAATGTCGTGCCGGTACGGGCACAGCCGCAGCCGCTGCTGCGGGCAGATCTCATCCAACGTGCGCACGGCCGGGCCGTCGGCGAGCAAGCGCGCGGCGAAGAAATACGGCCCCGAACGGCTGACGAAATAGCGGTGGTTGAGCGCGTGGTTCGCCGCCAGCAGCAAACTCAATCCCAGCCCGCAGCCGAGGACCGGCAGCACCAGATTGGGCTTCGGCAGCCAGGGGCGGAAATGCGCCGAGATACGCAGCGCCACCAGTGACAGAGCCAGTCCGGCGGCAAGTCCGAGATGCGACGGATGTCCGGCGGTCGCGAAGATCGCGATGAGCATCAGCAGCACCGCGCGCACCACGCCGAGCCGGCGCGCATGAAAAGCCAGCGGATAGAGCGCCAGCACCAGCACCGGAGTAAGAAAATCAGGCTCGATCTGGCCGGCCACCCAGGCGGCGCTGGTCAGAAACGTCAACCCTGCGCCGATCCCGAGCAGGCTGATCAAGGTCGTGCGCGGGCGGACGGCGCGGGCGAATTCGACCAGGGTGAAGGCGCTGATCAGGCATTGCAGCCCGGCCACGTACCACAGGCTCGCTTTGCCGCCCGCAAACCGCAGGAACAGCGAATATACCGCCGAACGGTCCGGCGACGGCATCAGCGAGAAACCCTGGAACATGTAGGCGCCGGAGTCGTCGAACAAGAGCGGAAAGCCGTTGAGCACCGCCATCGTGAGCAAGAGCAGCGTCAAGCCGCCGGTCGCGGCCGCTTCCGCGCCGCAACAGCTCAGCCGCGGGCCACGCCGCCACCATGCCATCCGCACCTGTGCCACTTCGCTTGGTCCCCGCCGAAGCCGGACGTATGGCGTCCCCGCTCCCGAATCGCAATCTGCGAAATGTCCCGGTGGCGCCCCTCGGTAGCTCCACTCGTCATGGCCGGGTGTTCGACCCGGCCATCCAGGCGGTGGTGAAGTCTGGAATACCTGACGGAAACGCGAACGGCGGACTGGATGGCCGGGTCGGCCCGGCCATGACGAAGTAAGGAAGGCGCTGCACCAAGCGGTTGACTTAGAACGCTTAGAACCTATGCTCCGGCTGTACTTAATCCCTTCTCGCGTTGAGGACTTGCATGGCGGAACATCTGAAGCCACGACCGCTGTCGCCTTTCGTCACCATCTTCCGCTGGCCGGTCACCATGGCGACGTCGATCGTCCATCGCGCCACCGGCGTCGGGCTGGCGGGCGGGCTTATCGTTCTGGTTTGGTGGCTGGTTGCCGCTTCGAGCGGGCCGGACGCCTATAACCTCTTCCTCGACCTCGCCGAAACGACCATCGGGCAGATCTGCCTGTTCGGCTTCACTTGGGCGCTCGCCTATCACGCGGTGAACGGCATCCGGCATCTCGCCTGGGACCTCGGCTACGGCTTTGACGTCCGCACCGCCGACATCAGCGGCATCGCGGTGTTCGTACTGTCGGTGCTAATCGCCATCGGCGTCTTCGCCATCGCTTACGCAGGATACGGAGGCTATTACCAATGAGCCTGGAAACGCCTCTGCACAAAGCCCAGGGCCTCGGGCCCAGCCATTCCGGCGTCGGCCATTTCTGGAAACAGCGCGTCACCGCCGTGGCGCTCATTCCGCTGACCATCTGGCTGGCGATTTCGATCATCGGCCTCGTCGGCGCGCCGATCGCGGCCGTGCTCAGCTTCCTGTTCAATCCGGTCAACGCCGTCTTGATGGCCGCGTTCGTGCTGATCGCCCTCTACCACATGGTGCTGGGCCTGCAGGAAGTGATCCTCGATTACGTGCCGCATCAGGGCTTCCGGTTTTTCCTGATGCTGGTGAACTATACCTTCGCGCTGGCGCTCGCCGCCGCCACGATCTTCGCGCTGCTGCGCATTGTCGGGACCTGACATGACCGCTTATCCCATTATCGATCATACCTTCGATGTCGTCGTCGTCGGCGCCGGCGGCGCCGGTTTGCGCGCCACCCTCGAATGCGCCCGCCTCGGCCTCAAGACCGCCTGCGTGACGAAAGTCTTCCCCACCCGCAGCCATACGGTCGCCGCCCAAGGCGGTGTGGCCGCCGCGCTCGGCAATATGGGCGAGGACGATTGGCGCTGGCACATGTACGACACCGTCAAGGGCTCCGACTGGCTCGGCGACCAGGACGCTATCGAATACCTCTGCCGCAACGCGCCGGAGGCCGTCTACGAGCTCGAGCATTTCGGCGTGCCGTTCTCGCGCACCGAGGAAGGCAAGATCTATCAGCGTGCTTTCGGCGGCATGACCAGCCATTTCGGCAAAGGCATCGCCCAGCGCACCTGCGCCGCGGCGGACCGCACCGGTCACGCCATGCTGCACACGCTGTACGGCCAGTGCGTCAAGCACGAGGTGAATTTCTTCGTCGAATACTTCGCCCTCGACCTCATCACCGATGATGAAGGCGTGCGCGGGCTGATGGCCTGGAAGCTCGACGACGGCACCATTCACCGCTTCCGCGCCCACAAGGTCATTCTCGCCACCGGCGGCTATGGCCGCATCTATTTCACCTGCACCGGCGGCCACACCCAGACGGGCGACGGCAACGCCATGGTGCTGCGCGCCGGCCTGCCGCTGCAGGACATGGAGTTCGTGCAGTTCCACCCGACCGGCGTTTACGGCGTCGGCGTCCTCATCACCGAGGGCGTGCGCGGCGAAGGCGGCTATCTCACCAATGCCGAAGGCGAGCGTTTCATGGAGCGCTATGCCCCGAACGCGAAGGACCTTGCGTCGCGCGACGTGGTCAGCCGCGCCATCACCGTCGAAATCCGCGAAGGCCGCGGCGTCGGTTCGCTGAACGACCACGCCAATCTGCACCTGTCGCATCTCGACCCGAAAATCATTCACGAGCGCCTGCCCGGCATCGCCGAGAGCGCGCGCATCTTCGCCGGCGTCGACGTCACCAAGGACCCGATCCCGGTGCTGCCGACCGTCCACTACAACATGGGCGGCATTCCGACCAACTACATGGGCGAAGCCGTCACCCTGCACGACGGCAATCCCGATGCGGTGATCCCCGGCCTGATGGCGGTGGGCGAAGCCGCTTGCGTCTCCGTACACGGAGCAAATCGTCTGGGCTCGAATTCGCTGATCGACCTCGTCGTGTTCGGCAAGGCCGCGGGCGCCCAGGCTGCCAAGGTGATCGGCGAGAACCGCAAGCACGCCGACCTGCCGAAAGGCGCCGGCGAACAGGCCCTCGCCCGCCTCGACAAACTGCGCAATGCCAACGGTTCGACGCCGACGGCCGAGATGCGGCTCGCCATGCAGCGCGCCATGCAGGAAGACGCCGCCGTGTTCCGCACCGGCGACGTGCTGGCGCAAGGTCAGAAGCGCATCGCCGAAATCTACGGCCGCCGCGACGAGCTGAAAGTCTCCGACCGCACGCTGATCTGGAACACCGATCTGGTCGAGACGCTGGAATACGAAAACCTGATCGCCCAGGCGGCGGTGACCATCAACAGCGCCCTCAACCGCACCGAAAGCCGCGGCGCCCACGCCCGCGAAGACTTCCCGGAGCGCGACGACAAAAACTGGATGAAGCACACGCTGAGCTGGCTCAACAACGAAACCGGCGAAGTGAAGCTCGATTACCGCCCGGTGCATTCGTACACGCTGTCGAACGACGTGGAATACATCCCGCCGAAGAAGAGGGTGTATTGATCCAATGTAAGCTTTTTTGGGGGGCACGTAAGAAATGTTTCAACAGCAAAATTCCGATGACCGCATCTCTGTTCGTCTCACTTCACAAATATCGCTGACCATCTCGGGGGAGATGATATTCCGCAGACTACAAGAACGGGTTTTGAAGTGGGCATTTGACCCTAAAAGAAATTTGCGCGGTATTCCTGATGGAGCGTGGGAAGGCGAGACATTTGAGATCGACACCGATGACTCGGAGCGGGTTGCTGCGATCAAGCTCGACACGCCGAAGTACTGGGCATTCCGCCTTAGCGAGCGACTTAAAGATGTCAACAGAGTATGGACTACCGAGGTTGGCATCGCGCAACGTCAGGAAAATGAAGCAGTCTTTGGCTGTCGATTGATCTGTTCGCAAAAGGGCAGCCAAGAGGAGATACCACGCTCGATACCTACGTTCGTTCGGGGTATTGCGTTCACCCAGAAGGCGCTTCTCGATGGGAGATATACATCCGCGGATCCATGGATCATTGACGACGAAACAGCCGCTGATGAACTAGCCCAGTTCATTCAGTCACCGCATCGTAAGCATCCAATCGTGGTGTTTTCTCTGCCCGAAGGAAGCTCCAATACAAACGAGACCGCAATTCCTGTTAATTCATTTATCCGGCGAACCGCAGGCTATGTGCACGTTGCAGTCATCACATCAGATGCATCATTTGTTCTGACCGACATCTTGGGTCGGGAATTCTCTGTTTATCGACAAGCCGTACGAACATATAACCCAACCGTCTCGCTCGATAGCGACCTTTCTTCTGATCACCCAGTTGCAACAGCAAGTCGCATTCAAGGCTGGAATACAGAAGAAGGAGAGCCGTTTGTCGATTTCCTCGTACAGCAAACGTTACGCCCGACACGTCCTCGCGACGCACTTGAGCAGGAACAACCGCCGTTCCAACAAATAAAACGAATTGCAGCGGAGCAAGCGAGAGCGCGAGCGGCTGCCGATGGCCACAGCGATGCTGAGTTGCTTGCATTTGCGGCGTCGGAAACCCTTGCTGCTAAACAGGAGGCGCAAGCCAGCCTGGATCAAGCCGTCAACGAAGAAGCTGAAAAGGAACGAGCACTAGCCACGCTTCGGCAAACGCAAGCTAGCTACATGGCACTGCAAGCTCGCCTTGCCTCACTTCAGGAAAAACTCGTCGCGCGATCCAAAGCAGACGACATGCTTCCTGCAAGTTTGGACGAGATCGAAGCTTGGGCTAGGGACAATCTGAGCGGTGACGTCGAATTGCATGAACGAGCCATAAAGGCTGTTCGTAAGTCAAATTTCCAAAAGCCGACATTTATCTATCAAGTACTCCTAATGATGCGGGACTTTTATGTTCCCATGCGACGACGCGGTGGAAATGAGCTAAAGACCGCCTTTGATCAAAGGCGATTGGAGCTTGGACTCGATAACTCGCCTTGCTTTGCCCAAGAGAACAAAGCGCAGAATTTTGGTGGGGCGTATTTCGTGAAATACCTCGGAGCACGCCGAGAGCTTGATTGGCATCTCAAAGGCAACGACGCCAGAAATGAACGCTTCGGATTTCGAATGTATTACTTTTGGGATGCTGAAACGTCGAGGGTGGTTGTCGGATACATGCCTGGACATCTAGAAAACGATATTACGTAGCTCGACCTTCGTCTCTACTAGGTCCGCATCCCCCTGCTCCACCGAAACCTTCGCTGGACCTGGCATCGCCGATCGTGCACCCCCACCCTCACCCGTCCTTCTCGGGCGCCGAGATCTCTCGGCAATTGATGCGGGCCTGGGCGAGGCGACTGTTTCAAGATCCGGCCCGTCACTTCAGTGCCGCCGCAAGAACCTTACCCCTTCCGCTCCAGCACTCGCTTCTTCGCCAGCATCCGTTCGCGGTCGGTGACGTAGATCAGGCCGCCGAGCTTACGGATGAGCGCGTCCTCTTCGGGGTCGAGCACGCCGTCGGCATAGACCACCTCCCACAGCATCTCGACGAACCCGACGCGTTCCTCCGGCGTCATGTGCTGGAACACCGCCTGCGTATACGGGTACAGTTGCACGTTGCGCGCACTGGCCGCTTCGCTCACTTCCATCAGGCGCGCGCACTCGGCCTGTGAAAGCGAGAACCGCTCGGTCAGCAGCCGTTCGATGGTGGCGCGTTCGGCGGGATCGAAATGCTCGTCCCGGTGCGCGGCTTCCAAGAGCAGGATCGCAGCGGCCATCCGCAGGTCGCCCGCAGCATTGGCCTCCGGTTCGGGGCACTTAAACAGGGTCATAAGCTGGTCGAAGAACATCGCACTCCCTTTCCCGGCCAGCATAGCGCACCGAGGACGTAGGGAAAGGGGCCACGGGAACGCGTCGAATTCTTGGAATTCTTCCGGTTGGGGCAAGAACTGATGCGGCCTTGGTCTGGCCCCAATAAGGGTCTATCAAAGCTAGAATATTCAGAGATATCACCGATGCCGAAGCTTCCGGATATGTCCCCCGCCGCCGTCAAGAAGCGGCAACAGTTGACCGAAGCCGCGCAGGCCCAGCGGGCGAAAGAACCGCCGCCGCCGCCGGTCGTCAAAGTGCGCATCGCCAAACCGCGCTAATCCGCCGGCGCCGCGATCTCGCGGTAATTGATCCGCGCTCGGCCAGCAGTGAACATGCCAGCTTGAGGTCGTCCGACCATTTGGTCGGCACGGCCCGTTTCGACGTGAGACGATCTCGATGCCGGCTCTCGACGCAGCAGCGCGTGCACGGAACCGGGATCGAACCAGTATTCCGCCGCCATTACTGACTGAAGCGTCACGGCCGCATCATCCTAGCCCAGCTATCGACAGTACCGGATCGCGCCATTAGGCTTCGAAGAAGGCGGCGGTACTTGGGACGGATCGGAGGGACGATGAGCGCTCGATCACGCCTGCGCGCCGCGCGCATTTTTCAACGCTACGCCCGTCTTGTTGCGCTGCCCGCCGTCCTCCTCGTCGCCGGATGCAGCAGCGAGACGCTGTTTCGCTCCGATTTTTCGCCGACACCGGTTGGCGATCCGCCGTCGACCACGCAGGCCGTCGGCACCGCCAACATCATCGGGCCTGATGTCATTGTGGTGCAGGCGCCCCCGGATGCGGCACCTTCCGGCAAATGGGTCCAGATCACCCGTAATCCCAGTCCGACAACGACGCCCGGCTTTCAAGGCGTCCTCACCCGCGAGGCCGGCGATGGTGTCTATACCTTCAGCGCCACGCTCTACATGCCCGCCAAAACCACCGGCCCCACATCGCTGTCGTTCGACACGGCAAACCAAGGCAATTTCGCAGGCTTTCTCCATCTCGACTTCATGGCCGACAACACCGTCCGCGTCGACGATGGCCAGAACGGCAGTAGTTTCGGCACCTTCCCGCGCGACAAACCCTTCGGCGTCCAAGTCACGCTGACCATCAACGGTACGCCAAGCGCCCATATCGTTCTGTACGGCGACGGCGCATCGGGCATCACCGACCGCACCGTGCTCGTTCCATTCCGCCAGGACGCGCACCGCTTCAATGCCGTCAGGGTGTGGATCGGTTTTCCCAATTCCGGCACCATCGACGCGACCCATCTCGTGGTGACCAAGAGGCGCGACTGAACACCGTCTGCGGCGTTCTAAAACCCACGGCAGGAAATGCGGCCTGGGTGTGCTAGTTCACCCCGCCTGATCGGGTGCCGCGATCTCGCGATAGTTGATCCGCGCTTCGGCGAGGAGTGAACGTGCCAGCTTGAGGTCGTCCGACCATTTGGTCGGCACGGCGCGTTCGGGGCGCGAGACGATCTCGACGATACCGGCCTGGATGCTCTCGACGCAGCAGCGCGTGCACGGCGGCCCGCCCCACTCGGCGCCCGATTTGTCCGTCGCCGCGAGATAGAGCGTCGCGCCCTTGAGCCGGATGCCGTTGCGGGCGGCATTCAGGATGGCATTCATCTCCGCGTGCACCACCAGCTTCAGCTTCATCTCGCGGTCATTAAGGCGTGCCTCGCTGTCGGTGATACCGCGCGGCAGGCCGTTGAACCCGGTCGACAGCACTTCCCGCTCAGGCCCGACGATCACCGCGCCCACTTTGGTGGACGGGTCCTTCGACATTCGCGCCACCTGCACCGCCAGTGCCAGAAAATGCTGATCCCACCGCTCGCTCACGTCAGTCCCATCGCTGGATGAATTCCACCCCGGCAATATACAGTTTTAGTGAAGATTTGCCTATTCCTGCGCCGTGGCGGGAATTTGTCCGATTCGCAGCCCCGATGTCCCGCAGAGACGCCGGGGCGCGGAGCGCGCGGTTCGTTCTCCGCGCCAGCGGCTCAAAGCTCTGCGTGAGGCATCGCGCGTCCGGAACGCTCGGATCAATTCACCGCGCGCGGCTTGCAGAGAAAGAACGTCTTCGGCTGACCCGGAATGGAGTTCATGCACGAATCCGGCTCGACGATGCGCTTCAACGTCAGCATATCGGCGCCGCCGCTGCAGCCGGTGCAGTCTTTCGCTTTGTAGTGGCACACCAGCGCCTGTTTGCCGGCCGGCCATTGCGAAGGCCCCGCTTCGACGACCCTGAGTTGGAGTTGTGTGTGCCCCGGTGTCCATCCGGCCGGCAACGTGGCCGGCGTGATGTCGACGACCTAGCTCGCGGCATCGGGGCAATTCACGACCGCGGTGTATGGCGAGGAAACAAGGCCGCCGCGGGTGGGCTGTGCTTCGGCCGTAGCAAACACGGTAATCGCAACCGCAAAGATCCAAACGATCTTCTTCGTGCAGACAAACGTGTGATCCATGATGATCCTCCCCTGGCGCCACGAGCAAAGCGCGTCGCATTGCCGGGCGGCACCCAGACGCGAAAACCTACCGCTGTGGTCCGGTCATGAGAAATCAAATGCCGCGCTCCGCGACTGATACTCAATCCAGAGGTGGGGAGAATGCGGCGCACAACCTGGAAAACCGGCACGTTACCGCCCTGCCCGCGTATCGCCGACGATGGCGTTGACCTGCCACGTCTTGCCGCCGCCTAGGTCCACTTCCGCTTTGACTTCTCTCGCCTCTAGAACGGCATCACGAGCCGCAGATTGAAGATGCTGCCAGCGACGTCATTCTCGGTATGAAGGTTCTGGTTATATTCGGCCGTGAGCGCGACGCCGCCGAACTGATACGACACCAGCGGCCCCACGCCGTAGGCGTTGACCTTGCAGCCGTTCTTCAACGCGCAAGCGGCCGCGCCCACTCCGGTATCGCTAGTGATCTGGTTGATCTGATGCGCGCCGAGGCCGACGGTCCATTTGCCGATGGTTTTTGCGATGGTGTAGTCGATCGCGATCTCCTGACCCGACTTATAGTGCGTCGTGCCGTTCTCGAAATTGTAGCTGTAATGCGCGCTGAGCGAGACGTTCCAGCCGTCGTGCAGCCAGCTGATGCCGAGATCGGGTTGCAAGGTCCAGTAGCCGTTGCCCGAACCGACGCCGCCGTATTTCGGCGGATTGGCGGGCGACGTACTGGCGTCATCGACATAAACGGTCAGGCCGGTCGAGACATGCAGATCGTGCTTCAGCGACCACGACAGAATGCCTGGCACCAGAATGGTATTGTAGGTGCCCCAATGACCGTTGTTGGAAACGCCCGCGGTATTGAGAGCACGCACGCTGGTGTAATCGAACGGCTGCGCGATCGCGACGGCGTAGTCGGCGCCGAACACCTTGAGCCCGGTCTGCCACAGCACCACCGGCACTTCCACCAGCGCATCAAGCTTCACGCCGGTCTTGTGGCCGTCCTGATCGAACTGGCTGTATGCGGCCCAATAATTGTTGAGCACGCCGTAGACGCCGGGGGGCAGCGCGCCCGCCGACATACCTTCATCGACCCCGCGCAGATGTGGATCCCAAAGCTCCGTTGCCGAAGCCGCGCCGGCCGTGAGCATCATCATCGCGGCCGCGGCGGCCATCCGAGCGATACTGAACTTCCATGCGAACATCGCGTTCCTCCAGTGACGAGCGCCCCGCGATGAATCGGCGCCGGGAGCCGCTCCTTGTGGCCCCAGCTTAGGAAGTGCCCGTTTATGAGCGGTTGCACGCAACGCAGGTAGATGTACCTACGCGGTTCTGCCTATGAGGGCTGCAATTTTCTGCACCGCCAGCTTAGCGCGAGTGTGTCATTCGGGGCCGGTTTTGCTGGGCGAAATGTCGCTCTTCCGCAGGCGGATGATTGCGCCGCGAAGGGTTGAATTCGACCCGTTCGGCCCCATCTCCATAAGTGTAGCCACACACGAACCAGCCAGGAGGATCCGTCGTGAAAGGTTTGTTCAGCAGCTTATTCGCCTTCCTCAAGCCGGTTTCGGCCGATTCGGCCGGGCCCGACCCGCAAGCGGCATCGACCAATGCCGCCAAGGAGTGGCTGCTGCTGATGGACCGCGGCGAGTATCGCACCAGCTGGCACGAATCCGCGCCTTCGCTCCAGGCCGCAGAGCCGTGCGATCCGTGGACGGGCGCAATTGCGACGCAACACGGCAAAGCCGGCAAAGTGATCGTGCGCGAAGTAACGGGATTCCGGCTGCGTCCGGCGCGCACGGAGGATGGCTTGCACACCGCCGTCGTCGATTTCCGGTCGCTATACGAGAACGGCCTGAAGAAAGAGCGCGTGACCCTCGAACATGTCGGCGGCGCCTGGCGAACCTCGGCCTACTCGCTCGGATAAGGCTCTCGCACCCTCCGCGTCCGGCGCCTACAATTGCTGTTGACTGACGTCACGTCAGGAACGGCAAGAGACGGCCATGCGCATCGACAAAATCTCCTCCGGCAACAATCCGCCCTTCGACGTCAACGTTCTGGTGGAGGTGCCGATCGGCGGCGAGCCGATCAAGTACGAGATCGACAAGGAGGCGGGCTGTCTGGTGGTGGACCGCTTCCTCTACACGTCGATGCGTTATCCGGGAAATTATGGTTTCGTCCCGCATACGTTGTCGGGCGACGGCGATCCGGTCGACGTGCTGGTCTGCAACACCCGCGCGCTGGTGCCGGGCGCGGTCGTCAATGTGCGCCCAGTCGGCGTGCTGCTGATGGAAGACGACGGCGGCACCGACGAGAAGATCATCGCCGTGCCCTCGCCGCATCTGACCCTGCGCTACGAGCGCGTCCACGACTACACCGACCTGCCCGATATCACCCGCCATCAGGTCGAGCACTTCTTCGAGCACTACAAGGACCTCGAACCCGGTAAGTGGTCGAAGATCCTCGGCTGGGGCGATGCCGATACCGCGCGGCGGCTGATCCGCGAAGGTCTGGCCCGTTATCACGAGACCGAATAGCGCGCCACCTGGCGCATTGACTGACCGCCCGTTCCGCTACAATTTGTCGGACAAGAACGGGAGTATGGTCATGTCTAAATTGGTGTGCGCGATGGCAATCGCGGCGCTTGTAACCGCGTGTCCGAGCCGAGCGGAAAACCCGATCATCCAGACCAACTTCACCGCCGATCCGGCGCCGATGGTCTACAACGGCACGGTGTATCTCTACACCAGCCACGACGAAGACGACGCCTACGGCTTCAAGATGAAGGACTGGCGCCTCTACACGTCGACCGACATGGTCAACTGGACCGATCACGGCGCCGTCGCTTCGCTCAAGACGTTTGCCTGGGCGCGCCAGGACAACGACGCCTGGGCACCGCAAGTCGTCCCGCGCAACGGCAAGTTCTATCTCTATGTCCCGATCAGCGTGCCGGGCGAGCCGAAGAACGTCATCGCCGTCGCGGTCGCCGACAAGCCGGAAGGCCCGTTTAAGGACGCGCTCGGCCATCCGCTGGTCGGGCCCCAGAACGGCTTCATCGATCCGACCGCCTTCGTCGACGACGACGGCCAGGCCTATCTCTATTGGGGCAATCCGAACCTCTGGTACGTCAAGCTCAATAAGGACATGGTGTCGTACAGCGGCTCCATCGTGCAGGAACCGACCAAGCCGGCCAATTATCAGGAAGGCCCGTGGTTCTATAAGCACGCCGGCAAATACTATCTCGCTTACGCTTCGACCTGCTGCTCCGAAGGCATCGGTTATGTCATGAGCGACCACCCGACCGGCCCCTGGGTGCATCATGGCGACATCATGGACGGCAACAAGGCGTCGTCCGGCAATCACCCGGGCATCATCGACTACAAAGGCGGCTCGTACGTTTTCGGCTTCAATTACCGCTTCAATTTCGACGACACGCCGGTGCATCGCGAGCGCCGTTCGATCACGGTCGCCAAGTTCAATTACAACGCCGACGGCACCACCCCCAATCTGCCGTGGTGGAACACTGAAGGCGTTGCCCAGCTTGAGACGCTCGATCCCTACAAGCGCGTCGAGGCCGAAACCATTGCCTGGACCTCGCGCGTGCCAAGCCCGTGGGATCACCCGATCGATTGGGTGCCCGGAATCAAGACCGCGAAGAACGGCGATGGCGTCTATGTCACCCGCATCACCAACAAGACCTACATCAAGGTGGCGGGAGTCGATTTCGGCAAAGGCGCCGAGCGCTTCACCGCCCGCGTCGCCAGCGGCGCCAGTGGCACCATCGAGCTGCATCTCGACAGCTACAGCGGCCCGGTAATCGGCACGCTTGCGGTCGGCAATACCGGCGGCTGGGATGCGTGGCAGAGCCTGAGTGCGCCTGTGAAAGGCGCTACCGGCAAGCACGACCTGTTCTTCGTCTTCAAAGGCAACGGATCGGACCCGCTGTTCGATTTCGACTACTGGCAATTCGCCAAAGCGGGCAAGTAGCATCCGGCGCGCGCCGCTATTCGGATCTCACAGTAACCGAGCACTTCCGTTGATTTTCCCGTTACGGCATGGAGATACCAGCGTCATTAGAACGATTCGATTTCGATTCAGGACACCCCGGCTGACAGCGGAACCATCCGTGCGGGGCGGCGTTCCTTCCCCGCAGCGAAGCGGTGGAGCACCCCATGGGACTGATCCTGATCGTTCTGTTGATCCTCTTGGTGATCGGCGCCTTTCCGTCCTGGCCTTATTCCTCGGGTTGGGGCTATTACCCGTCCGGTGGTCTTGGGCTGGTGCTGATCATCATCATCATCCTGGTTCTGATCGGACGGATCTGACGTTTTCTTCACGTCCCGATTTCGCCCTATTCCGTTCAGGAGCGGTTCAGCCTCAAGGCCCGATGCTTGGGTCAACATGGTCTTAAGAGGGAGTTGAGCCGTGATGAAGAAGATGATGCTGGCGGGTGTGGCCTTGGTCCTTTTGGGGGCAACTCCGGCTTTGGCCCAACCGAATTGGGTACCTCAGGGGGCCGATCCGAACGGCTACTACAGCTCTGCTGATCGCGACGGCTATTACGACCGCAACGGCCGCTATCACCGCTTCAGCGAATACCGCCGCGATCGCGACGACGATGACGATTACGCTCCGCCGCCTCCGCCGTCGGGCAACTACTATCAGGAAGGCTATTATGAAAATAACTGCCGCAAGGACAGCAACAAGGTGGCCGGCACCCTGTTCGGCGCCCTCGCCGGCGGTCTGATCGGCGGCGCGGCCAGCCACGGCAACGGCGGCGCAGTGGTCGGCGGTGCCATCCTCGGCGGCCTGCTCGGCAACGCCGTGTCGCGCGATATCCCGTGCGAGGACCATCCCTACGCCTTCCGCGCCTACGCCACCGGCCTCAACGGCGATCTTGGCCGGCGCTACGACTGGCGCCATGGCGACAACTACGGCTACTTCACGCCCCAACGCGAGTTCAACCGCGGCGGCCGGGTGTGCCGGTCCTGGTCGGAGACGACCTACGTCCGCGGGCGGAGCTACAACCGCTCGGGCACGGCCTGCCGCTACAACGACGGCAATTGGCATTTCGACGACTGAGGAAGCCTTCTGTTAGCGTTCTGTTAATTTTGAAAAGGCCCGGGTTCCGGGCCTTTTCTTTGTTCGGAGACTCCGCGAAAGCTTTCCGTAACGTTTCAAATCTAATTTAGAAGCCGGAGTATCATATCCGGCACGCATGGCGTCGACTTGGACCATCAAGGCGAACGATCGCTGCTTCGGGCCTTACACGCTCGAACAGATGCAGGTCTTCGCGAGCGAAGGAAGGCTGGCGGCGCACTCGCTGGTCGCTTCCGATAACGCTGCCGATCGCTTTGTGCCCGCCCATGAATACGAGGCGCTGGCCGCCCTCTTCCGTCCCGCCGCGCCAGCGCCGCAGCGCCCGGTGTTCTTCACCGCCGAAGGCGATCTCGGCGCCGCCTACGCCGTGCGCGAGCCGGAACCGGCGACGCAATCGCGCTTCGTCATCATGGCCGAAATGAAGTCGCGCTCGATTGCCGGACTGGAGCAGGAAATCCAGCGCTGCGGTCAGGCGATCCAATTGATGCCGCAGGCCTGGCTGCTCGCCAGCGAGATGACCGTCAACGCCTTGCGCAATACGCTGATCCAGCGCCTGGGCCGCATCGACCAGCTGTTCATCGTCGACGCCACCAACAACAAGGCGGCGTGGTTCAACTACGGTCCGGAGAACGACTCCCGCATCCGGCGCGTCTGGCAGGAAGCGCAACGCCCGCACGCGGCGGACTAAACGTCGGCCGGGACGTCGGACGGAGAAGCCGGCGCGCGGTGGCCGAGCCCTTTGCGGCGCCGCAACACCATCTTCGCCAGCATCTCCATGATGCCGCCGAGAAATGCCGTCGCTACGATCACAAACGTGAGGATCAAGGTGTAGCGCTGCTGCTTCTCGGCCCGCACTTGATGGCTCACCAGATCGTCCATCAGGCCGCTGTGCAGCGTGTGCAGCTCATCCAGAACGGCATACCGCTTTTGGCGGTGCGCCGGATTGGTGATCAGTTCCGCCATGGATTTGGTATCGCGCGCGCCGGTTTTCACGAACTCGGCATAGACGACGGCATGGCGATCGATCAGGCGCCTCAGGCGCGCAATACCGTCGGCATGTTTGGCATCGGCAAGACGGCCGAGTTCGGCTATGCCGACTTTGAGGTCGCGCTGCTTTTCGTGTTCGTGGTCGAGAAACAGCTGCTCTCCGGTCAAGGCATAACCGCGCGCCGAATAGTCGACGCCGATAACGAGAGATTCAATCTCGGCGAGCTGCAGCAGTGCCGCGTTGGTCCGTTGTACCGCCTCGTTGCTGTGGCGCAGGTCGCGCTCCGCGGACACCAGCAGGACGGCGGTCGCAACGAGGAGCGCGAGCCCCGCGACCAGCACGGCCTTGCCCATTTCGGAAAGCTGCGCCTTAAGCGCCGACGACGACATGAACGGGATCCCCTCCGACAACCTACCTAGTAACACGTTGGCGTTGCGTGGGTGTTAACGTTGTCCTGCCGTATGCCGCACTTACGGACCAACCGGCTGCAGTTTCTCGCGAAATCGACGGGAATTGGCGACATAAATCGCCGCCGAACCTTCCAGCCGGTTACGCTGTTCGTCGTCCAGGCTGCGGACCGGACGGGCCGGCGCGCCGAGCGCCAGCGTGCCGTCGGCAACGACCTTGTCCTCCGCCACCAGCGCACCGGCTCCGATCACGCAGTATGACCCGATCTTGGCCCGGTTGAGCAGTGTCGCGCCCATCCCGATCAGGCTGTGATCGCCCACCGTTGCCGAATGGATGATGGCGCGATGACCGACGGTCACACCGGTGCCGAGCACGACCGGCTGCCCCGGATCGGCATGGATCACGGCGTTGTCCTGCACGTTCGAATTCTCGCCGATGGTGATCCAGTCGTTGTCGCCGCGCAGCACGGCGCCGAACCAGACGCTGGCGTTCTTGAGCAGGCGCACACGCCCGATCAGCACGGCATTTGGCGCGATGTAGAATTCGCCGTCGGGCGGAAGCTCGGGAGCTATCCCGTCGATCGCATAAAGCGGCATTTGTTTGTATCCAATACTGCTTGCTATTGCGGCACGTTGCTCGAGAGTGTGCCGCTTCATTCATCAATATGCCAGATATGTGACGCGGCGAAATTGTCAGCGCCGGCGCGCGGCATTCTGATATTCTTGGCTTGTCGGTGTGATTCGACTTCGCTTCCAGCGGGGGACATCAAACGGTGCGGCGTTGCACAGTTGAGATATCCGGTAGTTCAAGGCCTCGCCGCCGTCACACTTTCTCACCTCGAAAATCCAGCGTCTGCAAGTTGACCAGGGAGCATCCATGGCCAAACGGTCTGCGCGTTACAAATCCCGTGAGTTGTCAGACGGCGAAAACGTCCGTCCATTGTTTCCGTCCCGGTCGGGATGGAGCCCGCGTGAAGAGCGGCCTCGTGAGCGAAAATATGTAAAAAACGTCCGGGCGATGAGCCCGGCGCAGCAAAAGCTGATGAATGCCCTGGAGGAGCGTGCGGTCACCGTTGCGCTCGGACCGGCGGGCACCGGCAAGACCTATCTCGCCATCGTCAAAGCGGTCGAAGCGCTCGAAGCCGGGCGGGTCAGCCGGGTGGTGTTGACGCGGCCTGCGGTCGAGGCCGGCGAGAGCCTGGGGTTTCTGCCCGGCGATCTCGAACACAAGCTGGCGCCCTATCTCCGGCCGCTCTACGACGCACTGACTGAGCGGCTCGGCACCAAACGGCTGAAGGCGCTGGTGGCGGAGAACATCATCGAGATTGCGCCGGTCGCCTACATGCGCGGGCGTACGCTCAACGACTGCTTCATCGTCATCGACGAGGCGCAAAACTGCACCTACACGCAGCTGAAGATGCTGCTGACGCGGCTAGGCTGGCGCTCCACCATGGTGCTCACCGGCGATCCCGATCAGACCGATTTGCTGCCCGGCCTGTCGGGCCTCAAGGACGTCGCCGACCGGCTGGAGCGGGTGCCGGAGATCGCGGTGGTACGCCTCGCCGACGCGGATATCGTCCGCCATCCTCTGGTGGCGGGAATGCTGACGGTGCTGTGACCTACCCCGCCACGTAGAGGTTCAGGACGAAGAGACCGACGGCGAAGCTCCAATAGCCGGCGAGAGCAGCGGCCAACCAGAAGGCAATGCTGGAGCACTTCTTGGCCTTGAACGAATTGGCGGCGTTCTCGAACAGCACGTTGGGACCGGCCACGACCATCACGCCGGCGTAGACCAGCCGTCCCGGCAAGCTCTCCGGCTTGCCGGCGATCAAGCGGTAGGCGTTGGCGGTGATCCCCGAAGCGGTGAATCCGGTCGCGATGGCGAACAGTATGACGATCAGCCCGTGCATTCGGCATCCCCTTGTTTTGGGGGATAGTTCTGCAGGCCCCATGCCCGGTTGCGGCGCCGTTTTTGTACCGGATTGAAACGGGTTCGACCGGGCCGGCGCAAGGATGCAACAGAAGCGGGTGCAACCGTTCCGAATTGGGCTTGGTGCTAACTCTCCTTTTCCGGATGGCCCATACTGTGAAAAACCTCGACTCGCACTTTGTGGGGCCAAGATTTTCCGATGGGCCGATTGAACGACGACGAAACCGTCCGCCGGCGCTCCGGCTGGTTGATTCCCCTGAGCGTTTTCGGAGTGACGTTCGTCCTATCGGGCGTGCTCTTGCTGTTCTATCTGGCGCCGCGCGGCAACACCCTGTTCCACGAGCAGGCCGAGCCGTCCTCGCGCAGCGACTTGGTGGCGTTGACGGTCGGCGGTGTCGCCCTTCGCATTCCGGCGAATTATCTGATGTACGACAGCGCCCGCACCGGCGGCGTACGGAACGACGTCGCGCTGTTCGCGCTCCTGCCCGATCTTTCCGGCTGGTCGAACTGGGCGGCCGATGCCTTTGCCAGCAATGCAGAGGATTCCGACGTCGTCTATCTGACCATCAAGGCCAAGCCGTCTCTCAGTGAAGCCGACAAGCTGAAGCGCGTCTGGCCCGACTATCTTGTGGATCGTCTCGGCAGCGATGGTCCATTCGGACTACATCACTATGCCTTCCGGCAAGACACCGGATATCGCAGCGAAGAACTGTTCGTCGGCGCGACTACAAGCGGACCGGTCGTGCTACGCTGCGTCAAGCAATCACCTCAGGTGCCGAGCCCGAGCTGTCTGCGCGAAACCCAGTTGACGCGCGGCGTGACACTGTCGGTACGCTTCAAACGGGTACATCTCGATGCTTGGCGCGATATCACCGCCAAGATCGACAAGCTGGTCGCATCGTTTCGCAAGCCTGGCGGAGCGCCGTAGACGGTCAGTAGTCCTTCCGATCAGCCGAAAGCCAGCGCCCAGGGAGTTTCCTCCCCATCACCGACTAACGATTGCATCCTCAAGGATCACGTTTTCTTGAGGCGCCAGCTCGTGCTTGGCCAGCCAGGTGTTGAGCAGACGTACGGCGTGATACAGGGTCTGCCCGCTCCGGGTCAGTTCGTAGGTGACCTGCAGAGAGGGGCCGAGGTGCGGCGTACGCGATACCAGCCCAAGTTGTTCGAGCTTCTTCAGCGTCCGCGTGAGCATACGCTGAGAAACCGGTCCCAAAGCGCGCTTTAGCTGGAGAAACCGCAACGGCCCGGTACTCAAACGGCTGAGGATCGGCAGGCTCCATTTGTCCCCCAATTCCCTGGCCATCCAATGGACAGAACCCAACTCGGCCGTTTCCGGCTCATCGGCATAACTCTCGACGCACAGTCCCAAAGCCCCCTGGCTCCTCTGTTTTGGGTCCGTTTGGGGGTACCCATACGCTGGCAAGAAGACCATCTTGAATGAGTCCGCCGGCTGCTCCAGTGTCCGCGACGCAATTCTTCGCAGATTGCGCAAAGCTTTCGTAGTTTGCGTATCAACCCGCCACATCGGCGAAACATCGGCAGTTCCTGCAGGAGCACCTCCGGTGCCGGAAGACAGCCTCCAATGGTCGAACACAACATCGGCGGGAATGCAGGCAATCTTGCGGAATCGTTCGACCGCTATCTGCCGAACGTGCAGATCGACCGCATCGATCATCCCGACCATTTCCGTTGGTGCGGCACCCTGGTCAAGCGCGACGGTCGTGATTTGTGGCGCATACGATCGAACGCAGAGTGGACCTTCAATACATCCGCGGCCTTCAAACAGACCGTATTCGTGACCATACCCGAGATGGGCGCCCTGAAGGTGCGCGACCACCTCGGCGAACGCATCGTGAGACCGGGACAGGCCATCGTTCTGCACACGCCGAATGAACGCGAGAATTTTTCGCTGTCCGACGGCGGGCACGCACGCACCTCGCTGAAATGGTCGCTCGGCGAGGCGCAATGGGTGCTGTCCTCCAGATTCAACGAGGTCTCGGTCGACACGCTCCCGCCAATGCCCCTGATCGATTTCTCCAACGAACGCGGCGAGGTGATCCGCGATCTTCTCAGCGCCATCGCACGGGATCTCGCAAGCGTGCAGCCGTCGTCGGCGCTGGCCTCCCAATTGATGAGCGAAGCCGTATTGCGGCTGCTGTTCGAGCCGCTTTTGAACGGTGTCAACCATCCTGCCAGCCGCGTGGCATCCACCATCGCGCCGCGCGCGGTTAAGCAGGCAATCGACTATATGCGCGCCAACGTCGGCGAGCCGCTTCGCATCCGCGATGTCGCCGACGCCTGTTGCGTCACGCCCCGAACGCTCGAGAACGGCTTCAGGGATTTCAAGGGAATGACGCCGATCGCCTATTTGCGATGGCTGCGCCTCGAAGCCGTGCGGCGAGAACTCTTGGCAATCGGAAGCGACGTACGAATTTCCGAGATCGCCCGCCGTTGGGGATTTGTCGATATGGGCCGTTTCGCCGAACGCTACCGTCGTGCCTATGGCGAACTGCCGTCGGAGACCGTGCGCAAGCGGTAGCTACGGCCGGCCGGCGTGGAAAACGTCCTCCACCGACCGGCGGTGCGGGATCAGCGTTTCAATTCCCGTCATGATCGCAGGAAACAGCAGCGCGCCGCAAAGTCCGGCGGCGAAAATCGACAGCAGGATCACCGGCGCGCCGGCTTGCAGCAGCGATGGCGCCACAGCCGCAGCCGCGCCGAGCACCGCGAACACGCCTCCGCCCGAATCCTCCAACGCGCGGCGGCGAACGACTTCCGCCGGATCGGACCGCCACAACCGCATATGGCGCGCACCGGAAACCGCCAGCAATCCGGCAAACATCGCCAACTCCAATGCAACGACGGCGCCAAACGGCGCGCGGGCATCGTAACTCTGCCACCACAACGTGGTCAGCGCCGCGAGCGCCAAGACCAGTCCGAGGCCGAGCCCTTCGCGCCAGCCGCCGGCAAACACGCCGAGCGCGGAACACACCAGTACGAAACTCACGCCATAGCGCCACCAGCCGTGCTGCAGCAACGCCGCGCTGCCGAACCAGCCGAGCGCGAGGAACACCAGCGCAATCCCGGTCAACGACAAGCCCCAACGCGGAATGGCGGCACCGCCGAACCATTCGAAAATCCGCCCGTGGCTCTCTCGCGCCCGGTTGGCCGCGACGACAAAGGCCTCGTCGAATTGGAGCAGCGGCAGCGAGAGCGGCAGCAGCAACAGCACCGATGCCGTGGCGGCAATGACATCGAATACCGCCTGCGTTGCCGCATCGGCATTATCGCTGCGCCAGAACCATACCGCGGCAAGCGCGAGCGTCAGCACCAGCATCACGCCAGCGGAACGCCAGGGCGGCTCGCCTGCGACCTGCCGCAATAGACGGTCGAGCAGACGTTGTGCATACAAAGTCGCCACAGCGAAACCGAAGCCGTAGGCGATCACCGGCACCAATCCGAAAGCGGATCCGTCCGATAGCGGCGCAGCCCACAGCAGACCCGGCAGCGGAGTCGCTGCGACCACTGCTGCCAATCGCCAATGGCGCAGATGCCAATAGCTGATGAGGGCAGCCAGCACGGCGCCCAGCACCAGCTCGGCTGCATCCACCCAAACGATCGATTGGTACCAGACCGAAGCCGTCGCGGCGGCGGTTGCGAGTCCGGCGAAAGCCGCTACCGCAGACAGCGCGGCCGTATGATGCCGGGCAAGAAACCCGGCCGCTCCGGACGGCGCCGCGAACATGATCGGATCAGGCGCGGCTGGCCGGCGCCGGCGGCAGATCCATTTCCAGGATTGCCATATTGAAGGCATAGGAGACTTCGCCGTCTTCCTCGTCCTTGAAGACAACGCCGATGAACTCGCCGTTGATCATCACCTCGACGGAATCGGTCTGCTTGGGACGCTCCACCAGGGTGATCGTGTCCAGCCGGAACAGGTTCCGCATATACTTCTCGACACGCCAAATTTCGCTACGGGTCACTCTCGCCTCCATCGCGGATGGTTTGGAGTCGCACGCCCGCCTTGGCCGGTCAAGCGCCTTCCGCCGCGAAAGCAGAAATCGCTGCCGATTGACGCGATTGCGCTACAGCCCCTCGCCTTCGTCGATGAACTGATTCATTTCCTGGCTGGGGCGGTCGCAACCGGCGCAGTTGACCAGCTTGGCGGGAACGCCTACGGCGGTGCAGTGGGCCGGAATCGATTTCAGCACCACCGAACCGGCACCGATGCGCGAATACTCGCCAACCGTGATATTGCCGAGCACCTTGGCACCCATCGAGAGCAGCACACCGCGGCCGATCTTGGGATGACGATCGCCGGTTTCCTTGCCGGTGCCGCCGAGGGTCACGCCATGCAGCATCGAGACGTCATCGCCGACCACGGCGGTTTCGCCAATCACCACGCCGGTGGCATGGTCGATCATGATGCCGCGACCGAGCTGTGCTGCCGGATGAATGTCGACGTCAAACAGTTCCGAGATGCGGCTCTGGAAGAACAGCGCCATGCCCTCGCGTCCGACCGTCCACAGCCAATGCGAAATGCGATAGCACTGCAGCGAATGGAAACCTTTGTAGTAGAGGAAGGCCTCGACATAGGAATGGCACGCCGGGTCGCGTTCGAACACGGCGGAAAGATCGGCCCGCACCGCCTGCCCGATGCCCGGATCGGCCGTCAGCGCCTGATCGAAAATCTCGCGCGCCTGCATCGGGCTGATGTCGTCGTCCCCGACTTTCTTGGCCAGGTGATAGGACAGTGCGTCCTCCAGCCGGGCATGGTTGAGGATGGTGGCATGGACAAAGCTCGCCAGAGCCGGCTCGCGCGTGGCCAACTGCTCCGCCTGTTGCCGCAGGGCGGTCCAGATCGGGTCGACGGCCGCCACTTTTTCGAACGAAACAGACATTTTCCTCTCCTCCGGCGCACTCTATCGTATGGAGACTGGTCCGCCAAACGCTCCGGCACCAAACAGGACAGATAGGTGCCCGCCCCTCACCCTGCAATCAGCCCTACGGAAAATATGGAAAATCCCCTCAACCAACCCGCGCCCGATGCCATCGACCTCCTGCTCAGCCGCCGTTCCGGCTCGGCCAAGGCGATGACCGGCCCTGGCCCGGACGCCGCCGAACTGGCCACCATCCTCAAGGCCGCGGCCCGCGTTCCCGACCATGGCAAGCTGTTTCCCTGGCGTTTCATCGTGTTCGAGGGCGAAGCCCGTATCCGCGCCGGCAAGCTGATGGTTGAAGCCCTGCACGAGACCGAAAGGCTGTCCGAGGAACGGGCGGCGCAGGAGGCCGGCCGGCTCCTGCGGGCGCCGGTGGTGGTAGGCGTCGTCAGCCGCGCCCGCGAAGGCATTCCGATTCCGGTCTGGGAGCAGGAACTGTCGGCCGGTGCCGTCTGCCAGACCATGCTGATGGCGGCGCATGCCCTCGGCTACGTCGCCAACTGGCTGACCGAGTGGTACGCCTATCATCCGGGCGTGAAAGAACGCTTCGGCCTCAAGCCGGGCGAACGCTTCGCCGGGTTCATTTACATCGGCAAGAGCGCGGTCGATCTCGAAGAACGCGTGCGGCCCGACATGGAAAAGATCGTCACGCGGTTTTGAGTTCGTCGAGCTCGATCGTCCGTCCCGGCGGCAGGTGGATGCGGACCGTCGTGCCGACATCGCGCTGGCTTTCGATCGACAGCGTGCCGCCGTGCCTTTCGGTGAGCGCCTTGGCGAGCGACAGACCGAGACCGGTGCCTTCGACATTGCGCGCGTGCGGTGATGATATCTGGCGGAACGGCTCCAGCGCGATCGGTATTTCTTCCGGTGCCATGCCGATGCCGGTGTCGGCGACGCTGAGTTCGACACCACCGTCCGCCGCAACGCAAGCGCCCACCGTAACCGAGCCGTCCGGCGTGGTGAACTTCACGGCGTTCGACAAAAGGTTCAGCAGCACCTGCTTCAGACGCAGAGGGTCGGCGCGAACCGCCGGCAGATCGTCGGGCACTGCAAGACAGAGCTTCACCTTGCCGTCGGCGGCGCGTCCGGCCAGGAACTTGATGGCATCCTGCAACAAGCCAACCAGATCGACCGGCTCGGCATGCAGCTCCAAATGTCCGGCGTCGATTTTCGACAAGTCGAGAATGTCGTTGATCAGCGCCAAAAGATGCCGTCCGGCGCCGAGAATGTCGTTGGCGTATTCGCCGTAGCGCTTGACCGAATGCGGCCCGAACATTTCGCTCGCGATCACTTCGGAGAACCCGATGATGGCATTGAGCGGCGTGCGCAATTCGTGGCTCATCAAGGCAAGGAAGTTCGACCGCGTGCGATCGGCATCGTCGGCTGCGACCATGGCCGTGGTGAGCTGCTCTTCGCGCGCTGCCAACAGCGCCATCTTCGCCTTGACCAGTTCTTCCGACGTGCCGATGCCGAAATACTTGCCGCCCTGGGTGACGACGAAGCATTCGCGCAATGCATCGGGATGGTCTTCGGTGATCGTGGCGGCGACTTCGCTCACCCGCATCTGCTCGTCGACGACCAGGGCATAGGGATTGGCGAGCGCCATGATCGACCGCTTGCCGTAAAGCTCCGGAATGAAGCGCTGGGCGTATTTCGACAGGAACCGCAGCCGGTTGATCAGCCCGAGCACGTGCCCGTTGTCGTCGATCACGGCCGCCGCCCGCGCCGCCCCCGGCGCGTTCAGTATCTCGTATACTGTCGCGCAGGTGGCATCTGCCGAAATCGGAGGCAGTCCGACGGCGATGCGCCCGGCGGTCCAGGTGGCATCGATATCCAGATTGCTTAACGCGTCTACGCCGCCAAACGAACTCATACGCCTACCCGCCCGCTGCTCGCGCCAGGGAAAGTAGGCAGAGGCCGTTTGTGGCTCGTTAAAAAGAATGCGGAAAAACCGCGCATTTCTGCGAAGTTATTGTGACAGCCGCACCGCGTGCAGGTCGCGAATGAAATCGCCGCCGGGCACCGTCGCCGTCACCTCGCCGAGGCGCTCGACGTCCTTGCGGGTGTGATAGTGCTGATAGCCGGTGCGATCAGGGTAAATGGTGTCGATCACCAGACGGCGCACCGGCGTTTGCGCCTGCAAACCTGCGATGGCTTTTTCGATTTCTTCAAATGGTAGCATGTGCGGCCAATTCACCGCCACCAGCACATCGATCGGACCGCCGACGACGGCGGCAATCTCTTCGGGCTTGCGCAGATCGCCTTGGTGAAACGTCACCGCCGAACCATGCAGCGACTTGGCGGCTTCGATCACCGCCGCTTCGAGATCGATGCCGAAACGGCGCGGCGCCTTGGTGTGGGAAATGATTTCGCCCAAGCCGCAGCCGATTTCCACCACCGTCTGAGGCGCAAAGTCGTCGATCATCGCCACCACGCGCCGCTTGTAGGGACGCCGCCGGTACGGGCTTTTCACATGCCAGGGATCGAAGCCGAATTCTTCCTGCAGGTGGCGATAGAGCCGGAAATCGGGAATGCACTGCACCAGCCGGAACAGATCGGCGCAAGACCGCAATGGATGGATCGTCATCGGCTTCCCCCGTTGGTATCCGCTAGCGGATACCGAGATACTTGTGCGTCTGCAGCGACAGGCGCCACTGCGGATGCTTCAGGCAATACTCAACGGCGGCGCGCGTATTGGCTTCGCGGTCGGGTCCGTCCATCGGCTGCAGGAAATAGTTGTCGAACAGCAGGTCGGCGAATTTCTCCGGCGGCGCGCCCTCTTGCGGATAGACGAGCTTCAATTCCTGACCGCTTTCGATCACCAGCTCGTTGCCGGCTTTCGGGCTGACGCAGATCCATTCGATACCCGGCGGCGGCAGGACGGTGCCGTTGGTCTCGATCGCAATCTCGAAATCGTGGATGTGCAGCGCCGCGATCAGCGCCTCGTCGAGCTGCAACAGCGGCTCGCCGCCCGTACACACCACATACGGTTGGGCGTAGTTGTCTTTCGGCCATTCCGCCGCGACCGCAGCGGCCAAGCTCTGCGCATCCGCGTATTTGCCGCCCTTAGTGCCGTCGGTGCCGACGAAATCCGTGTCGCAGAACGGGCATTTGGCGTCGGCGCGATCGGCCTCGATGCCGTTCCACAGATTGCAGCCGGCAAAGCGCAGGAACACGGCCGCGCGCCCGGAGCGGGCGCCCTCGCCCTGCAGCGTGTAGAAGATTTCCTTGACCGCGTACGTCATCGCGCCGCCAGATATCGTGCGTAACCCTTGGCGCGCAAATCGCACGCCGGACAGGCGCCGCAGCCATAGCCCCAGTCGTGGCGGTGCGTACGGTCGCCCTCGTAGCAGGTGACAGTCTCTTCAACGATCAGATCGATCAGCGGCTGTCCGCCGAGTTCCTCCGCCAGCGCCCAGGTGGCGCCCTTGTCGATGTACATCAACGGCGTATGCACGGTAACGCGCCGGTCGAGCGCCAGAGACAAAGCCTCTGCGGTTGCAACGACAGTCTTCTCGCGGCAATCGGGATAACCCGAGAAATCGGTCTCGCACATGCCGCCGACGAGATCGGCAATGCCGCGCCGGTAACCGAGCGCCGCCGCCGCGGTGAGGAACAGCACATTGCGGCCGGGCACGAAACTGGTCGGCAGGCCGTCACGGCCCATCTCGATCTTGGTCGCGTCGGTCAGAGCGCTGCCGCCGATCTGCTTCAGCACATCAAGCGACAGCATGTGGTCGTCGCCGAGCCGCCCCGCCCAAGCGGGAAACGACGCCCGGATGGCGCTGAGGATGCGAAGGCGCGCGTCCAACTCCACCCGGTGGCGCTGGCCATAGTCGAACCCGACCGTCTCCACCTGCGCAAAGTGCGTCAGGGCCCAGGCGAGGCACGTGGTCGAATCCTGCCCGCCGGAAAACAGTACGAGAGCGCTGTCTGTAATGTCCGTCATGGCGGCGGTTTAGACGAACCGCCGGGCCAAGGGAAGACTACCCGCAAACCGCCGAGGCCTCGGGAGCATCCCGCCAGACGCAGGTTTCAGGCAATTCGACGGTCACCGTGGTTCCTCTGCCCTCGGCACTGGCAATGGCGAGAGTGCCGCCGTGCAGTTTGGCTAAAGCGTGGGCAATCGGCAGCCCCAGGCCCGCCCCTTCGAACCGCCGCGCCAGCGTGGCGTCGCCTTGCTGGAACGGCTGCAGCACCAGCGTGATGGTTTCCTCGGACATGCCGATGCCGCTGTCGCTGACGGCGAAATGCACCGCGCCGGCATCGGTTCGCCGGGCGCGAAGCTGGACCGTTCCCGGTGCCGGCGTGAACTTGAGCGCATTGGCCAGGAGATTGGACAGCACCTGCGCCAGCCGCGTCTTGTCGACATTGAGCGTCGGCAGGCTCGCCGGAATATCCAGCTCGACATCGCGGCGGTCGCCGGTCTGGGCGCGCGCCCGCATCAGCGCCGCATCGGCGATTTCGTCGGCACAGCATTCGCAGCGGTTGAGGGTGATCGCGTTGCCTTCGAGCCGCGCCACGTCGAGCACGTCGTTGATGATCGCGAGCAGCTTGTTGCCGCTGGCGGTGATGTCCTGCACGTAGCCGAGATACGCCTTGTTGCCGATCGGGCCCAGCATCTCGGTACCGATCATCTCGGAAAATCCGATGATGGCGTTGAGCGGCGTCTTCAGTTCGTGGCTCATCATCGCCAGGAACGCGTTCTTGGTGCGATTGGCCTGCTCGGCGCGCTTCAAACCCTTCTTGATCGCGCGTTCGGCGGCGAATTTCTGGGTGACGTCTTCCACCGTGCCCTGGTAGCAGACGATATCGCCGCGCCAGTCACGCACCGCGCGGGCATTTTCGCTGATCCAGATGATGGCGCCGTCACGGCGGCGGATCTCGCTGACGAAGTGCGTCACCTCGTCATGCGCACCCATGATCTTCTTGAATTCTTCGCGACGGCTGGGATCGACATAAAGTTGGGCGCCGATGTTGGTGAGCGCGGCTTTCAATTCGCCCGGCGACGTGTAGCCGTAGATCCGTGCCAGCGCCGGATTCACGTCGAGATAGTGACCGTCCGGCGAGGTGCGAAAGATGCCTTCGATCGCCGACTCAAAAAACCCGCGATAGCTGAAATCGCCGGTCAGAATCTGCACATCGGAGCGTTCCGCCAACCGGCGCAACAAAATGACGGTGACGGTGATGCCAAACAGGATCACCGCGCCCGTGGCAATTTCGCGCGCCGACATGACCTGTCCGGCCAACCCGAACACCAGACCGAGCGCGAAGAAGGCCCAGCATGTTCCGGCCGTCATTCTTGCGCGTTCCGGTGACCCCGGTCGATCAGCAGACCTGAAAACCGCACTCAACTGTCACACATCTCCCCGCTCGGCGTACACACATACATGCAAGTTCTAAACGCTCTGTTTAGGCTGACTCTTGCGTTCGCCGCCCGGGTCCGGCAGTTTGGGTCAACGATTTGGAAGGGATGAGGAATTTGGCTCTCTTGGCGATTTCCGGGTCGGGCGTGTATGTGCCGTCCCAGACCATCAGCAACGAGGAATTGGTCACTTCGTTCAACACCTACGTGCATCGCTACAATCGCGAGCACGAGGCCGAGATCGCTGCGGGGACACGCAAGGCGCTGCTGGAATCGTCAGCCGAATTCATCGTCAAGGCTTCGGGCATCAAGAACCGCTACGTGCTCGACAAGACCGGCATCCTCGATCCCGACATTATGTGCCCGCGCATCCCCGAGCGTCCCGACGGCGAACTGTCGGTGATGGCCGAGATGGCGGTAGCGGCGGCGCGCGATGCGCTGGCGGCGGCCGAGAAGAAGCCGTCCGACATCGACGCCGTGATCTGCTCGTGCGCCGTGCAGCAACGCGCTTATCCGGCGATGGCGATCGAGGTCCAGGGCGCGCTCGGCATTACCGGCTTTGCCTTCGACATGAGCGTCGGCTGTGCCTCTGCGACCTACGCGGTGCACGTTGCCCGCGGCCTGATCGAAACCGGCGGCGCGCGTGCTGTTCTGGTGGTCAATCCCGAAATCCTCACCGGCCACGCCAATTTCCGCGAACGCGACAGCCATTTCCTGTTCGGCGATGCCTGCACCGCTTATATCGTCGAGCACGCCGAAAATGCCCGCGGCAGCAATGTGTGGGGCATCGTCTCGACCAAGTTGAAGGCGCAGTTCTCCAACAACATCCGCAACAATTTTGGCTTCCTCAACCGCTGTGCGCCGGAAGGCATCGGCAAGCCCGACAAGCTGTTCGTCCAGCAGGGCCGCAAGGTGTTCAAGGAAGTGCTGCCGCTGGTCGGCCACTTCATCGTCGACCATCTCGCCGAGAACAATCTCACCGCCGCCGATATCAAGCGCATGTGGCTGCACCAGGCCAACATCAACATGAACCTGTTTCTGGCGCACAAAGTGCTCGGCCGCGACCCGACGCCGGAAGAAGCGCCGAACGTGATCGACCAGTACGCCAACACCTCGTCGTCCGGCGCCGTCATCGCCTTCAACAAACACAGCGCCGATCTGAAGGCGGGCGATGTCGGCCTGCTCTGCACCTTCGGAGCGGGCTATTCGGCCGGCAGCGTGATCTTGAAGAAGCTTACGTAGCAGCACTTTCCTGAACGTTGCGCATCGCCGGAATCGCATGTGATAGTCCGCGCCCGTCCCGGGCAGGGCTTCAACACAAGGACGCGCGTGCTTTTTCTGGCGAGTATCCAATGGGGTTACGTGGCGAGCGGCCTGACGGTCGGTGCCCTGGTCGGCCTCACCGGTGTCGGCGGCGGCTCGCTGATGACACCGATCCTGATTCTTCTGTTCGGCATTCCGCCGGTGGCGGCGGTCGGCACCGATCTCTTGTACGCCTCCGTCACCAAGACGGCCGGCTCGTTCGTGCATGGCGCCCATCACACCATCGATTGGCGTGTCGTCCGGCGGCTGGCGACCGGCAGCGTTCCGGCGGCGATCGCCACGCTGTTGCTCCTCAACCGCCTCGGCATCGACAGTCATAGGACCAATTCTCTGGTCTCCGACGTGCTGGGGGTGGCCCTCATGGTCACGGCCGCGGCGCTGGTGGTCCGGCCCTGGCTGCTCAAGATCTATGGCTCCCGCGTGGGCCAGCTCTCGCC
>JAHFQC010000067.1:0-29378 GCA_023259375.1 Alphaproteobacteria bacterium
GTGCCGCAAGGCACCACGGCAGCGACCGGCATGGACGCTCTGACCCATGCGGTGGAAGCCTATGTCTCGGTGGGCGCCCATCCGCTCACCGATCATGCCGCGCTGGAAGCCATCCGCATCATCACCAAGTACCTGCCGCGTGCGGTCGAGAACGGCCGCGATCTCGAAGCGCGCGAACAGATGGCCTATGGCGAATTCATCGCCGGACTTGCCTTCAACAGCGCCGGTCTGGGCCTCGTTCACGCCATGGCGCATCAGCCGGGCGCGGTGAAGGACCTGCCGCACGGCGTCTGCAACGCCATTCTCCTGCCGGTGGTGGAAGCCTTCAATCGCCCGCACGCAGTGACGCGGTTCGCCAAAATCGCCGAAGCCATGGGCGTCGATATCGCCAACCTCAGCGAAGCACAGGCAAGCCACGCCGCGATCGAAGCCATCCGGGCGCTATCGACCAAAGTCGGTATTCCGAAAGGCTTTGCCGAATTGGGCGTGACCGACGCCGATCTCGCCGATTTCGTGCCCAAGGCGCTCAAGGATCCTTGCGCCGGCGGCAATCCCATCCCGGCCACAGCCGAGGACGTGCTGCGGCTTTACCGGCAGGCGATGTAACGCCGACGTCAATTGCAGGGCAGCCTGAAACCGCACTAGGCTGCCCGGCATGAACCGAATTCTCTGCGCACTCGCGGTGCTGGTGTTCGCGTTGGCGGGCACGGCCCAGGCTTCGCTCAAGCGCGGCGAAGCCCATGTCTGGGACACCCAGGAAATCGTCCTCGCTGCGGCGAAGGACTACGCCAATCCGTATGCCGACGTGACGGTGTGGATCGATCTCAAAGGACCGGGATTCGACAAACGCGTCACCGGTTTCTGGGACGGCGGCCGGACGTGGCGGGTGCGGTTCGTGGCGACCGCGCCGGGCGACTGGACCTGGACCACCCATTCCGATCATCCCGACGACGCCGGCCTCAACGGCTCCGGCGCCCTTAAGGCGGTGGCGTGGCGCGCCGACGAGATCAAGGCCAATCCCAACCGCCACGGCTTCGTCCGCGCCACGGCGAACGGGCATGCGCTTCAGTATGCCGACGGGACCCCGTTCTTCATCGTCGGCGACACCTGGCTGGCGGCCTCGACCTGGCGGCTGCCGATGACCGGCGCCGATCCGCGCGCCGCATATGTGCCCGGCCCCGGCATCAGCTTCGAGCAGGCGATCGGTTATCGCCAGCGCCAAGGTTTCAATTCAATCAGCTTCATCGCCGCCTTCCCCAACTGGGCGAGCGACGCGCACGGCGCCACCTACGATGACGCCAAGGGCATCGGCATCCGCAATGCGTGGGAGAAATTCGGCGTCTGGGCGCCGGGCGCCAAGATCTCGACCGGCGACGGCGCCACCACCACGGCCAAGAACATGGAAGACGAAGCGGGCAATGTGGCGTTCCCGCTTCTTAGACCCGAAGACGGGCTCTCCGATTTCGACCGCATCAATCCGGCGTATTTCCGCAGTCTGGATCGCAAGATGCGCTTCCTTGCCGACAACGGCTTCGCGCCGATGTTCGAACCGGTGCGGCGCGATACCGGACCGTCATGGAAAGCCTATTTCGATTTCAACAAATCCTATGCCCGTTTCATCGGCTATCTGCAGGCCCGCTACGGCGCCTACAATCTGTTGTTCAGTGGCATCCATCTCGACTGGCTGACGCCGCGCTACGGCCTTTCGGGTGCCGAATACAACGGCGCGCTGGAAGTGTGGCGCCAGACCTACGGCGCGATGCCGTTCGGCCAGCCGGTGACGGCGCTGATCGACACTTCGACCTATCGCGTGTTCGGCGATCCCAAGTGGCTCACCATGCACACGGTCGGCAATCGGCCGCGCGATCACGGCATCTATCCAATGATGGAAGAGAGCTTCCGGATCGCCAAACCGCTGGCCAATATGGAGCCCTACTACACCGGCTGGGATCACACCATGAATTCGCCGGCCGGCGAACGACCCGAGCCCGATTCCGATCGCGATATCTATTTCGCCCGCGCCATGATGTACGGCTCGGTGCTGTCGGGCGGATTGGCCGGACATGTCCACGGCACCGCGGCTTATGACATCACCTCGACCGGCGAACCCGAAGGCTGGCGGCCGTATATCTGGGACGCGCTGAACTACCGCTCGGCCGGATACATGGCACACATGCGCGATTTCGTGCTGTCGCAGGGCGCGCGCTATCAGGAGTTGACGCTGGCGACGGACGCGCTATCCCAACGCGCCAGCCGCGATGCGGTGAAGGACGGCCTCGACGGCTGGTCGTTCCTGATGCGCACGCCGGACAAGACGTTCGCCCTCGCCTATTTCGAACGCAAAGCGGCAGCGACGAAAATCACCGGTATGAAGCCGGGCGCACACTATCGCTGGTTCTGGTTCGAACCGCAGGCCGGCGGCTGGAGCAAAGCGATCACCCTGACCGCCGACGCCAATGGCGTACTGCAAACCCCAGCGCTGCCGAGCAAGGACGATTGGGCGGCGAAGATTCTGGCGGCGAACTAAGGCATCCGTTCGCCGCGGGCGGCTTCGACGATGTCGTACCAGTCGCGGCGGCTGAGTTCGACTTTGAGGGCGTCGATGCACTCGATCGCGCGCGCCGGATTGGTGGTGCCGAGGATCGGCGTCACGGCGGCGGGATGCGCCAAGAGAAACGCAATCGCGATGGCGTTGGATGAGACATCATGGGCGGCAGCGAGTTTCGCCAGCGCCGCGCGCACCGCCATCAAAGCCGTGGTTCCGTTCTCGGCCAGAGCGCCGCGCGCCAGCGGCGACCACGCCGCGACGGCAATGTCTTCCGCCATCGCCTGATCGAGGGTGCCGTCGAACAGCGGTTCGATATGGCCCGCGGAAAACTCGATCTGATGGGCGACGAGCGGCGCCTTGAGGAAGCGCTTGAGCGCGGCGACTTCGGCCACGGTGTAGTTCGAAACGCCGACCGCCGCGATTTTTCCTTCGCGCACCAGATCATCGAGCACGCCCGCGACTTCGGCGGGATGAGCGAGAAGATCGGGGCGATGAATGTAGAACAGATCGACGCGCTGCATGCCGAGACGCTGGAGCGAGGCTTCGCACGCCGCCTTCAAATACGCGGGCGACGAATTGTAAGGCGTGCCGAACTCGACGCCGGCCTTGGTCGCGATCATCGCGCCGTCGAGCAGTTTCGGCGCCTTGGCCCGCACGGCCCCTAGCAGCTTCTCGGCACCGCCGAAACCGGATGCGCCGCCATAAACGTCGGCCGTGTCGAGATGGTCGATGCCTTTGGCGCGCATCAACTCGATCATGGCGATGGCTTGGTCCACCTGGTCCGCCGTGAAGCGCCAGAAGCCGTACGCCAGTCTCTTCTTGCCGCGCTCGGAGAGGGCCAACATGAATGCCTCCAAATCGTAAGTGGTAAGCGTTGTCAGTTTTCGTTGGTGTAGCTAGTATCTCCGCCGCCGCCAAGACGGCGCCGTGAAAGGGAGGAAGCGTGCGTATTCATGTCGCCATCTGGCTCGCTGCAGCCGGACTGACTGCCATTGCCTCCGCGGCGTCCCCACCGGATGCCCTTTCAGCAGAACTGAAAGGCAAAAAAACGGCAATCCTGTCCTACGTGGCGCAACTGCCTGTGCAGAAGAAGACGCTCGCGGGCGTTCAGGTTAACGAGTACGAGGTTTACATCGATTGCACCTCGGCCGACCGACTGCGGGAGCAGACCGGCAAACGCCCGGCCGTGCTCGGCCTCGAGCTGATGAACGCCATCGCCTATCCGCCTTACCCGTCGTACGTGATCGACCGGGCGTTGACGCAAACCGCCGCAGGCGGGCTTGTCACCATGGCGTGGCACCAGCGCAATCCCGTCGAGGTCTGTCCGCGCGGCGAATATTATGAGTGCGCCAAGAAGGCGATGACGCCGGAAACGCTGAAAGCGGTGCTGACCCCGGGCACGCGCGAGAATGCGTTGTGGATCGCCGATGTCCGCGCCATGGCCAAGACCTTGCACAAACTGCGCGAGGCCGGCGTGGTGGTGCTGTTCCGTCCCTATCACGAGATGAACGGCAACTGGTTCTGGTGGGGCAAGCAGAACCTCTATCCGGAGCTATGGGACGCGCTCTACGACGAACTTGCGGTCCGCGAAAAGCTCGACAACCTGATCTGGATCTGGTCGCTCGACCGCGATGCGCCCGATGCGGCGAAGTATTTTCCCAAGCGGCACAGGCCCGACATCGTCGGCACCGACATGTACGAGAACGATGCCGACACGCCGAAATTTGCCGCCGCCAAAACCAACCTGACCAAGCTCGGCGGCATCGCGCCGTTCGCCGTCACCGAAACCGGCAAGGCGCCGGGCGCCAAAGTGCTGGACGCGATCAATCCCAGCTATGTGCTGCTCTGGGGCGATCATCTCAACGTCAACTGGACCTGGAACGGCGATTGCCCGCAATGCAACAAGCCGGAACAGGTGGCCGCGTTCATGAAGCTGCCGCGCATCGTGACGCTCGACGAAATGCCGCCCGCGCTGAAGACGGCCATCGCCCGCGACACCACCAATCCGCATCCGTTGCACAAATCCAATCCGGTCTGCCCGGCCAAACTGCATTAGGACCACGCCAATGTTCGAAGCCCGCGATTTCTCTGCTCGTCTCGAAGAGTTGACCAAGGCGCATCAAACGCTGATCGCCCGTCCCAATCGTCCGGTCGAGACCCATAACGGTGTCTACCGGCGCTGGGCTCATCCGATCCTGACGGCGGAACACACGCCCCTATTCTGGCGCTACGATCTCGATCCCAACACCAATCCGTTCCTGATGGAACGGCTCGGCATCAATGCCGCGTTCAATTCCGGAGCGCTCTACAAGGACGGCAAATTCCTGTTGGTGGTGCGGGTGGAAGGCAACGACCGCAAATCGTTCTTCGCGGTGGCCGAGAGCGACACCGGCGTCGACGGCTTCACGTTCTGGGACTATCCGGTGGCGATGCCGCAAACCGGCGAGCCCGACACCAATGTCTACGACATGCGGCTGACGGCACATCAGGACGGCTGGATCTACGGACTGTTCTGCACCGAGCGCAAAGACCTCATGCAGCCGAACGACGAAAGCGCCGCCACAGCGCAATGCGGCGTCGCGCGGACCAAGGATCTCGTCACCTGGGAACGGCTGCCCGATCTGGTGACGCGCTCCGGCCAGCAGCGCAATGTCGTGCTCCATCCTGAGTTCGTCGACGGCCAGTATGCGCTCTATACGCGGCCGCAGGACGGCTTCATCTCCGTCGGCTCGGGCGGCGGCATCGGCTGGGGTCTGACGGCGTCGATGAATCCGGCGGTGATCGACCGCGAAATCGTCATCGACAAGAAGCGCTATCACACCATCAAGGAAGTGAAGAACGGCCAGGGCCCGGCGCCGATCAAGACGCCGCAAGGCTGGCTTCATCTTGCCCACGGCGTGCGCAATACCGCGGCAGGCCTAAGATATGTGCTGTACATGTTCATGACGGCGCTGGACGAGCCCTGGCGCGTGACCCATTCGCCGAGCGGGTATTTCATCGCGCCGGAAGGGGCCGAACGCGTCGGCGACGTCTCCAATGTGGCGTTCTCGAACGGATGGATTGCCAACGCGGCGGGTGAAGTATTCATCTATTACGCGTCTTCCGATACGCGCATGCATGTTGCGACATCGACCCTCGAACGGCTGATCGATTACGTCATGAACACGCCGTCCGATCCCCTGACCTCGGCGGGATGTGTCCAGCAGCGCAGCGAACTCATCGCGCGGAACCTGGCGCGGAAATAGGTAGTCCACCGCACGATCCGTACGACTACGCGTGACACCGCACCGCCGTCTCCGCGCGTGCGCGCGGGACTACGCTGGCGGCCATGGCAAGGCTCGCCTGGATCATCGGCTTTACGGTACTCGCCGCGGCGGCGCATGCGGACGGCTATGACGATTTCTCGGCCGGGATCGATGCCAACAACCGCGGTGCAGCGAGCGTTGCCGCGATGCATTTCTCGCGCGCGATCACGGCGGGCGATCTGCCGGCGAGCTATCTGCCGGCGGCGTTCATAGGACGGGCCCGCGCCGAACTCAGGCAGGAGCAGTGCGCCGACGCCGTGCGCGACCTCGATGCCGCCATTGCCCGCAAGCCCGATTTCGCCGACGCCTTCTCATTGCGCGCGGAAGCGCATGTGTGCCTCGGCCAGGATGACGCGGCGCTCGCCGATGCCGATGCGGCGGTGCGGGTGCGGCCGGCGGCGGGATATCTGTTCACCCGCTCGCGTCTCAACTGGAACCACGGCGCCTTTGCCGAAGCCCATGCCGATGCGGTTGCTGCGGCCACGCGCGACCCCGGCAATGCCTATTTCCGTCTGTGGTCGGCTGTAACCGCTGCGGCGTTCGAACGTCCGCACACCGTGACCAGCGGTGGAACAGCCACCATTGGCGACTGGCCGGGACCGCTGCTCGATTTGTTCGGCGGCCGCCTGGCACCGGATGCCGTCTGGCAAGCGGCAGCCAACGACAAAGGGCGCATCTGCGAGGCGGACTTCTACATCGGCGCCTGGAACCAATCGCAAGGACGTCCGGCGCTCGCCAAGAATCTCTATGCCCGCGCGGCGGCCACCTGCCCGCACAATTTCATCGCTTTCGATGCGGCACGCCGAGCCTTGAAGAGGCTGGAATGATGCGTATCGCCGCTCTCGCCTTTTTCGCGTTTGCCACAGCCGCCGCAGCCGCACCGCCCTGCACGCCGGTGGAATCGCTGACGCTCGAGCCCGACTGGTACGGCGGCATGACCGTGCCGGTCACCGTCGGCGGCAAACAGTTATCGCTGCTGGTCGATACCGGCGGCGTTCGATCGATGCTGACGGGCTCGGCCGTGGCCGACCTGAATCTCGCGCCGAGGCCAATCCGCAACGAACGGGTGACGCTGTACGGCGGACTGCAAGTGACGCACTGGGTGCAAGTCGAAGGCGCCGGGATGCCGGACCAGTTCTGGATCATGCCCGATGCGCGCGTGCCCTATGCCCTGTCGGGAACCTTGGCGCCGGATTTTCTGTCGCGCTACGACGTCGGCTTCGATTTCGCCCATGCCCGCATGCGGCTTTACGCGTCCGGCTCCTGCCCGGCGGAGAACGCGATCCCACTCAAGCCGGACCGCTCCCGCCACCTGATCGTGACCGTAATGCTCGACGGCAAGCCGATCGACGCCATGCTCGATACCGGCGCATCGCGCTCGGACTTCAGCCTTGAAACCGCCCGTGCGTTGTTTGGCGCCAGTCTGCGCGAACGGCCGGCTGAGCGGGCCGATTGCGAGCGCGGCCTCGCCACCCACGCATTCCACCAGATCAGCATCGGCGGGGTGACCATCGCCGATCCCGATATCGTGCTGGTGCCCGATGCCATCGGCGGGCGTCCGCCCGGCTCGCCGCGCTTGGTGCTTGGGATGGGCGTTTTGCGGCGGCTGCACCTGACGGTGTTCTACGGCCGCAACCGGATCGCCGTCGCGCGCGCCACGCCTTAAAATTTGACGCGCTTTCGGACGGAAAACCGGAATCCACTTTTCCTGAAAGCGCGCTAGCGCCGCCTTAAACCACCGCCCCAGATCCAATACGAGGCCTTCGCTGCTAGACCGAGCGCTACGCTGACGAACAGCGCCGACCCGACCAGCATCGGCGCGATCGCGCCAAGCGGCGGGCCGCTCCCGTCCACGACGGCCATGAAGATCGCGATCGCCAACGCCGGGACCAGCGGTGCCGTCACGAACGCGGCGGCGAGCAGGAACGAGCCGTCGAAGGTGCCGTGGTGGGTAAGGCGGTAGAACAGCAGAAGCCAAGCCGTTTTCAGGAACACGCACATCAGCGCCATGCCCGCGGCGGCGGCGAGACTTTCGGGAATCGAGAGCGCCTCAACGCCGGCATAGTAGAGGAAATAGAACACCGCGATCGCGCCGATCGCGATGGCCGTCGGCCGCGGCCAGCGCCGCACCAGGCCCCAGAAGAATGTCGCGTGCCAGCGGATGCCCATGCCCTCTCCCACGGCGCGGACCGTATCACCGCCCGCAAAAGATGGCTAACCGGCGCGGCCGCGACGCATTGGGTCTGCGCCGGGCATAAAAATGGGGCGGTCGCCTTGCCTACGACCGCCCCCAGAAGGCACTTCGTGAGAGTTTAACGCTCGTTAGAAGCTGGCCCGGACTCCGAAGAAGTAGCGGGTGCCGCTGTTGTCATACGTGAACGGCTGGTTCGGGTACTGCATGTAGGTGTGCTGCGCTTCTTCCGTCAGATTTTGCGCCGAAACGTAAATCTGGAAGTGCTCGAGGAAGTCGTAGGCAATCTGCGCATCGAGTTCGCCGTACGGCGCCGTGTAGACACCGAAGGCTTTCGAATTGCCCGTGCTCACGTCGACCGGCGAGAAGGTCGATCCGCCGTAGCCGCCGTTCACGGCCTTGCTACGCCAGGAGTAGGACAAACGCGCATCAAACCCATACTTCTCGTAGAACACGGTTGCGGTTGCAGCGTGATCCGACACGTCCGGAATCGGCAGGTGCTTGCTGAACGCGGTGAACAATGCCGACTGGGACTGGCTGTAGGTATAGTTTGCCGCGAGGCCGACACCGAAGTCCCAGACATACTGGCCGGAGAGTTCCATGCCGTAGATCTTGCCGCTACCGGCGTTGATCGGCATCGTAACCGGGCCCGAGGAACCGCCGAAATCGTCAACAACCGTCGTATTGACCGGCTGATAGACTTCGAAGCTCTCGATTTGCTTGTAGAAGCCGCCGACGCTGAGGAGGGCTTCCGGCGCGAAGTAGTATTCCCACGACGCGTTGAACTCATTGGCACGATACGGATCGAGATCCGGGTTGCCCGATGAGCCGCCGACAAACTTGAAGCCATCGGCAACGCCGGTGTGGATGTTCGTCCGGCCACCGGTTTCACGCGTGAAGTTGTAGGTACGGCCGACGCCGAGACCGAACAAATCGGCCGGCGACATCACCCGCGCGGCGCTCAGACGGATGATCTGATTGTCGGTCGGATACAGGGCCAGGTTGAAGGACGGCAGGATGTCGACGGTATGCTTGGTGGCGGTGAACGGAATGTTGTTGTTGTTCACGCCGTTCCAAGTGGCGGTGCCGTAGGAGGTCACCACTGGAGCCGCCGATGCGCCGTCCACCGTCTGTGTCCTGAAGACGATGCGAACGCCGCCATTGAGATGGAAGCCCTGATCCTTGGTGCCGAAATCGCCCATCGCAAAGAGCGACTGGGTGCTCTCATGCACCTTGAACGAGCTCAGCGTGTCGGCGAAGAACGCTTCCGTGTTGTTCGGCACGGCTGTCTTCGACGGTGCGCCGCCCGTGGCCGGAGCAACGTTCGGCACGTTCGCAGCCTGATTCCAGATCGCATTATAGAAGGTCGCCGGATCGTTCATGCCGCCGGTGACCGGGTTCTTCACGATCATGTTGCCGAACGCAAAATTGCGGACGGTCAGCGCCAAGCCCGGATTGGAAGCGGCCGTGTCGTATGGAATCGCCGCATAACCCGGATCCTGATAGTAGAGATAGGTGCCGTTGGAGCTGTCGTAGCAGCAATTGGAGATCGGCTGGCCACTGGCAGTCAGACCGTTGATCAGATAGCGGCCGAAGGTTTCCTGTACATTGCGCTGGGCAATGCGGAACCCGCCGGTAATGCTGCCTTCGACGGCCTTGATGAAGCTCGGCTTGTAGACCACGGCACCCCGGATGGCGTCTTCCTGTTCTTTCGACCGGCTGGCCCATGCCCAAGCGGACTTGAACAGGGCGTAGTTGGGATTCGAAAGCACGTCGGCATAAGGTGCCAGATAGCTTGCGGAGGGCAGACCGGAGTCACCGCCGTTATTCCACAACAGCGGGATCGCCGGATTGCCGGCGCCGGCAGCGCACGAAGGCGAGAAGTTGTTGCAGCCCGGAGCAGTCGGAGCGGCCGAAGTCGATCCACCCTGCGCCGTATAGAAGCCGTGCTCGATATCCTGCTGGGCCGCCTTCATCGCAGCGTTTGCACCCGCCCAGGAAAGATCGAGAGTGGCCGTGATCGGACCGCCGTTGTCAAAGCTGGTGTGCCACTGGATGTTGTTGGCATCCGAGTTGTTCCGCTGCAGCAAGGTCGCGGTTTCCGCGCCCTGCAGCCAGAACGTCGCCGACTGGACCACGCCGTTGCCGTCGATCGTATAAGGCTGATCGGCGTTGATGCCAGGCGCGTTCAGGCCCGGCGTGTTCGAGGTCGAGCCCGACCCGTTGAAGCCGACCTTGTTCGAGTAGGTCGTGTTCTTGTCGGAGATGTGCGAATAGAACCAGTTGACGCTGGTTTGGATCGACTCCGAGACATTCCAGGCGGCGCCGAACGTCGCACCAATCGTGCGGTTCTGGTCGTAGACGTCGCTGAAATAGGCGTATTCCTGCATGAGGTAGGTCTTGCTGAGCTTGCCCTGGCCACTGATACCGGCCACGCAGTTGCCCTTGGAGTCCACCGAACAGGCGAGATTGCCGACGCCTTTATAGCCACTGACATCCGCGGTGGTGAGCACCCACGGGCTGCGGTTATAGGCTTCGAACTCCTTGGTGTGGGTATCGGTGTTGTCGTAGGAGATGCTGCCTGTGACCGCGAACTTGCTGTTCGCCTTATAGGACGTCACCAGAGTGGCGTTCGGCGTCATCCGGGCAAGCGACGAGTAGCTCGTCGAAGTTCCGCGCATGATCGCGGTGACCGAAAGACCGTCGGCCGCGGCCAGCGGATCGCGGGTCTTCAGGTTGATGATGCCGCCCATGCCGCCTTCGGAAAGGGACGCGTTCGGGGTCTTGTAGATATCGATGCCGCCGATTTCTTCGCTCGGAATGCCTTCCATCGAGGCATAAGCCGAGTTGCTGCCGGCGCCACCGCCGCCCGCTTCACCCTGGATGTAGAATTCCTTGCCGGTCAGGAACACGTCACCATTGAGCGTGGTGAGGTTCTGACGCAGACCGTTGATCAGCACGCGGGTGCCTTTGCCCTGGTCACGGGCGATCTGCACGCCGGGCAGGCGCTGCAGCGATTCCGTGACGTTCTGGTCAGGCATCTTGCCGATGTCTTCGGCCGCAACCGATTCCATCTGCAGGCTGGAGTTCTGTTTGGCACTCAAAGCCGTGGCCAGTGACGCGCGGAAGCCGGTCACCGTGACCGATTCAATGGAGTCGCCGGATTGCGCATAAGCAGCCCCGGTGAGCCCGATCAGCAGTGCGGCAACAGCCGTTTGGGTACAATACTGGTATCGCGATTTCATGGTTGGACGTCCCCTTCTGAACAATCGTTCTTGGCAATGCCGGGCTTTGCCCGTGTCACTGCTGGATGGCCGAAGGTTAGCTCGTTATGTAAGCGCTTTCTATCGGTACAACCGGGCCGCTCCCAAAATCAGTGGGGGTGTGTTGGTAAAAACACTCCCTGCCAAGTTGTGAACGCTAACGCTATTGAGATTCAAATGGTTATGGTGATTTCTAGAGGCATTCCAGTACCTGCACGTATTGGGTAAGCGCTTTCAAGAAACAGAAGCGGTTGGCGCCGCAGCAGGTCTCCACTTGGGGCTGTAAAATTCCTTCAGTGTCAATGGATTAGCAAAAACCAACCACCAATCTTCCGGGCACCGCGCCGGCGATCCGCCGACACTGCCTGTGCGCGGCTAGCCGCGTCTCTGGCAAGTCTCGGTACGCGCCCCCCGTGACCATCCGTCGCTCTCCCAGGGGGGACTTACGGCCGTGCGGTCACCGCGCTGCGGAGGTGATTCCAATCATCCGTATACGGACTCTTCTGGATTACCGGTGACAATCCAGACGGCGGCGATTAGGAAAACGGCGCAATCTGTTTCAATGCGGTTCGGCCGGAACACGGATTCTGCCGAACACGCCGGCACCTCGGTTCCAGAGCGCTCGCATCCGGCAGGGAAGACGATGAGACAAGAATTACGTGCGGTAACCGCGACCTTCGAAGATTGGCTTTTCACGGGCGCGCTGCCGCTGTGGTGGCAGGCCGGCGCCGATCACGAACAAGGCGGCTTCCACGAGCTTCTCGGCGAAGACGGCAAGCCGGCCGGAACGTTCCGCCGTGCCCGCGTTCAGGGCCGTCAGAGCTATGTCTACGCACAGGCCGGTGTCATGGGCTGGAACGGCCCCTGGCGCGACGCCGCTCCGCACGGTCTCGCCTACCTCAAGGCGCATTATGCCCAGCCCAACGGACAATACTGCACGCTGGTGTCGGAACAGGGCGAAGTGCTCAAGCCCGTCACCATGCTCTATGACCAAGCCTTCGCGCTCCTGGCGATGGCGACGATGCTCAAGACGATGCCCGAGCGCGATGACTTGAGGGCCGCGGGGCATACGCTGTTCGACACCATCGTAGCGGCCCGCAAGCATCCGGCCGGCGGCTTCGCCGAGACCGGTGACAAGCCGTTCATCTCCAATCCGCACATGCATTTCCTGGAAGCCCTGCTCGCCTGGTGTGAAGTCGAACCGGACGGCGTCTGGGGCGGCTGGGCCGACCACATCGCCAACCTCGCCCGCACCAAGTTCATCGATGCCGAGCACGGCTTCCTGCGCGAGTATTTTACGGCCGACTGGTCGCCGGCGCCGGGCGCTGACGGCCATGTCGTCGAACCGGGCCATCAGTTCGAATGGGCCTGGCTCCTGATGCGGTGGGGCAAGCTGCGCGGCCACCCGGAAATCCGCTCTGCCTGCCGCCGCCTGTTCGACCACGGCTGCCGCGGCGTCGACCCCAAGCGCGATGCGGCCGTCCATGCCATGAACGATGCCTTTGAAGTCACCGTGCCGACGGCCCGGCTGTGGGCCCAGACCGAACGCGTCAAGGCGGCCCTGATGCTGGCGGACGGCGAGGAAGCGCTCGTTGCCGAAGCCCTGAAAGCCGCCGCAACCCTGTGGCGTTATCTTGACACGCCCGTGCGCGGGTTGTGGTGGGACCGCTTCGAACCTGATGGCAGTTTCGTCAAGGAACCCGCCCCAGCTTCGACGCTCTACCACATCATCTGCTGCATCGCCTGCATGCGGGACGCCGCAAAGTAAGGTCCTCTTTGACCGCCGCACCGCGAAGGGTAAAGTCCGCGACGGACTCAAACGATTGTGTTGCGGAAAGCCAAGTCAATGACGGCGCGCGGGGATTCAATGCGAGGTAAGCAGCGCCGGGAGCCGGAAAAGGACTTCACCGGTCCCCGGCTCGACGACATCATCGACCGCGGCCATGCCCTCGCCAAACTCAATGCGGCGGTCGACTGGCACCTGCTCGAAGGCCGCCTCGGCCAGCCCGCGACCGGCGAAGACCGTCCGTCCCAATCGCGCCTGCTGGTCGGTCTCGCCATCCTGCGCCAGCTTTACGACCTGACCGACGAGGCGTTGTTCGACCGTTGGCTCGAGAATCCCTATTTCCAGCTGTTGTGCGGCGAGAGCCATTTCCAGCATAGCTTCCCGTTCGAGCGCGGCGCCTTGACGACCGGGCTGAGGCGCATCAGTGCCGACAAGCTGCGCACCTTGGTCCGCGCCGGACTGGGCGATGCGGTCGGGTTCGAACCCGGCGAAATGCCCGAACTCTCCCGCCTCGGTGTCGATCCCGCAGGGCTTGGCCGCTCCAGCCGCCGGCGCGACGGCAACGGCGAAAAGCCGGTCAGCATCTACGATGTCGCCAAGCGCGCCGGGGTTTCGATCAAGACCGTGTCGCTGGTGATCAACCGCCAGCCCAATGTCTCGCTGCAGACGCGCACCGCCGTGCTCGCCGCAATCGATGCCCTTGCTTACAAACCGAACGTTTTCGCCCGCGGACTTGCCAGCGAACGGTCGTATCTGATCGGGCTTCTGCACGACGTCGCGCCGGGTTCCTATATCGCCGACCTGCAGCTCGGCGCGCTCGCCCGCTGCCGCGACGAGGGCTATCACCTGATCGTCGAACTGCTCAATCCGCAGCAGGACCACGACGTCGACAGCCGCGTCCGCTCCCTGGTAAGCGAATCGGTGCTGCACGGCGTGATCCTCACGCCGCCGCTGTGCGACGACCGCACCATCATGCAGGAGCTGTCGGCGGCGAAGACGCCGTTCGTGCGCGTCGCCCCCGGCAACAAGATGCCCGGCACCTCGGTGGTTCATATTGACGAGTTCAAGGCCGCCTACGAGATGACCGCCTATCTCGTCAGCCTCGGCCATCGCACCATCGGCTTCGTCAAGGGCAAACCCGATCACGGCGCCGCGCGTCTGCGCTTCGACGGCTATCGTTCGGCGCTTGCCGATGCCGGTCTCGCATTTCAGGAAGAGTTCTGCGCCCAAGGCTTTTTCACGTATCAATCCGGCATCGAAGCGGGCGAAAAAATCCTCTCGCGCAAGGTCCGCCCGACGGCGATCTTTGCCGGCAACGACGACATGGCAGCCGGCGTTCTGGCGGTGTCGCAGAAATTCAATCTGTCGATTCCCAACGATCTGTCGGTCGCCGGCTTCGACGATTCCATCGTCGCCCAGGTGGTGTGGCCGCGCCTGACCACCTGCCGCCAGCCGTTGAAAGACATGGCCGCGGCGGCGGTTACACTCCTGACCCAGAAGCGCGCGCACGATCGCCCGCTCGAACGCCAGCTCGCCCACGAACTTGTCGTGCGGGAATCGACGGCGCCTTACACGGCCTGAGTTTTCCACCGCTTTCGCAACAGACACGGCAACGGCGCGGGCCCCAGCCCAGGCCTCGGTCGCGGCTGCGAATTTTCCGTGTACTGCCAAGACGGACAATGGGTTAGCGCGTTTGTCGAAGACCCATACCGTTCCTGTACAGCGGCCGGACATAGCAAACGCGCCACGCTCCGCGTTTTTGCCTGCGACCACCTGAATCCGCATGGCGCAAATCTTCATAAAATGTTAAGGATAATTAAAAGAATTCCGCAGCCTAGCGTAGTGGGGACTTGGGGTGACTGGGGTACAGAATTCTGATCGCGGATCACCTCCGCGATCCAGCGGCCGCGGCAACAGAAAATTCGCACGCGCCCTTCGCACCATATTTGTAAGCCTCAGCGCGGCTGCAGCGGTTGCAATTATCTTCGCACCACTGACATTCGCCGATTACGCCGATGGCGGACGCACCGAACAAGCGATGACCTTGCCGGACGCCGTCAAGGTGTGGCGCCAGGAAGCCTGGCAGCGCGACGATTTCCTCGCGCAGGTGCGCCTCGGCGATCTCTATTCCACCAACCAGTCGATCGCGCCCGGCGAATCCAAGAACGCCGCCTTCGCCGATTCCGTGGAAGCCTATGTCTGGTATTTCATGGCGCTGCGGCCGGGCCGCGATTATCGCGCCGACGACAATATGAGCGCGTCCGATTCGGTCGCCAACGTCCGCAACGCGGCGCTCAACAATGCCGAACAGATCTACAATTCTCTGACCTTCGAGCAGCGCCTCGATGCCCGCGCCCGCATTCTTTACGTCCTGTCGAGCCGCGGCGCCGAAGGCTTCCTCACGCTGGGGCGCATCCACGCTTCGGGCTGGCAGGACAGCAATTATCGCGGCGGTGGATCGTCATTGCCGCAAACCAAGGTCCGCCTCTGCATGCGGTCCGCCTGGGATCATTGGTGGAGCAGCTGGCTCTGGTGGATCTGGTCGGGCCTCACCGGCCGTCCCTATCCGCATCCGCCGGTGTGGAAGTGGGTCGATAACGAGCCCGTCAATTGGGAACGCCGCCTGCCCGATTACCAGTGTTATGGCGCCGAAATTCCGCCGCCGCCGGCCGACCTTTCCAGCAGCACGGATTCGACGACGATGCCGATCACGAGCACGGCGCCATCGAACGGCGAGCCCGCCTTGATCGTGCCGCCGGCCCAGACCTCAGCGGCGAATGGTCCGTCCGGTGCAGTGCCGACCGTCGCTCCTGGTAACGACTACGGCAGCACCACCGACAGCTCCTACGGCAGTGCCGCTGGCGGCGACGCCGGCGGTTCGGGCAGCACGTCCTATGGCTCGGGATATGGCTCGGGCGGCTACGGTTCGGGCATTGGCGGCGCGTACGGTTATGGCGGCTATGGCTCTTACGGTGGCTACGGCCGCTCAGTGTCGTCGGTTTTCGTTACCAACGATGCCGAAGCGCTGACCTATTTCCTGATCGCGCAGAGTTTCGGCCACCCGCTTGCTGGCCCCTATGTCAGTAACGAGCGCAGCGCCATCCGTTACTATAATGCCGACGCGGGACGCATCATCGCCGACTCCGAAAAGCGCGCCCGCTTCTGGAATGCGCCCTATGAGTACTATCCTGGCGCGACGGCCAAGGGCGAACTGCATTCGGACGAGAGCCTGCCGTCGTTCGAGCAGCGCATGGCACTACGCCGTGTGCGCGAGATCCCGCTGACGTCGATGGTCGAGGCGCTCGATTTCCGCGGCTACCGGATGAATCCAAGATTGTGCGGTCCGCCGCCGGTATGCCTCAACCGCGCCGTCACCCAGTTTCAGACCGCACTCAATTGGGAGCCGACCGGCTGGCTCAACCCGATCCAGACCGTGCGCCTGATCCAGATGGCAGCCGTCGACGGCGATGCCATTGCGCAAGACCGGCTCGGCATCATGTACGCCAAGGGCATCGGGGTGCCGCAGAACTTCGTCAAGGCGGAGAAGTGGTTCATCAAGGCCGCCAACCAGCGCTATCCCGACGCGCTGTTCAATCTCTCGGTGCTGTACCGGGTCGGCCCCAACGGCGTCGAACCCGACGAACACAAATCCAACAGCTACAGAGCCCAAGCGGCGGCTGCCGGTTACGCCCAGGCGCGCTGCGAACTGCTCGACTTGTTGAAACTGGCTGATGCCGCCGGCCGTCCCGAGGGGGCCAAGAGATGACCATGACCGCGCGCGTAATGCGATGGAGCCGTTTGCTGCCGCTGGCCCTGCTGGTACTGCCGGCCGCCGCCGATCCCTATGACAACCTGCCGCCCTACGATTATCCGAACGAAGCGGCGACGCAGGGAACGCCTTACGATCCGGTGCCGGAGATCGATCCGTCATGGTGCCGCTGGCGCTCCTGCGCGCCGCGCCGCCCGGTGACGGATGGACCGCGCCACGCCGGCCTGCCCGGCATCAATGGCCATCCGACGCTGCTGGTCGACTGCGGACGGCCGCAAGGCCCGCGCCGCCATCATGGCCCGCACGGCGAACGCGTGTTCACCTCGGTCAATGAAGCGGCCGAGTTCGCACCACCCAACGCCACCATCCTGATTGTGCCGCCCGGCGAAGGCATGACCTGCGTGGAATCCGTGCATGTGCGCGGACCGCTGACGATCGCCACCTACGGCGGCTCGGGCAAAGCGGTCATCCAGGCACCGGCCGGCGCGCCATGCCTGAAAGCGCACATTCCGCTCGGCGACGAACTCATCATCGACGGCGTCAAGTTCATCGCCCGCGGCCGCGAGACCCCGTGCGTGACGGTGGAAGCCGGTCGCGTCGTGATGCGCAATTCCTCGGTGGATTCGCGCGGCACCGATTGGGGCTTCGACGTTCAGGAATCCGGCGAGCTGATTCTGGAAGGCTCGAAGATCGAAACCGATGCCTCCGCGGTGCATGCCCGCCGGGCCACGGTCGCGCTCAAGAACGTCGATATCGACATCGCCGGTCGCAACATGGCGGCGCTGCTCAATCTCGGCCGGACCGATTGCATCGACCGCAAAGGCGACACCATTCACGGCTCGGTCGGCCTCGCGCTCGAATGCAGCGAAGGCACGATGGAGGGCGGATCGATCATCGGCGGTGCAGTCGGCATTCTCGCCTCGGCGGGCACACGGGGATTGCGCTTTGCCGACGTCAAAGTCACCAAGGCCGATACCGGCATCCTGATCCTGCCCGGCCAGCGCGGCGCCGTAACCGTCGAGCGGGCGACCATCGCCAAATCGCATGACGGCATCGTAGTGGCGCCCGGCGCGGAGTCGCAGATCACCGGCTCGGTGATCACCGACAGCCGCGATACCGGCATCACCGCCTTCGGCGCCGGTACCTTGATCGCCTCCAACAAGATCGTGAACGCCAACGACGGCATCCGTCTCTTGGCGCCCGCGGCCTTCCCGCCGCCGGTTTTCCCGGAATTCTCGGCAGTGGCGATGATCGACGGCGACGACGGCGGACCGATCGTGGAGAACAATCTGGTCGCCAATGTGCGCCACGCCGCGGTGCGGATCGACGCCCGTGCCGGCGGCCACCAGCACCGTCTCGACGGCAAGCTGATGGGCAACACGCTTTATGCCATGAGCCCGGCGGTATGCATTGACGACGACTACAACGACGATCCGGTCCGCGTGCGCGCCAATACCTGCAACCGCGAACGGTACTTCTGGCCATTTTAGTAGTCGCACATTCCAATCGCGGGCCCCCCTTGATTGGGAGCACTCGCGACGGTGCGCCATGCCTCATCGACCTCCAACTCCGGGCCGGTCCATAATCATATAAATAGACAACCGGAGGATGTATGGTGGGGCGGGCAGCAGGATTCATGCTGGGGCTGGCGGCAATGCTGGTCTCGGCTTCGGCAGGCGACCGCATCATTGCGGCCGATATGGCGAAGCCCGCGGCGCGCGATATGGCCTGGCAGGACTGCGTCGGCGCCGATCACCCCGGCATTCTTCTGCGCACCGATAATCTCGCGCATCTGAAACTGGCGCACGACGAGACCGGATTCAAATACATCCGGTTTCACGGCATCTTCCACGACGACATGGCGGCCTATCGCGAAGTGGACGGCAAGCCGGTCCACGATTTCACCAAGGTGATCGCGGCCTACGACGCCATTCTGAAGACCGGCATGAAGCCGTTCGTCGAAATCGGCTTCATGCCGCACGATCTCGCCAGCGGTTCCAAGACGATCTTCTACTGGCAGGCCAACGGCTCGCCGCCCAAGGACTACGGCAAGTGGGCCAATTTCATTGCCGATTTTGCCGCCACCATGGAAGCGCATTTCGGCAAAGCGGAAGTGCAAAGCTGGCGCTTCGAGGTGTGGAACGAACCCAACCTCGACGGCTTCTGGAGCGACGGCAACCAGCAGGAATACTTCAAGCTCTATGACTCGACCGCGCGCGCGATCAAAAAGATCGACCCGGCGCTGAAGGTCGGCGGACCGGCAACGGCGGGCGCGGCCTGGGTGCCGCAGTTCATTGCTCATGCCAAAGCGGCGGGCGTTCCGGTCGATTTCATCACCACCCACACCTACGGCGTCAATGGCGGCTTTCTCGACGAGAAGGGTGAAGGCGACAACAAGCTCGCCCCCGATCCCGCTTCGATTTCCGGCGATGTGTGGAAAGTACGCCGCGAGATCGACGCCTCGGCGATGCCCGGCCTGCCGCTCTATTTCACCGAATGGAGCACCAGCTACAATCCGCGCGATCCGATCCACGACGCCTATCTCTCCGCCGCCTTCATCCTCGACAAGCTGAAGAAGAGCGAAGGCGCCGCGGGTTCCATGAGCTATTGGACGTATACGGATTTGTTCGAAGAAGCCGGCCCGCCGCCCGCCGCGTTCCATGGCGGTTTCGGTCTCATCACCCGCGACGGCATCCGCAAGGCGTCTTTCTTCGCCTACAAGTATCTCGACAAGCTCGGTGCCCAGACGGTGGCGGGCGGCGACGCTCAATCCATCGTCACGCGCGACGGCGACAATTTCGCCGGCCTCGTCTGGAACTACACGACGCCGGAAATGGCCGAGAGCAATCGGCCCTATTTCCGCAAAGTGCATCCCGCGCCGGCGACAGACCCGGTCCAGCTCAAGGTCAGCGCCCTCAAGCCCGGCAGCTACAAGCTCACGATCCGCCGGACGGGTTACGATGCCAACGACGCTTACTCCCAATACATCCGCTGGGGTCTGCCGAAAGACCTGTCGGCCGAGCAGATCGAGACATTGCGGATGCTGACCGCCGACAAACCGGAGTTCGAGCGGACCGTCACAATCGGGACCGACGGTATTTTTCAGCAGGCGATTCCGTTCCGGATCAACGACGTGGCGCTCGTTCGGCTGGAGCGTCTGGAGCGCTGAGTTTTGCCGAAGTGAGCGCTACCGGCCACAAAATCGAATGATAGTAACCAGCGAAATCCGAGACTTGGACCCAAAGCGGCCTGCTTAGTCGCATCAGATTTGTTGCCCTAGCGGCGCCGGGCACACGCGAGACCGCTTGCAGATCAGCTTTGAGTTTAGGCATGATGCAAGTTGACGCACTGGTCCGGCCGCCGGACGGGTCCGTGCGCTCTTGGATCATTTCCGGCTGGTGCGGCATCGGCATACACATGGCAAACTTCGACAATGGCGACAGGTCCCTCGCCCAGGCTTCGGTGAAGGGCACGGTCAAGTGGTTCAACGCGACCAAAGGATACGGTTTCATCACGCTTGAAAACGGCGGCGATGCATTCTGTCACGCCTCCGCGCTGGCCGCACTCGGCACCCCCAATCTCCCGCAAGGCGCAACGATCGTCTGCGATCTTCAGGAATCGCCGCGCGGTCTTCAGGTCGTGACCGTTCATACGGTCGATACCTCGACGGCCGATCCGGCCGCCTCCTCGCGCGGCCCTCGTCGTGAAGGCGGCCCGCGTGGCGGCTTCGGCGGCGGCGGTTTCGGTGGTGGCGGCGGCTATGGCGGTGGCGGTGGCGGCTACGGCGGCGGCGGCGGTTACGGCGGCGGCGGCGGTTATCGCGATCGCGATGCCGGCCCGAGCGGCCCGATGGTCGAAGGCAAGGTGAAGTTCTTCAACGACCAAAAGGGGTTCGGCTTCGTCATGCCCGACGACGGCAGCGGCGACGTCTACGTTCACGCCAGTGCGTTGCGGCGCTCAGGGATTTCTGTGCTCGAGCCCGAACAACGGGTGCGCTACTCCACCCGCCAAGGGATGAAGGGCGTCGAGGTTGATCGCGTAGAAGTGATTTGACCCTTCCGGCATCCGATTAACCCGGCAAACTGCGGATTTCCGGCGGTTTTCGGCACTAGTTGCGAGGCCTACGCTTGGCGCGGGCCTCGTCTGCACTTCCATTCCCGCGGGATGGGCTTGAATAGCCTGAAATAGGCCATATCTACCGCCGAGCTATATCAGACCAATATAGCGGAGGGTGGGTTGGACGTCCGTACAATATGCCTGGGCATTCTCACACGTGGGGACGCCACCGGCTATGAAATCAAAAAGCTGTTCGAGGGCGGCCGCTTCTCCTATTTCGTCGAGGCGAGCTTCGGCTCGATCTATCCGGCGCTGTCGCGCCTAACCGAGGATGGCCTCGTCTCCGTCCGCGAAGAACCGGGCGGACGCCGGCCGGATCGCAAGGTCTATTCGATCACCGAGAAGGGACGCAGCAGCTTCGTCGCCAGCCTGGGCGGCCCGGTTCCCGACGATCGTTTCCGTTCGCCGTTCCTGTTCGCGATGATGTTCTCCGACTTCCTCGACCATGGCCGTGTGGCCACCATGATCGACGCTTACATCGCGGATACCGAGACCAAGCTTGCCCAGATCACCTGCGAATGCGGCCGGCCGTGCAACGCCCAGGAGGCGTTCATCTGCGGTTATGGCCGGACGACCTATTCTGCAATTCTGGGCTTCCTGAAAGAGCGCCGCAAAGAATTCAAGACGGACGCCGCCATCGCGGCAGCCGAGTGAGGGTGGATGACCGTGGTTTCGCAATTCAAAGAAAAAGTCGATCGGCTTTACGAACGGCTAATGCCGGCGTTCTGGCTGCGCCTCAATCCGAAACACCAATGGGCCTTCGGTATTGCGGCCATGGTCGTGATTTATCTGTCGACCGGACTGTTGCGCTACGTTCTGCCTCATCCTGCCGAGGCCCAGGCGAACACCGCCTCCCAGACCCCGGTCGTCCGGGTCGCCCGCATGGTGGCCGTGCCGCATGAGGCGGTCATTGTCGTCCGCGGCCGCACCGAAGCGCTGCATCAGGTCGATGTCCGTGCCGAGGTCGACGGCCTCGTCAGCGCGATCCATTTCGAGAAGGGCGATCACGTCAAGGCCGGCCAGGTCTTGTGTGAGTTGAAGATCAACGACCGCGCCGCCCGCGCCCTGCAAGCCAGCGCCCAGATGGCCCAGTCGCAGAAGGAACTCGAAGTCGCGCGCGAACTTTATAAGGAAGGCTTCCGCTCCAAGACCCAGATGGCCCAGGCCGAATCCACCTATGAGGCCTCCAAGGCCGGCGCCTCGACCATGAACATCCAACTCGCCAACACCAAGATCCGCGCCCCCTTCGCCGGCATCGTCGATGAGCGCTACGCCAATCTCGGCGATTATCTGCAGGTCGGCAACAAATGCGCCATGGTCGTGGCGCCCGAGCCGTTCCTGGCGGTCGGCACGCTGAGCGAGGAACTCGTCGGCCAAGTCCAGCCCGGCAACAAGGTGCAGGTCAAACTCGTCACCGGCGAAACCGTGCCCGGCACCGTACGTTTCGTCGCCACCCATGCCGATGCAACCAGCCGCACCTTCCGGCTGGAAGTCGAAATCCCCAATCCCGCCGCCAAACTGAAGAGCGGCGTCTCGGCTCAGATCCTCATCGTGCCCAACCGGCTGGTTCCGGCGGTGAAGATTTCCTCCGGCATTCTGGTGCTGGAAGACACCGGCGTGGTCGGCGTGCGCGTGGTCGACAAAGGCAAAGCCCAGTTCCTGCCCGTGCAAGTGATCTCCGACGGGCCCGACGGCACCTGGGTCTCCGGCCTGCCGAAGATCTCCGACGTGATCGTGGTGGGACAGGAATTCGTCGCCAACGGCGAACGCGTCAAAGCTGTGTATGACCGCAAGCCGGGTAAGGCGTCATGACCAAAATCGTCGAGTGGGCGGTCGAAAACACCAAGCTGATCGGCGCCCTGATCCTGGTCGTAATCCTGGGCGGCGCCTGGGCCCTGGCCACGATCCCGAAGGAATCCGACCCGGACGTGCCGATCCCCTATATCGGCGTTTACGTGTCCTATCCCGGCGTCAGCCCGGAAGACTCCGAACGGCTGATCCTGCGGCCGCTGGAGACCGCCCTGCGCTCGGTGCAGGGCATTCGGCACGTTCGCGGCTGGGCCTATCAAGGCGGCGTCTCGATCGAAATCGAGTTCATGGCCGACACCAAGATGCAGAAGGCCCTGGCCGACGTGCGTGCCCAGGTCGACTCTGCCCGCGCCCGACTACCAAAGGAGGCCGATCCTCCCGTCATCAACGAAGCCTCGACCAGCGATAATCCGGTGATCACCGTCGCCATTTACGGCGACATGCCGGAGCGCGCGCTGCTGCACATCACCAAATCGCTGCGCGACGAGCTTCGGATGATCCCGTCGGTGCTCGATGCCGAACTGTTCGGCACCCGCGACGAGTTGTTGGAAATCACCATCGATCCGGCCAAGCTCGAGACCTATGGCATCACTCAGAACGAGATCTATACCGCGGTCACCAACAACAATACCCTGATCGCGGCCGGCACCATCGAAACCGGCAAAGGCAGCTTCCAGGTGAAGGTGCCGGGCGTTATCGCCACCGCCCAGGATGTGCTGAACCTGCCGATCCGCGCCACCGCGGATTCGACCATCCGCCTGCAGGACGTCGCCCAGGTGCATCGCACCTTCGTCGATCCCAACAGCTACGCGCGCATGAACGGCAAGCCCACGATGGGCATCGAAATCAAGAAGCGCGTCGGCACCAACCTGATCGAGACCAATCAGAAGGTGAAGGAAGCCGTCGCCAAGGCGATGAAGACCTGGCCGGAAGGCGTGCACGCCACCTTCATGTTCGACCAGTCGACCTTCATCGCCGACCAGCTCGGCAGCCTGTTCGACTCCATCCTGCTCGCCATCCTCTTGGTGATGGTGATCATCGTGGCGGCGCTGGGCGTCAGATCCGGCATGCTCGTCGGCATTGCCATTCCGACCTCGTTCCTGATGGCGTTCCTGGTCCTCAACGGCGTCGGCTACACGCTCAATTTCATGATCATGTTCGCCATGCTGCTCGCCGTGGGCATCCTGGTGGACGGCGCGATCATCGTGGTCGAATACGCCGACCGCAAAATGACCGAAGGCCATAAGCCGCGCGAAGCGTTCGCCGAGGCCGCGCTGCGCATGTTCTGGCCGGTGGTGAGCGCCACCGCCACCATGATCGGCGCCTTTGCCCCGATGCTGCTCTGGCCGGGCATCGTCGGCTCGTTCATGAGCTACTTCCCGATCACCCTGATCGTGGTGCTGTCGTCATCGATGATCGTGGCGCTGATCTTCCTGCCCGTGATGGGCGGCTGGTTCGGTAAGCCGCCGCCGCACGACGAAGAACACGAGCGTGCCATCGAAGCCTCGGAAACCGGCGACTGGCGCCATATCCCCGGCATCACCGGCTGGTACGCCCATCTCGCCGAGCGCATCACCCAGCATCCCGGCCGCGTCGTCGCCGCCGCTGCCGGCCTTGCGGCGACGGTCTTTCTAGCGTTCATCCTGTTCAACAAGGGCACCGAATTCTTCGTCACCACCGACCCCGATATGGCCAACATCTATGTGTCGGCGCGCGGCAATCTCTCTGCGGCAGAGAAACGTGATCTGCTGCTGAGCGTGGAAAAGCGCATCGAGGGCCTCGATGGCGTGCAGTATTTCTACGCCCGCACCGGCGGCGGCGGCCAAGGCGCACCAGTAGACGTCATCGGGCGCATCACCGTCGAAATGAAACCGATCGACGAGCGCACACGCACCGGCAAGGCCATCCTTGAAGACGTGCGCAAGCGCACCGAAGGCTTGCCGGGCATCCGCGTCGAAGTGCATGAGCCGCAATCCGGTCCGTCATCCTCGAAGGACGTCGTGGTCGACGTCACCTCGGAAGATTTCGGTGCCCTGTCGCAGGTGGTGGACACCGTTCGCCATCACATGGACGCAAGCCCCGAACTGCGCGACGTCGAAGACACCCGCGCCCTGCCCGGCATCGAGTGGAACATGCAGATCGATCGCGAATTGGCGAGCCGCTTCGGTGTCTCCACCTACGAGATCGGCACCGCGGTCCAGCTCGTCACCAACGGCATCTTCATCGCCCGCTACCGGCCTGACGATACCGACGACGAAGTCGATATCCGCGTACGCTATCCTTCGAACGATCGCGGCGTCGCCGCCCTCGACGAACTGAGGCTGCCGACCAACTCCGGCGCGGTGGTGCCGTTGTCGAGCTTCGTCAAGGTGGTGGCCGGCCAGAAGACCAATCAGATCGAACACGCCGACAGCCGGCGCGTCTATCACATCCGCGCCAACATGAAGCCCAACACGCTTCTGCCCAACGCGGAAATGGCCAAGATCAAGGAGTGGATCGCGAAGCAGAACTTCCCGTCCAACGTCCACGTCGCGTTCAAGGGTTCGACCGAAGACCAGGACGAATCCATGAACTTCCTCAGCATCGCGGGGATCATGGCGCTCGGCATCATCGCGGTGGTGCTGCTGGCGATGTTCAACAGCATCTATCACACCTTCCTGATTTTGGTGGCGGTGATCCTCGCCATGATCGGCGCCCTCCTCGGCATGGTGGTGATGGGCCAGACCTTCTCGGTGATCATGACGGGCACCGGCCTGCTCGCGCTCGCCGGCGTGGTGGTGAACCACAACATCGTCTTGATCGATACCTTCCACCGGCATCTGAAATCCGGGATGGAGCCGATCGAAGCGGTGGTGAGGTCCAGCGCCCAGCGCTTGCGCCCGGTGTTCCTCACCACCGTCACCGCCATCTGCGGCCTGTTGCCGATGATGTATGCGGTCGAAATCGACTTCTGGAAGCGGTCGGTCACCATCGGCAGCGTCAACGCGATGATGTGGATCCAGATCTCGACCGCGATCATCTTCGGCCTCGCCTTCTCCAAGATGATTACCCTCGGCCTGATCCCGGCGATGCTGGCTTGGCCTTACCGCATCCGCGAGCGCCGCGAGGCCCGCCGCGCGGCTCACCGGCGGCCGCTCGGAGAATATGGCGCCACCGAGGGCATCTCAGCGGAGTAAACATTCCTGGCGGTGTTGCCGGTTGACCGGCGGCATTGCCTAGAATAAGCAGCAGCCTCAACTCCGGCAGTGGTGCATCGATGGATTTCTCCCGTTCGAAAACAGCTTTGGTTCTTGTTTTCCGGGAGTTCTTCCATGCCGATTACGCTTTCCCAACTTACTTGGTCCACGCCTGAGGGCCGCACCCTTTTCACCGATCTCGATCTGTCGTTCGGACCGTTGCGCACCGGCCTGGTTGGCCGCAATGGGACCGGAAAGACAACGCTGCTGAAACTGATCGCCGGCGAAATTCCCCTGCAGGGCGGCAGCATTTCCCGTCGCGGGACCATCGCATTTCTCCATCAAACGCTGGCGGCCGAGCCGGATGCCACCGTCGCGGATCTGTTTGGTGCACGGGCGGCGCTGACGCTGCTTACACGCGCCGAAGCGGGAGTCGCTTCAGTGGAAGAGCTTGCCGACGCCGACTGGACATTGCCGGGACGGATCGCCGAAGCGCTGGCGCGGATCGGTCTCGACACCGATGCCGATACGCCGCTCGAGCGCCTCTCCGGCGGACAGCGCACCCGCGCCGGCCTTGCCGCGCTCGTCTTCCGCGAGCCGGATTTCCTGCTGCTCGACGAGCCGACCAACAATCTCGACCGCGAGGGGCGCGATGCCGTGCACGCGTTGCTGCGCGGCTGGCGCAAAGGAGCGATCGTCGTCAGCCATGACCGGGCCCTGCTCGACGCTATGGACGTGATCGTCGAGCTGACGTCGCTGGGCGCCAAGACCTATGGCGGCAACGGATCGCTGTACCGCGAGCGCAAGGTGCAAGAACTCGAAGCGGCCGAGCACGACCTCACCGAAGCCGACCGCCGCGTTGCCGAAACCGCGCGCGCGGCGCAATCCCGGTTGGAACGCCAAGCAGCCCGCGACCGCGGCGGACGCAAGAAAGCCGCCAAAGGCGATGCGCCGCGCATTCTGCTGGGAGCCAGAAAAGAACGCGCCGAAAACACCGGCGGCAGCGCCGCATCACTGGCCGACCGGCAGCGCAATCAGGCCCTGGAAGCCGCCGCCGCGGCGCGAACCCGCATCGAAGTCCTGCAACCGATGTCGGCCATCGTGCCGGCCTGCGGTCTCGCCGCGGGCAAGACGGTGTTGCGGCTGGACGCGGTAACGGGCGGCTATGATCCCAACCATCCGATCATCCGCGAACTGAGCTTCAGCGTCACCGGCCCCGAACGGGTGGCTCTGACGGGGCCGAACGGCTCGGGCAAGACCACGCTGCTGTCGCTTATCACCGGAACGCTGGCGCCCCGTTGCGGCAAGATCGAGATAGGCGTTCCCTTCGCGCTGCTCGACCAGGAGGTCCGCCTGCTCGAACCCGACCTGTCCATCGTGGACAATTTCCGCCACCTTCACCCAGGCGCCAGCGACAATGCCTGCCGTGCGGCGCTGGCGCGGTTCATGTTTCGGGCCGAAGCCGCGGAACAGACCGTCGCCACCTTGAGCGGCGGCCAGCGGCTCAGGGCCGGGCTGGCCACCGTTCTAGGCGGACAACCGCCGCAATTCCTGCTCCTCGACGAGCCGACCAACCATCTCGACCTCGCCGCCATCGAGGCGGTCGAAGCCGGACTGAAAGCCTATGACGGGGCCCTCCTGATCGTCAGCCACGACGAAACCTTCCTGGCGAACGTCGGAATTGGGCGGCAAATCGCACTCGGCGCCTAACGGCCGCAGCCAGACGCCGCACCTGCGCGCATTGGTAGGTCGCGACGGGCTTGCTACCCTTGTCGCGGGCAAGGGGACACACCATGAAACGGGTATTGCGGTTTGCGGCGCCGGTGCTGATTTTCGCCGGCAGCCTTCTCAGCGCTGTCGCCGGCAGCGTCACCATCACGACACCGACCGTCTGGTCCAAGACCGATGTGCCGCCCGATCCGACCATCACCTTCGGCACGCTGCCCAACGGCATGCGCTATCTGATCAAGCCCAACACCCATCCCGAACACGGCGTCTCATTCTTCCTGCGGATCGCGACGGGCTCGTTCAACGAAACCGCCAAGACCGCCGGTATCTCGCACTTCATCGAGCATATGAGCTTCCGCGGCACTGCCCATATCCCGGACGGCGAAGCCTTCAAGCGGCTGCAGCAGATCGGTGTCGGCCTCGGCTCCGATTCCAACGCCTTCACCATGGCGGATTCGACGGTCTACACCTTCGATTTTCCCGGCAACGACGCCGCCACCATCGACACCGCTCTGACGCTGACGCGCGACATCGCCAGCGGCATCCTGTTCGATCCCAAAGCGGTCGACTCCGAGCGCCAGGTGGTGCTGTCGGAATACCGCCTGCGCGACAACGCGCAGCTTCGCATGGCCCGCGCCAGCTACAAGGCGATGTACGGCGACAAGCTGGCGGATGCCTACATCGCACTCGGCAGCGAAGCGACGATCAAGGCGGCAAGTGCCGACGATCTGAAAGCCTATTACCGCACCTACTATCGTCCCGACCGGGCAGTGCTGATCGTGGTCGGAGACATCGATCCCAAGACCGTCGAAGCCGAGATCAAGAAGCGCTTCGCGGACTGGAAAGCGGCGGCCCCCAAGCCTGCCGATCCCACGTTCACCACGCCAGACCCGCCCAAGGCAGCCGAAGTGCGGTTATTTACCGAGGACGGCGCCAATTCGGCGGTGCAGATGACCTGGATCTCGCCGTTCGATCCGATGCCCGAAACGCGGGCGCGCGACATCCGCGATACCGTCCGCGAACTTGCCTTGCGGATTCTCAACCAGCGCCTGCACAAGCTTGCCACCTCTGGCGATCCGCCGTTCCTCTCGGCCGGTGCCAGTGCTGCCGACAACTACCGCACATCGTTTGTCGCCTCGATCGGCGCATCGGTCGGCAAGGGCGATCCCAAGCGCGCCATCAAGGCGCTGCGCCAGAGCTTGATGACCATCCTGCACGACGGCGTCGGCCAGGACGAAGTTGATCGCGCGATCGAACAGCAGCGCGTGCTGGTGACAACCTCGGTCACCGCCGCGGCGAGCCGCAAAAACAATAATCTCACCGGCTTTTTCTCCAGCGCCATCGGCAAGGATGCCGTGATCGACGCACCGGAGAATTGGACGCCGACATTCGAGGCCGCCGTCAAAAACCTCACGGCCGCACAGATCACGGCAACCCTGCGCGAACTGTTCCTGGATGGCCAGCCGCTGGTGATCGTCGCCAGTCCGACACCGGTCGAGGGCGGCGCCGATGCCTTGCTCGCGGCCTATAACGAAGCAGGAACCCTGCAACAGGCCGTCGCCGAAACCAAGCCGGTGGTTTGGCCTTATACCGACTTCGGGCCGGCGGGAACGATCACATCGCAATCCCGCATCGACGACCTCGATGTCACGACGGCGACGTTCGCCAACGGCGTGCGCGTCCTGGT
>JAHFQC010000067.1:29388-31040 GCA_023259375.1 Alphaproteobacteria bacterium
AGATCATGATCCGCATCGGCCATGGCATCCAAGGCACGCCGCGGGGCAAGACCGCACCGCGATGGGCTGTCGGTGGCGCCTGGGGCCTTGGCGGCGTCAATCGCATCGCCACGCCCGATCTGCCGCAGGCACTCAGCGGCCGCCAATGGGGTGCGCATCCCGACTTGGCCGAAGGCGCCTTCCAGATCATGGCTCAAACGCGCCCCGCCGATCTCACCACCGAGCTGCAGTTCATTGCAGCTTTCGTCACCGATCCCGCGTGGCGGCCGGAGGGGCTGGCGCAAATGAAATCGGCTTCGGAGACGGGACTTGCCCAGGCGATGACGACGCCTGGCGGCCTCTATTCCCTGCATTATTGGGAATACCTGCACAACGGCGACCAACGCTGGTCTCCGCCGACACTTGAGGGCATCAAGAGCACCGATCTCGCTTCGATCAAGGCGCTGATCGCGGACGATCTCAAAAGCGGGCCGATGGAGATCATCATTGTCGGCGACATCACCGTCGACGCAGCACTTGACGGTGTGAAGCGGACGTTCGGTGCCATCGCCAAGCGCAAGGTTGACACCAAACCGTTCGCCGCGAACGAAGAAATGCCCAAAGGCGGATCGGCACCGTTGGTGCTGCGCCACAAGGGTAAATCGCAAGAAGCCCTTGCCATGCTCGGCTGGAAAACCACCGGCATGTTCCCCGACACCCAAACGCCGCGCGTGCTGCGCGTTCTCGAAGCGGTCATGCGGAGCCGCCTGTTCGACGAATTACGGACCAAGGAAGGCATCACCTATACGCCGCAGACCACGAGCGCGAATTCCTGGGCAACGCCCGGTTGGGGCGTGTTGTCCGTAACCGCGACCGTACCGGCCGACAAGCTCGCGGACTTCTATGCCACGGCGAAGAAGGTTGCGAACGATCTCGCCACCACAGAGATTTCGGCCAACGAATTCGAACGCGCCCGCGGCCCCCTCGTCACCGAGGCGGAGCACGCCCGCGAGAGCAACGCCTATTGGCTGTACGAACTCGGCGGCGTTGCGGTGGAACCGCGCGCGCTCGACCTGATCCGCAACCGCGTTGCCGGCCTGAAAGCCGTGACGGCAACCGACGTCCAGAAGGCGGCGCAGGACTTTTTCAAAGACGATCGCACCTTGCGGATGATCGTGGTGCCGGACGGCTTCAAGATGCCCGATACACTGCCTTAGGCGGGGAAACTATTCTCCCGCCAGCGGATTGGTGCGGGCCACGCCGGGCGTCGCAAGCGGATCGGTCTCGAGTTTCTTGACGCGCTCGCGCGCCGCCTCGGCCCGCTTCTGCCGGTTCCACATCGCGGCGTACGCGCCTTTGCGCGCCACGAGGTCGTCGTGACGGCCACGCTCGACGATTTCGCCTTTTTCCAGCACCAGGATTTCGTCGGCATCGACCACCGTCGATAGCCGGTGGGCAATGACCAGCGTTGTGCGATTGCGCGAAACCTCGTGCAGCGCGCTCTGGATCTCGCGTTCGGTGTGGGTATCGAGCGCGGAGGTCGCCTCGTCGAGCAATAGGATCGGCGGATTCTTGAGAATGGTGCGGGCGATAGCGACGCGCTGCTTCTCGCCGCCGGAGAGTTTCAGCCCGCGCTCGCCAACCATCGCCTCGTAAGCCTGCGGCAGTTCGCG
>JAHFQC010000128.1 GCA_023259375.1 Alphaproteobacteria bacterium
GCGACACCGCTTCTTCCAGCATCTCCTGATAAAGCTCGATGCCGACTTCCTTGACGTGGCCGGATTGCTCCTCGCCCAACAGATTGCCGGCGCCGCGGATGTCCATGTCGTGGCTCGCCACCGTGAACCCGGCGCCGAGCTGGTCGAGCGATTGCAGCACTTCGAGCCGTCGCGTCGCGGTTTCGGTGATGCCGTGATCGGCGGGCGTCGTCAGATAGGCATAAGCGCGCTGCTTGGAACGGCCGATGCGCCCGCGCAATTGATAGAGCTGCGACAGACCGAACATATCGGCGCGATGCACCACCAGCGTGTTGGCGGTCGGAATGTCGAGGCCGGATTCCACGATGTTGGTCGAGATCAGCACCTGCGCCTTGCGGTCGTAGAACGCCTCCATCACCTCTTCCAGGGTCGAGGGTGACATCTGGCCGTGGGCGACGACGGCCTTCACTTCCGGCACGTTGACGCGCAGGTATTCCTCGGCTTCGCGCAAATCCGAAATCCGCGGGCAGACATAGAACGACTGGCCGCCGCGATAATGCTCGCGCAGCAAGGCTTCGCGGATCACCATTGGATCGAACGGGGTCACGAAAGTGCGCACGGCGAGGCGGTCGATCGGCGGCGTCGTGATCAGCGACAGGTCGCGCACGCCTGACAGTGCGAGCTGCAAGGTGCGCGGAATCGGCGTCGCCGTCAGGGTCAGCACATGCACGTCGGCCTTGAGGCCTTTGAGGCGCTCTTTGTGCGACACGCCGAAATGCTGCTCCTCGTCGACGATGACCAGGCCGAGATTGGAAAACTCGATGCTCTTGGCCAAGAGCGCATGGGTGCCGACGACGATGTTCACGTCGCCTTTCTTGAGGCCTTCTTTGGTTTCCCGCGCCTCCTTGGCGTCGACGAAGCGCGATAGCTGCCGCACCACGACCGGGAAGTCTTTGAAGCGTTCGGCGAAGGTGCGGTAATGCTGGCGCGCCAACAGCGTCGTCGGCACCACCACCGCCACCTGATTGCCGGTCATCGCCGCAACGAACGCCGTGCGCAATGCCACTTCGGTTTTGCCGAAACCGACGTCGCCGCACACCAGCCGGTCCATCGGACGGCCTTTGCCAAGATCCTCCACCGCATCGGCGATGGCTTTTTCCTGGTCCTCGGTTTCCTGATAAGGGAAGCGGGCACAGAATTCGTCCCACACTCCTTGCGGCCGTTCGATCTCCGGCAGCGTCTTTAATTCGCGCGCCGCGGCAATCCGAATGAGTTCGCCGGCGATCTCGCGCACGCGCTGGCGTGCTTTGGCTTTGCGCTGCTGCCAGCCGACGCCGCCGAGCCTGTCGAGCTGCACGCCTTCTTCGGCGCCGTAGCGGGTCAGAAGTTCGATGTTCTCGACCGGCAGGAACAGCTTGCCGCCGTCGTATTGCAGTTCGAGGCAGTCATGCGGCGCGCCGGTGACGTCGATGGTCTGCAGCCCGATATAGCGCCCGACACCGTGTTCGATATGTGTCACCAGATCGCCCGGCGTCAAACCGCTCGCTTCGGTAAGGAAGTTCTGCGCCTTCTTGGCCCGCTTATGCGAGACCATGCGGTCGCCCAGAATGTCCTGCTCGGCGATGACGGCGAAATCGGCCGCTTCGAAACCATGCTCGATGCCGAGTACCGCGAGCCCGATGGCGCTCGGCGCCATTTTGGCGGCATCGTGCCAATCGCTGACCGGGCGGATCGCCTTGACGCCATGGTCCGACAACACGCCGCCCATGCGTTCGGCCGAGCCTTCGGTCCACGCCGCAATGAGGACGCGCTTCTTCGCGGCGATCAGCTCGGCGATATGCTCGCCTGCCGCCTTGAACACATTGACGCCGGTCTGCGCCCGTTCGGGTGCGAAGTCGCGGCCGAGTTTGCCGTGGGCATCGACCGACTTCATCGATTCCGGCGCCTGGAACGGCGAAAGATCGCGCACCGGATGGCGCTTCAGCGCCGCGTCCCACTCGTCGGCGGTCAGATACAGCGCCTCGGGCTTCAGCGGCTTATACGGCGGCGCCTTGAGCGCGCCTTTTTTGGCCGGTTCGTCTTTGAGGAACTCGCGCCGGGTCTGGTAATAGTCGGCGATCAGTTCGGCCCGCGCCTTCTTGGCCTCCTCGGTGTGATAGCCGAGCATGACCAGCGCTTTCGGCGCGTAATCGAACAGGGTCTCGAGCTTTTCGTAGAACAGCGGCAGCCAGTGTTCCATGCCGGGGCTTTTGCGCCCTTCCGAAACTGACTCATAAAGCGGATCGTCGACCGCCGGACCGAACGTGGCGACATAGCCGGTACGGAAGCGGGAAATGCCCGCCTCGTCGAGCGGCACTTCCGACGCGGGCAACAGTTCGATCGCTTGCACTTCGCCCGACGACAGCTGGGTCTCGGCATCGAAGGTGCGGATCGCATCAAGCCGGTCGCCGAAGAAATCGAGCCGCAGCGGGTCCAATCCCGGCGGCCACAGATCGACGATACCGCCGCGCACCGCGAAGTCACCCGGCTCGCGCACGGTCGAAGCGCGCGAATAGCCGTTGGCGGCGAGATAATGCGCCAGTTCGTCATGGCTGACGCTGTCGCCGAGCTTGGCGGAGAAACTGGCGCCGCGGATGATCTCGCGCGCCGGCACCCGCTGCAGGATGGCGTTGACCGTCGTCACCACCACCGCGGGGCCCGAATCCTTGTCGCGCCGCGCCAAGGCGGCGAGGGTGGCCAGCCGCTGGCTTTCGATATCCGGGCTCGGCGACATGCGGTCGTAGGGCAGGCAGTCCCATGACGGGAAATTCAGCACCTGAACCTTGGGGGCGAAAAAGGCGATGGTGTCGGCCGCGCTCGCCGCCTTGACGCCGTCCTGCGCCACCAGGATGACAAGAGCACCATTATGCGTTTGGGTCAGCGACCCGGCCGCGGCTCCGGCCAGCCACGCGTCGAAACCTTCCGGAGCGCCGGACACAGTGATCCGGCCGTCGGTGCGGGCAATATAATTTACACGTTCCAAGTCGGGTCCTTACGCGAACACAGCGCCCGAAGCCGGGCGAACACCGGCGTGTCGTATTGATCCGGCAGCGGCCGCTCGCCCTTCAGCCAGGCGAACACGTCCTGATCGGGCGCCTCCAACAGGGCGTCGAGCTGGTCGCAGCCCGCTTCGTCGAGGGTGTCGACTTCCCGCGCCGCAAAGGTCCCGAAGATCAGATCGACCTCCTTGAACCCGCGCCGCTGGCACCGGAACAATAACTGTTTGCGGCGGACCTCTAACGACCCACCGTTCGGAGCAATAGACATGCTATTGATATAGCGTTCCCACCCGGGTTCTGCCAGTACCGGCCTGACGTCCGGCTAAGCCTCGAATATCATTGCCAACATGCGCCCGTCGATTCTCTTTCCCTTGTTTGCCGACACCCGTTCTTTGGCGGGGGTGGGGCCGCGGCTGGAGAAATTGATCGCCACCGTGGTGGGGCCGCGGCTGAAGGACCTGGTGTTCGACCTGCCGGTCGGGGTGATCGACCGTTCCTACCGGCCCAAGCTGATCCAGGCGCAAGAGGGCCGCATCGCCACCGTCACGGTCAACGTGCTCGATCATCTCGCGCCGCGGGTGAAGAGCCAGCCTTATCGCGTGCGCTGCACCGACGACACCTCGGCGATCGAGCTGGTGTTCTTCCACGCCCATCCCGATTGGCTGAACAAGGCGCTGCCGATCGGCAGCCAGCGCATCATTTCCGGCCGCATCGAGCGCTTCAACAATCGCCTGCAGATGCCGCATCCCGATTACGTCGCTGCGCCGGGCGAGGACATGCCGCTGCACGAGCCGGTCTATGGCCTCACCGAAGGCTTGTCGGGCAAGGTGCTGGGCAAGGCGATCCGCGCCGCTTTGGAAAAAGTGCCGGTGATGCCGGAATGGCTCGATCCGGCGTTCCAGAAGCAGCGCCGCTGGCCGGCGTTCGCCGACGCGATCAAAACAGCCCATGCCCCGGTCCACGAAGACGATCTGGCGCCATCGACGCCCGATCGCCAGCGCCTCGCTTACGACGAACTCCTCGCCAATCAGCTCGCCTTGATGCTGATCCGCAAGCAGATGCGCGCCGCCAACAAGGGCCGCGAACTGAAGGGCGATGGGCGGCTGAAATCCAAAGTGCTGGCGGCGTTGCAGTTCACGCTGACCGAAGCGCAGCAGCAGGCGGTCGCCGAAATCGAAGCCGATATGGCGAGCCCGACGCGGATGTTGCGCCTGCTGCAAGGCGATGTCGGTTCAGGCAAGACGGTGGTGGCGCTGCTGGCGCTGCTCGCCGCGGTCGAAGCCGGGGCGCAAGGCGCGCTGATGGCGCCGACCGAAATTCTCTCGCGCCAGCATCTCGCGGCCCTCGAACCGTTGGCCGCAGCGGCAGGCGTGAAACTCGCTTTGCTGACCGGCCGCGAAAAAGGCGCCCCGCGCGAAGCCTTGTTGAAGGCGTTGGCGGCGGGCGAGATCGACATTCTGATCGGTACCCATGCGCTGTTCTCCGACGACGTCGCGTTCAAGGATCTCGGCTTGGTCGTGGTCGACGAGCAGCATCGCTTCGGCGTGCATCAGCGCATGACCTTGCAAAGCAAAGGCGCGCACGTCACCGACGTGCTGGTGATGACGGCGACGCCGATCCCGCGCACCCTGGCGCTCACCGCTTATGGCGACATGGATGTGTCGCGCCTGCTCGGCCGTCCGCCCGGGCGTCAGCCGATCGAGACCCGCGTCCTCTCCGCCGACCGTCTCGGCGATGTGGTCGAACGCTTGCGCTCGGCGATGGCCAAAGGCGCCCGTGCCTATTGGGTTTGTCCGCTGGTGGAGGAATCGGAAAAGATCGATCTCGCGGCCGCCGAGGAGCGCGCCAAGGAATTGACGGCCGCGCTCGGTCCCATGGTCGGGCTGGTGCACGGCAAGATGAAACCGGCCGAGCGCGATGCGGCGATGGCGAAGTTCAAGGCCGGCGATATTTCATTGCTGGTCGCCACCACGGTGATCGAAGTCGGTGTCGACGTGCCGGAAGCCACCATCATGGTGGTCGAGCATGCCGAGCGTTTCGGTCTGGCGCAGTTGCATCAGTTGCGCGGGCGCGTCGGCCGCGGCACCGGCAAGTCGAGTTGCCTGCTCGTCTACGCGCCGCCGATCGGCGAAACCGCCAAAGCGCGGCTGACCTGTCTGCGCGATACCGACGACGGTTTCGTCATTGCCGAAGAAGATTTGAAATTGCGCGGCCCCGGCGAGCTTCTCGGCACCCGTCAGAGCGGCCAGCTCGAATTCCGCATGGCCGATATCGCGGTGCATGGCGACCTTCTCGCCGCCGCCCGCGACGACGCCGGCCTGATCCTCGCCCGCGATCCCGACCTCAAAACCCCGCGCGGCGAAGCGTTGCGCGTCCTCCTCTACCTCTTCGGCCGCGACGAAGCGGTGAAGTACCTGCGCGCCGGCTGAGCCTCACTTGCGATATTCCGGCGCCGTATAGAAATACTGGCCTTCGCCGCGGTCGCCGTTGGCTTTGTCGTGGCCGGTGATGCGGATGAGGTGGGTGCCTTTGGTGTAGGACCCCGCCGGCGTGAAGTGCACCAGATAAGAGTACATCACCGGGCCGGGGCCGATATATTCCTGGACCCGCTCGACGGTGTCGATTTTCGCCGGGGTGTCGTCGACCGCGATGGCGATATCCATCTCGGTCGGTTGTGGCGCGATATCGGGGTCCTTCTTGGTGTCCTTGCTGAGGGCGCGGGTCAGGCTCATGGGACGGAAATAGGCGGTGAGGCCCGGCCCGGCGCCCTGCACTTTGAACACGTTGACGCCGTAGATCTCGAGCCGGTGATAGCGCACGTCGATGGTCATGTCGGAGTCGACCGGCACGTTCCAGGCCCAGAATTCCAGCCGCGTCTTGCCGTAATCCGCCATGGTGATGGATTCGAGCGCCATATAGCGGCCGTCCTCGACGGTCATGCGATAACGGCCCTCGGCATCGGCTTTGGCGGTGTAGAGATCGTTGAAGCTCGCCGCTTTCAGCGCCACGTCGGCGCCGGGCACCGGCTTGCCGTCGAAGTCCCGTACCGTGCCGGTGATGACATGCTGCCCGGCCTCAGCCGCCGAGAACAGTGTAAGCGCGGCGGCGAGCGCCATCCATTTCGACATTGTTACCCCCGTAAAATCCGCACACGGCCTACTGCCATGGCGCCGGAGGGGCAAGACACATCACTGTGCGCCGGCCCTGCGGTTACGACAGGCGTGCGAACTAGCTCTTCCGCTTGCTGAGCGAGATCTGCGTCGCCGCGATCGCCCACACCGCCACCGCTTCGAGCCACGACGCCGCCGGGCTCATCCATAGCGGATCAGTGCGGTTCGGCAGGAACAGTGCTTGGCCACCGTAATATTGCAGGCTGTGCAGGATCGACGGCATCAGCCAGTACGCCACCAGCAGCACCGCCAGCGCCAGAAGATCGCTGCCGCGTCGGCGTGTCAGCATCGCCATCAAGACAATAATGCCGAGGTCGCGGGTGACGAAACCAAGCACGGCGCCGGTGGTGGCCAGTTCCGGCCCCTGGTGTGCAAGCCCGAAGCGGAGCATCAGCGCACCGGCAATGATCGCGGCGCCCAGGAACGACATCATCCAGCATTGCAGATGGCCGAACGCGGCGCCGAGATGGAAGCGGGCGAATTCGCCGCCCAGCCAGCGCAGCTGGACCGCGCTCTTGGGCTCGAGGACTGCGGTGATATAGGCAAGACCGGCACACACCAGTGCGGCCAGCATCAGCCGTCCGGTAATGTCGTCGAAATGCAGCGGCGCAAAGGCGTCGAACCCGGCGGCATAGCCGATCATGAAAATGAGGAAGCCGAGCCAGACCCAAGGGCCGTTGCTGAGCTTCAACTCCAGCCGCATCTGGCGATAGCAGCCGGTCAGCATCCAGCCGGTGAAGACGGCCAGCGACGCCAGCAGGAAGGCCGACGTGGGCACCGTCTGGTTCCACCAGCGCAGCGTGTCGGTGCGCGGGAAGGTGCCGATCGACGAGCCGGTCGGATCGGCGATGACGGCCACGGCGATGGCGGCGAGCAGTCCGGCGAGCTGGTAGAGGAAGACCTCGAAGCCGGTGCGGCCCTGGCGGCGGCGGGCGCCGATCAGGCTGGCGCTGAGGCTGAACGCCTGCGCAATCACGCCCATGGCAAGGTAGTAAACCACTTCCGCAAAGGCGCCCGCGATGCCGGTGTTGATGCTTTCGGCTGCGATCACCGCGAGGCAGATGAGCCCGCCGGCCCAGTTGAACACGGTGGAACCGAACAGCTTGCCCCACATCATGGTGCCGGCGCCGAGCGAGGACAGCCGTTGGCTGTCCCAGGTGCGGTCGCGGATTTCGCCGACCACGCTGCGGGCGGCGTTGTACGTTCCCCATACCACCACGATGGCGAGGAACATGAGGCGCGCCACGCTGCCGGGGGTGAAGAAGCCGTTCGACAGGGCCGCGGCGAAGAAGGCGAGCGCCAGCACCGCCGCCAAGACCACCAGCCGGAGCGGCGTCAGTTCGAGCCAGGCATTGCGTTCGAATTCCGGATTCATCGCGCCGCTCCGCCGCCGACTTGGCTGAAATAGGCCTCTTCCAGCGCTTTCGAGGCTTCGCCGAACGACGAGACGTCGAACCCGGCATTGATGAGATCGCGGATCAGGCGCGCGCGCGCCGTGGCGCTGCGGGCATGGGTGATGAGGGCATGATACTGGTCGGCCTCGATCACATCGACACCGGCGCGGGCATCGAGGAAATCCTTGAGGTCGCTTCTGGCTTTGGCGATTTCGACGATATAGCGCGGCCGTTCGATATCCTTGACCTTGATCGCCTTGCCGCCGACGATCAGCCCCTCTTCGATGATGATCATCTCGGAGCAATAATCTTCGAGTTCGGCCAGGATGTGCGACGACACCACCAGTGTCATGCCGGCGGTCTTCAAACTCACCAGCAGCATCGACAGGTCGCGGCGGGCCTGCGGGTCGAGACCGGCGGAAGGTTCGTCGAGCAACAGCACCTTGGGCTCGTGCACGATCGCCTGGGCGATGGCGAGGCGCTGGCGCAGGCCGCGGCTCAAATCCCCGGCCTTGACGTCGATGCGGTTGCTGAGCCCGACCCGGCCGGCCGCCTTGTCCACCGCCGTCGAGGTCAGCGCCGGAATGATGCCGCGCGAGCGCGCCGTATAGGTCAGGATGCGCCGTACACTGAGCGCATCATAGAGTCCGAAAAAGTCGGGCAGATAGCCGAGCAGGGCATGAATGGCGCGCGGTTCGGCGCGGGTGTCGTGGCCGGCGACCGTGACGGTACCGGAATAGGGATCTTCCAGGGCGGCGAGACAGCGCAAAAGCGTGGTTTTGCCGGCGCCGTTGGGGCCGACCAAGGCCGTGATCGTTTGCGGCGGCACATGCAGGGACACCCCCTTCAGCGCCCGCGTCGTCGGGTATTCGTAAACGAGATCGGTTACGGTGATCATGGCCCGCCAAGCCGGATATCTGAGGCAATCATACCCGCAAAATTGTCAAACAATGATAACATTCGTGACTCGGCGGCACGGATTTATCGCTTTTATTCGATTGCAACCCGCCCCGCGTCTTGCCACAACCGCAGCGTCCAAAAGTGCGAGGATAAGCGATGCGCATTGTCATGATCGGTTCGGGGTATGTCGGCCTGGTTTCGGGGGCCTGCCTGTCGGAGTTCGGCCACGATGTGGTGTGCGTCGACACTGACGTCGCCAAGATCGAGGGTCTGAAGGCTGGCACAATTCCAATCTACGAGCCGGGCCTCGACGAAGTCGTTGCGGTTAACGTCAAGGCCGGGCGGCTGTCGTTTACCACCGATCTGAAAGCGGCGATGGCCGGTGCGGAAGCGGTGTTCATCGCAGTGGGCACGCCGAGCCGGCGTGGCGACGGTCATGCCGACCTCTCTTATGTTTTCGCCGCCGCTGAGGAAATCGCCCAGCACCTCAAGGGCTATACCGTGATCGTCACCAAATCGACGGTTCCGGTCGGCACCAATCGCAAGGTTGCCGAGATCATCAAGAAGGTCCGTCCCGACGCCGAATTCGATGTCGCCTCCAATCCGGAGTTCCTGCGCGAAGGTTCGGCGATCGAGGATTTCCGCCGTCCCGACCGCGTCGTGGTGGGCTGTCATTCCGATCGCGCCCGCGCTGTAATGCGCGAAGTCTATCGTCCGCTGTATTTGAACGAGACGCCGATCGTGTTCACGACCTGCGAGAGCTCGGAAATCATCAAATACGCCTCCAACGCCTTCCTCGCCGCCAAGATCACCTTCATCAACGAGATGGCTTCGCTGTGCGAAGCGGTGGACGCCAATGTGCAGGATGTCGCCCGCGGCATGGGTCTTGATGGCCGTATCGGCAACAAGTTCCTTCACGCCGGTCCCGGTTACGGCGGCTCGTGCTTCCCGAAGGATACGCTGGCGCTGATGAAGACCTGCCAGGAATACGGCACGCCGACCAAGATCATCGAGGCGGTGGTCGC
>JAHFQC010000068.1 GCA_023259375.1 Alphaproteobacteria bacterium
AAATTGATGTAACCCTTGCCGGGCTTGCCGTCGTGAAACGGAATCCGCACCACTTTGTAGCCGGTCGGCTTGGCCGAATCCCACGAGCCGTGCAGCGCCACGAAAGCATTGCCGCGATAGGCCGCTGGGAATTGCGTGGCGGAATAGAAGACGAGCCCCAGCGCCGTGGAATGAGCCGGAAACAGCACATCGGGCGTTTTGGCTTTCTTGACCAGATCGGCCCGCTTGGCTCCGAACTGCGGATCGGGATGGGGGCCAGCATAGGCATAAGGCCAGCCGAAAAAATCGCCGTCCTTCACCGCCGTGAAAAAGTCCGGCGGCAGGCCGTCGCCGTAGCCGTCGCGTTCGTTGGCGGTGATAAAGAGATGATCCGTGTCCGGATGAAATGCGATGCCGACGGGATTGCGCAAGCCCGCCGCGAACGTCTTCATGTGCCCGTCGGGCAGAACTTTCTGGATCGTCGCTTGCGGCGGCTTTTCTTCGGCGACGTTGTTGGCACTGCCGATCGCGATGTAGAGGGCGCCGGTGCGATCGAACGCGATGTCGCGGGTGATGTGATAGGTTTTGGTGCCGAAGGAATCCTTGGTGACGCGCGCGCGTTTCTTGGTCTTCAGATCGACCCGCCACACCGCCTCGAGATCGCCGACATAAAGCGCGCCGTCTTTCACCGCGAGACCGTGCGGATAGTGAAAGCCCGAAAGATACGGCGTGGCGCGGCCGTTCTTGAGCAAGGTGATCTTGTTGGCCCGCGATTCCGCCAAAAAGACGCCGCCGTCCGGCGCCAATGCCATGAAACGCGGATTGCTGAGGCCCGTGACATAAGGCTCGGCCACAAAACCCGGCGGGACTTGCGGCACGATGCCTTGCGGCCGGGCGATCATGTTGCCGCCATTGTCGGCGGCGGGCGTCGCGAACGGCTTGGGCAGGCGTGCCGGATCGATCTCGAAGCGCTGTCCCGGACGGTCGGCGGCGTGCGCCACCCCGAGCGCGCACGCGATCATCAGAACACGCTTCATTTGCCGTAGCGCACGCGCCAGATCGTGCCGCCGGCATCGTCGGCGATCAGCAGACTGCCGTCGTTGTCGACGAGAAGCCCGACCGGGCGGCCCCAGACTTTCGCCGGCGAGGTGCCCTCGGACCAGAATCCGGTGACGAAATTCTGGTAGCCGTTTTGCGGTTTGCCCTTGGCAAATTTCACCCGCACCACCTTGAAGCCGGTCGGCTTGGCCGCATCCCAGGAGCCGTGCAGCGCGACGAAGGCATCGCCTTTGTACGCGGCGGGAAACTGATTGCCTTCATAGAAGGCGAGGCCCAGCGGCGCCGAATGAGGCTGAAACAGTACGTCGGGCGTCTTGGTTTTCTTGACCAGATCGGGCCGCTTGGCGCCGAGATCGGGATCGGGATGCGGACCGATATAGGCATAAGGCCAGCCGAGGAAATCGTCCTGCTTCAAACCGGTGAGATAATCGGGCGGCAAGCCGTCGCCGAGACCGTCGCGTTCGTTGACCACGACATAGACATCGTCGGTGCCGGGATAGAACGCGATGCCGACCGGATTGCGCGTGCCCGAGGCGAAGGTGCTGAGATGGCCGTCCTTGTCCACCACCTGCACCGTGGCGCGCGGCGGCTTGTCTTCCGCGACGTTGGAGGCGCTGCCGATGGCGAGATAGAGCGTGCCGTCGGGCGCGAACGCAATGGTGCGAGTGGTGTGGCCGCCACGGCCGCCGAAATCGTCTTTGGTGATGCGCGTCTTGGCTTTGGTGTCGAGATCGACCCGCCACACCGCCTCGAGATCGCCGACGTAAAGCGCCCCGTCATGCACCGCGATGCCGCTGGGGCCGGAGAACCCGGTAACGAAATCGGACGCCTTGCCATCGCGGATCACACTGACCTTGCCCGCCCGGGTTTCGGTCACGAACACATCCCCGTTTGGGGCCACCGCCAGGAACCGTGGACCGGCGAGGCCGGTAACGTACGGCGCGATGGTGAACCCCTGCGGCACTTTGGGTAAGGCATTGGCCGGACGCGGAATTGTGTCGGAATGGTTGTCCACCCCGGGGGTGGCATAGGGCGCGGGAAGCGCCGTCGGGGAAATCTGGAACTTCTGCCCCGGTTGATCCGCGGCCCCCGCCGGCACCAAAACCGCCGCCAGGGCAAACACTGCCAGTCGCATTCTCATCAAGACCCCTTCACCAACGCTTTACCATGTTGGTCTAAACGCATAAGGCGATGAGAAGGACTCTTCTTCCCCTGGCATTTCTTGTGGCGGCGGCCTTGGCCGTTCCCGCCCCTGCCGTTGCGGCGGAAGGCGCTGCGGCGAGCCAAAAGTCCGGCGAAAAAGCCAAAAAGGACGACAAGAAGAACGGGCCTCATAAAATGACTCCATCCGAGAGCTATCTCGGGATGGATCCGCTCTACTCGTCCATTCTCGAAGGCAACCGGCCGCTGGGTCTTCTGATGGTCGGCATCGGCCTCGATATTCCCGACAAAGAGCTGCGCGACCGGGTCGAGCGCGACATGCCGCAGCTCCGCGACGCCTATGTCCGCAGCCTGATGGCCTTCACTGCTACGAATGTGCGCTCCTGGCGCCAGCCCGATGTGGTCGCGCTCGCCGACCGTCTGCAGACCGCGACCGATCGGATCCTGAACAAAAAGGGTGCCCGGGTCCTGCTCGCCCAGGTGGCGATCCGGCTCAACAAGTAGATAAAAAGCGTCCCTCGCCGCGCGCGATCTGCCATAATGGCGTCTTCTCGCGGAAATCACGCATGACACATCTTCCTCGTTTTGCCGCCCCGGTGCTGGCCGCCGTGAGCGGCGTTCTGATGTTCTTCTCGATGGGCTTGGCCGGGCCGGTGGCGCCGGGCGTTGGCATCTTGTGGGCCGTCGCCCTTGTCGCGCCGGTGCCGGTTCTGTGGTTCGCCTTCCGGGCTGAGCAAGGTTGGGCGGCGTTTCTGGCCGCTTTCGCCGCCTATGCACTGGGCCTCTGCAACATCATCCCGGCCTATGCCGGCGTGCTGCCACCCCTCGTCCTGGTGCTGGCCATCCTGACTCCGGCGCTGGGATTTGCGCTGGCGGTGACGGTCGCCCGCTTTGTTATGCGGCGGGTGGCACCGGTCAGCGCGGTGATCGCATTTGCTTGTTTGCTGACCGGGTTCGATTACCTGTTGTCGCTCGGCCCCAACGGTGCCGCCTCATCGCCCGCTTACGCCCAGATCGGAATGCCGGCGATGATCCAGATCGCTTCGGTGTTCGGCCTCTGGGGCATCACCTTCGTGGCCGGAGCCTTCGCGGCCGCCGTCGCCATGTTCGCCGTCACCAAGGATCGCACCATCGCGGCGCTGGCGCTCGGCGTTCTGGCGCTCAATCTCGGCTATGGCGCCTATCGCTTGCAGACCGCGCCCACCCGCCCCACCGTTACGATCGGTCTGGCGGCTGATGACTCGCTGGTGCCGCTGCGTTTCAAGGAAGACGGGACCAGCGCGCTCAAAGTGGTGAAGGCTTATGCAAACGCCGGCGAGGCCCTGGCGCAGCAGCGAGCCAGTTTGATTGTTTTTCCCGAGCGCGTCGCGGTGTTGAAGCCGGAATGGCGCGGTGTCGCCAACGCAGAACTCGAGACCCTCGCCCATGTCGGACGGGCCTCAATCGTAATGGGCTTCGACGACCGCGCCCCCCCGCGCCGCAACGTCGCTCAGTACTATTTCCCGAACGGCGCCACACCCATCGGGTATGCCAAGCGCCATCTCGTTCCCGGTTTGGAAACAGTGTTCGAGCCCGGCCAGAAGAGTTTCATGACCAGCGACTTCACCGGTCTCGCGGTGTGCAAGGACATGGATTTCCCGGCCTCGATCAGGACGGAAGCTATTCTGCAGCCAACGCTCTATGCCGTGCCGGCGTGGGATTTCGATAAAGACGGCGCCTGGCATGCCAAGCTCGCCATTTTGCGCGGGGTCGAGAACGGTTTTGCGGTGGCGCGGGCGGCGAACAACGGTCTTCTCAGTGTCAGCGATGCCTATGGCCGCGTGATTGCCGTCAAGTCGACGGCCGGCGGCGGCATGGTCACCCTGCGCGCGGATGTGGCGCGCGGACCGGGACGCACGCCGTATGCTGGCATCGGCGACGGCCTCGCCTATATCGCGCTGGCGATGTCGCTCGTGCTCCTCGGCGTCGCGGTGGCGGCGTCCAAGCAGGAAGTGTAAGAAGCGGCATGACCGAGCCTCTCATTACGGCGCAGAATCTATCTTTGACCGCCGGACGCCTCACCATTCTCAACGATGTCTCGCTCAGCATTCACCGCGGCGAGATCGTGGTGCTGATCGGACCGAACGGCTCGGGCAAGACGACGCTGTTGAAAGCGCTGCTCGGACTGGTCCGCGTCAAAGGCTCGGTCGTACGCAGCCCCGGCCTCAAGCTCGGCTATGTGCCGCAGCAATTCACCCCCGATCCCAGCCTGCCGATGACGGTGCATCGCTATCTCGATCTGTTCGCCGGTCACGCCGCCGGCTGGGCGGCGTTGCAGCGGGTCGGCATTGCCGAGGCGCACGACCGCCAGATCGCGACCTTGTCGGGCGGGGAACTGGCCCGCGTGCAGCTGGCGCGTGCCATTGCTGCCAAGCCCGATCTCCTGGTGCTCGACGAGCCGCTTTCCGGCGTCGACATTTCCGGCGAGGCGGCGCTCTATCATTTGATCGCCGAACTGCGCGACGAGCTTTCCTGCGGCATCCTCTTGGTCAGCCACGATCTGCATGTGGTGATGGGCAAGGCCGACCGTGTCGTCTGCCTCAACCATCACATTTGTTGTCAAGGCGACGTGAAAACCGTGGCGCGCGATCCGGCCTTTGTCGAATTGTTCGGGGCCCGCGGCGAGCTCGCAATCTATCCTCATCTGCACAATCATTCCCATACGCTGTGCGGCGACGCCATCCATGATCATTGATGCTTTCCTCTGGCGCGCCGGATTGGGCGCGAGCGTGCTGGCGGCCGCCTGCGGTCCGATCGGCTGCTTCATCCTGTGGCGGCGCATGGCTTATGTCGGCGAGTCGGTGGCGCATATGGGCCTGCTCGGCGCCGCACTCGGTTTGCTGATGGGCGTCAACGCCTTGCTCGGTACCGCGGCGCTGGCGGTGATCGCCGCCCTGGTGATGGCGCGAGCCTCCGACCGCACCATTCCGGCCGGAACTTTTGTCGGCATCGTCGGCCATATCGGCTTGGCGCTTGGTTTTGTCGTGCTGTCGCTGATGGAAACCGTACGCACCGATCTGCTCGGCTATCTGTTCGGCGATGTGCTGGCTTTGACCGATCGCGACTTGATCGCCATCGCCGTGGTCGGCATTGCCGTACTGGCCTTGACCGCCGTGATCTGGAAACCGCTGCTGCGCGCCGCCGCCGGCGGTCCCATCGCCGAGGCCGAAGGCCGTTCCAGTCCGCTGGCTCAGACCGGGTTTCTGATCCTCACCGCTGTGCTGGTGGCGTTCGGTCTGAAAGTGGTGGGTGCGCTGTTGATCGTCGCGCTCTTGATCATTCCGCCGGCGGCGGCCCGGCCGCTGTCCAAAACGCCGGAAGCGATGGCGATCTGGGCGGCGGTGCTAGGCGCCGCAGCGGCTCCGCTGGGTCTGGCAGCCTCGCTCAAGACCGATGCACCGGCCGGACCTTGCATCGTCTTGGCAGCCGGCGCGTTGTTCGCATTGACGACGCTTTTGAGCGCGATTTCCTCTTCCGCTTTGGTTAAAAAAGCGCGATAAATCAATCTCATCGGCGGCACGCCGCCGGGGGACTGGATGATCTTTCGCGACCGACCGTTAGCAGTTTGGGGCCTGCCGCTGGTCACGCTGTTGCTGGCATTGTTGGTGCTCGGCACCGATGCGGGCGGCGGGGCCACGTGGCTGCGTGGACAATTGTTCGACCGCTTCGCGGCCAGCCAGCCCAGGACCTATCAAGATACCCGCGCCTACGGTCATCCGGTGAAAGTGCTGGAGTCCGATCCTTCCGCGATCGCGCGCTACGGCGCCTGGCCGTGGCCGCACGCCACCCTCGCCGGGATGGTCGAAGCCCTGAAGAACCGCGGCGCTTTCCTGGTGGTGTTCGTCGGCACCATCGACCGGCCGGATGCCACCGCGACCAAGAACCTGACCGCCCTCGTTCCGCCGGGTCCGGCCTATGACGCCGCCCGCCAGGCGCTGGAGCACCTGCCCTCGCCCGACACCGCCCTGACGACGGCCTTTGCCGGAGTGAAATCGGTCACCGGTTTCAATCTCGACGGCGATGCGCCGTCCGCCAATGTGGTGCTCAAATCGCAGGTGGCGTGGACCGGCAATCGCGATCCCTTCGGACGCGTTCCTGCCACCAGCCGGGCGGCGGGCTCGATCGAAGCGATCCAGACCGCCAGCACCGGACAGGGCGCGCTCAATCTCTTGATCGACGCCGACGGCAAGGTCCGCCGCATGCCGCTGGTGTTCCAGTTTGGCGACAAGGCGTTGCCGAGCCTCGATGGCGAAGTGCTGCGCCTCGCCGAGAACAAGCCGGCGCTGATGGTCAAAAGCGACGACGGCCAAAGCGGCCTGCTGGGCGGCCCGCCGGGGGTGATGGGGGTCGAGACCGCGCGCGGCCCGCTCGCCACGGCGCCGGACGGCACCATTTGGATGGCGTATGCCGGTCCCAACTCGAACCGGATGATTTCCGCCGCCGCCTTGATGGACGGCACCCTGCCGCCCGACGCGGTGCGCGACGCCATCGTTTATATCGGCGCTCCCGACGCCCAGGTTCAGACCCCGCTGGGGCCGCGCCCGGTCGCCGAAGTCCATGCCGAAGCGGCCGAAGATCTCCTCACCGGCACCGTGCTCAGGCGTCCGCCCAGTGCCGGACAGGCCGAGCTTCTGTGTCTAGTGCTGTTCGGGGTCGGCTGTTCGCTGATGATCGCCAAGTTCGGCGTGCGCTGGGCGGCGGTCTTCGTTCTTCTCGTCACCGCCATCATCAGCACCGTGTCCTGGCGGCTCTATAGCGGCAACGGCGTCTTGTTCGACGCGCTCGGGCTGAGCACCGGACTATGGGCGGTATGGGCAACCGGCGCCGCTGCCCGGACCGTCGAAATTTTCTGGGTCCGCTCGTCCTTGAAGCGCGCTTTCACCGACGTCTTGCCGCCGCGGGTCATCGATCAGATCGCCCGCCGCCAGGGATCGATGAAACTCGACGGCGAAAGCCGGACCGTGACCTATCTCGCTTGTGGCGTGCGCCGGTTTGCCGACTTGGCCTCGTCGTTCCGCGGCGATCCGGCGGCGTTCACCGGCCTGATCCAGCGCGTGCTGGAACCGTTGATGAACGAAGCCCTGGCCCATGGCGGCGCCATCGACAAGCTGACCGCCGACGGTTTCACAGCCTTCTGGAACGCCCCGCTCGACGATCCCGAACACGCGGTCCACGCCTGTGAGGCGGCGATGGGCATGATGGAAGCGATTGCCCACATCAACGAGATCATCACCCACGAGCGCCGCAGCGACGGGGTGGCCCTTGATCCGGTCGAGATCGGCGTCGGCATTTCCAGCGGCCCGGCGATTGCCGGCGGCTTCCGGGTGCATGGCCGCACCACCTATTCGGTCAACGGCGACTGCGCCGTGGTGGCCACCAAAGTGCAGCAGCTTTCCGGGCAATACGGCCCCGCCGTGGTCGTCACCGAAGACACCCGCAAGGCGGCCGAACGCGGCTTCGCCTTCCTCGAAGTCGATTTTGTCGCCGTCGAGAACCACGACGGCCCGGTCAAGCTCTATGCCATGCTGGGCAATCCGGTGATGCGGGCGAGCCCGAAGTTCCGGGCGCTGGCCACCTTCCACGTCCACATTTTCCAGTCGATGCGCGACCGCGAGTGGCACAAGGCCCGCGCCTTGATCGCCCAGTGCCGAACCCTGTCGGGCGCCAGCCAGAAACTGTATGACCTCCACCTCGCCCGGATCGCCTATTTCGAGGCCAACCCGCCCGGCGAGGACTGGGACGGCGCCTTCCGCCCGATCCTGCAGTAAGCCGGGTCCGGATCAGTCCCTGGAAAATCAGCAAAAAAAGAAATTCCGCCCGGGCGTTATCCCGCTTGATTGCGGCGGCGGAAGCGATCGGCTATAGCTCTCCGCCCTGTCCGCACCCGTAGCTCAGCTGGATAGAGTGCTGCCCTCCGAAGGCAGAGGCCACAGGTTCGAATCCTGTCGGGTGCGCCAGATTTATCAACACATTTAAAGGCTTGAACGGCGCTCTGCTTTTGGGCGGACGGCGAAGAGTAGTTAGGGGGGGCATTAGGGGGGCACGGGGTCGACGCTCGACTTCCACCAATCGAGGTTCGAGCCAGTCTGCCAACTTCTGAACTTCGCTAACCGCCATCGCCAGCCCTTCGGCCGATACGTCCAGAACTGGTGACATCCACGAGATTCCGGCCATCTCGGTCTCGGAGAACATCTTCCGCTCGGTCTCGCTTACAAACAGGAGGTTGGGAAACTTAGCTCGATCATCTGGCGAGTGCCTGGAGAGGATCGAAGCGATGTGCTCAGGGTGTGAGCCGCGATTTCGAGCTAGAGTGATTTGCTCGATTATGCCGAAGTCGGCGGGGCAGCCTTCCCATGCGGCGTCCAAAACCGCCCCGAAAAAGGTTCTGTAACCTTGGACAAAGCCGTTTTTAAAGGCCGCCCTTTTCTCTTCGGGGTTTGCCCAGACGATCCGCAATTCTTGTTCCCAGGTCTTGAAGTATAGCTTGAGAGCTTCAGAAAGCATCGAGACGCAGGTCTGGCCAAGAATTTTCAAGGATGTATCCGCTTCGATCCACTCGACAAGATACGGCGGCTCACCGTCTTCGCTGTAGGGCGGATCATCAAAATGGAGGTTCTTCGTCCTCGATTTTGCGTTTCGTCTGGCGAAACTCTGTAGCGGCCGTGTCGTAAAACTGCCTGATAAACGCCACGCGCTGATTGAGGAAGTATCCAACGTCCATTTGCGACCTCACCCCGGTAAGGCTGTACTGTTGTTGTTCTTGAGTCGCCAGCGCCCGGCCGGGGGGATCGACGCCAGCACCGCCTCCGGTGTGCGCAGAATTAGCTTCGCTGATGGGAGTTTGACAGTAACAAGGTACTTTAGAATGCCCTATTCGCAGGGTAAAGTTCTCGTGTTGCGCGTTGGATTGGGGACCTTTCGTAGGGCTGAAGAACTGGAATGGGAATCGGTTGGCTGTGGTCGAAACAGCGGGCTGTGAAATGCCCGGATGGTACGACGCAATACGTTTACAAGGATATTGACGACGCATTCCCCTACTTCTTCAAGGAGGCGAAGATGAGCGCCGCTGCCGCGCTCGACGGCCTGAAGAAAGTGAAAGGGAAAATCGACGCTAAGTATGAAAGCAAGATCACCAACATATTGGCCCAAATCGACGAGAAGAACGGTTCGATTCAGACGCATTTGAGAGCCGCGTACGTCTTGTATTCCTCAGCCCCATGCAAAAAACTTGACTCTCTCGAGGCCGCGATTGGCTCGATCCGGCAGGATGAGAAAGACCTGCGGGCGGCCGAGCTGGCGATCAAACAGCTGACTGCGATCTTGTCCAAGCTAGCCGCAGGCCCCGCTCACCCTGTATCCACCCAGCTCGGAGATCAACTCGGACAAATAATAGCAAGCCTCAGCAGTCAGTCCCCCGCGGGAATGCTCGTGCGCGAAATGATTCAAGTCCAGGAAAACGCGAACCAATGGCGGAAACCATGAGCACGCGCATCGTTTCGTTTCTCAGCGCCAAAGGCGGATCCGGCAAGACCGTAACTTCGAGCGCACTAGGTACGCTCCTCGCAGCTCTTGGGTTCAAAGTACTTCTGGTCGATACCGATGCTGCTACGAATGGAATGACCCTGCTGTTCCTGGAACAGCTATTGGACGTCCGTCAGAAATCGAGCAGCACCACCACCAAACAACTTGGCCTTTTCGAAGTTGCGCCAGATGTCGCTCCAACAATGATTGAAGTCGCAGATAACCTCTGGCTGGCGCCGGCGACCTTTAGAATGACGGAAACAGAGTCGGTTGATATCGGCACTTTTTCGCAATCGCTTCGCTGTCTTCTTGATGCAACCCGAGAGTACGATTTTGTCCTGCTTGATGCACAAGCTGGTTCAGACGGCTATGCGAGAGCTGCAGCGAGCGCAGCGGAAACAGACGTCATAGTTAGTGAATACGATCCAGTTTCGGCACAAGGCATCGAACGACTAAAAGTGTTTTTCGCGAACGAAATGCCATCCGGATCAACCTGGACTCTCTTCAATAAGGTGCTTCCCGAATTTGCGTCCGTCATTGGAGAAGGTCTATCCGTTGCCAAATTTCTGCCACCTGTACCGTGGGACGCAGACGTCGTTCGCGCGTTCGCACGTCGAGATCTTGCAATAAACATGGCCCTTCCTAATCCTTACACCTTGGCCATCGCCCAATTAGCTTACAGTCTGTTCCCAGATAAAGCTGGTGATGCTATCGAGAAATGGCGTGGCGGAGCGCTGAGCTCCGTCGTGTCTCCAGTCGAGCAGAGACTGCTGGAACTGAAAACCGTAGAGGACAAACTTTTTGATATTGAGCGCAAACGTATTCGCATTACGTCCATTTCAGCGGGCACGATTGGTCTTCTTGCAATTGGGGGCATTGCATTCCTCACCTTAGGTTTCGAGCCTAAGGACCAAGATGTTCCAATTTCCCTTCTAGCGAACGTTGCTGCCCTCTTGGGAGTAGTCCTTAGCGTTTCGTTCGGCTTCAAGTGGATCGGCAAATTGTTCAATGTTAATAAGGACCAGTCGACTCTTTCATCCATTGCGGTTGAGCGAGAAAAACTAGTCACCACATTGGAGGCCGCACGTTCGACCTTTCGCGTCGATGAAAAAGCAGGAATATTCGAGCGGCGCCGGAGGTCATCTTCTCAGCAGGGGCCACGGACGGAAAGCTAACACGAACGGCCCAGCTGCCCGCCGAGAGTAGAGAACGGATTCGAAGCCACTTTTTGGCTTTTTCGTTGCCCCACCTGGACGGACTTGGTCGAGACCCAAAGCCGGATGCACCCTGTTTGCGGTGCCAACCAGTAATGGGCGACAAAACGAGCTGGGATATCAGACTTCGGAACGAGTGTCTCGAGCACTGCGACAACCGCCGTTGGGAATGAAATAGCCTAGCGCCTAGCTTCTTCCAGTGGCGACAACGATGCGTGGCCTCAAAAGCCGTTCTTAGCGGCGCGCCCTCGCTTCAGCCGATTAATCATCCATCAAGTTTAGAAACTGATCTGATTTTGAGGGATCGATGCGATCTGCGTATTGCAGCGCCCAACGAGCCCAGGCTTCAATTTTGTCTGGCGAGATTCGCGGGATTGAGGGCCTGCTGACAATCGTGCGTACATACGTCCTAATTACTTCGGCCGTTTGAAGGTCTGATGCCTGTTGAACTAAGGCGGCAATCCATTCCTTCTCTTTACGCTCGTTCAGCTCCCGGTCTTTCCGGATTTGCTCGGCCTTTTCCCGTTCACGTTCCTTACGTATGCTTTCCTTGCGATCAATGATCCATTGTCTGTAGCTGGCGGCATGTTCCCGATGCTGTACTTCTGCTGTCACAAGCAGAGAAACTACGATTTCCCGGAGGTGATGTTCGATCTTGTCGGCACCATTATCCTTCCACACAAAATCCTCCGGAGCAGGACGATGGCCTGGGAGACCAGCCGATCGGGTCAGTGTGGACGCATCGGGATCTGACCGACCGTATCTGCCTCCCATTACAGGAGGTTCGAGTGTGAAATGCACGTGTTGAGCCCCACACGTGACCGTTATCCCTCTGCTTTGAAGATCATCAACTCCATATTTGCTCACCGACATCGATGGCCTGCAGCCAAGAGCGCTGACCGCGAGAAATATGGAATTCAGAATAAGCAATCTGCGTCTTTCGATACCGCTTTCGTATTTTGGCTTATCACTCGCCCACTGGCTGTTTCGGCGTTCGTCGTCATGCGCCAGCAAGCGGGATATCGGGCCAAACGCCTTGCTGAAATCCCGCATCACAGGGACTTTGCCGATCATTTTTTCGATGCGGGCGGTAACTGCTTCGATGGACTCGGAGTACACCGGAACCGGCGGCACAGGCATATCGAGAATTTCTTGGTGAGGTATCGTCCGCCAAGGGTTTGAATTGCCCCCAATTTCAAATCTATCTGGTGCTCCGGGAAATCGTGGGGGGAGAGGCGTCTTCGGGATGTTCTGGCCGGCTTCTATTCTGGCCCAATACCCGCGCGGCGGAATTGGAATATTAGCTTTTCGGCAGGTCTTGGCGAGCGCGACATCCGATATTCCATGGCGATTGGCGACAGTGCGGGTCGGCTCTGACCAGACCAGATGGTAGATCTCCTGGCGGGTATAAGTTTGCGGCATGATCCGGCTCCGGGTTGAAGAAGATCATAAGCCTGGTTGTGTGGACACCCGTGGTGCAAGACCATTGCTGGACAAGGCGCAGAAAGGGCGTATTCGGCCTAACGCGACCGACCTGCCCGAGCCATTATCCCGCGCGTTTTTCTACCCTCTGAATTGCTGCGCGGCTGACACCGAAGCGCTTGGCGAGTTGGGCAAGGGATTGTCCCTCACGTCGCCCTTGAAGCACCTGCCGCCGTTTCTCTTCATTGAGCGCAGCAGGACGGCCAATCACCTTGCCCGCCGCCCTGGCCCGCTTGAGCCCAGATTGTGTTCGTTCGATCAGAAGGTCACGCTCGAATTCCGCAACGGCGGCGATCACGGCCATGGTCATCTTTCCGGCTGGCGAGGTGAGGTCCACACCACCAAGAGCGAGGCAGTGAACACGCACGCCGCGCTCCGCCAGCAACTCGACGGTGGCCCTGACATCCATTGCGTTGCGGCCAAGGCGGTCGAGTTTCGTCACGACCAGAACATCTCCGCCTTCGAGGCGGTCGAGGAGCTTGGCAAAGCCGGGACGCTGGAGCGCAGATGTTGAACCGGAGATCGTCTCGGCGATCATGCGACGGGGCTCGATTGAAAACCCGGCTGCGGCAATTTCACGGGCTTGATTCTCGGTGGTCTGTTCGGCGGTGCTGACACGGCAGTATGCGAAGGTGCGCGGCATAGAAGACCTCTGTATCGATACTGTGTATCGATAATACCTCGCGTTCTTTATGGAGCAACCCTAGTTTTCGATACAGGTGCCGCAAGGGGCACGAAACCGGCCGGTTTTGAGCCATCAGCAATCCCATTTGCGTGCTGAGGCAAACTGGGTGGCGCCGGGGGGGCTCAGTTGGTTTATTGTTCGCGACTTAGCTGGTGCGGAAATGCAGGCAATCGCCAATGCGAGAATTAATAGCAACTATTCAGAGAAACCTGTCCACGGGAAAGTACCCAAACGAGCAGGCAATCCGTGAAAACATTTTTCGGCCATTGCTGCGAGAGCTCGGCTGGCCCGATTACGATCCTGAAATAGTCCGGTGTGAGTACTGCACCGAGGGCGCACTCCGGGTGGATTACGCACTCTGTCCCGACGGACGAAATCCGCTGTATTTCGTTGAGGTGAAGTCTGCGGGCAAGATAAACGACAGCGGCGTGCGACAGCTTTTTGAGTATGCGTTCCATCGAGGGGCGGCACTCGCGCTTTTGACCGATGGCCGCCAATGGGACGTGTATCTTCCGTCGGGAGCTGGCGCATATGAAGAACGCCTTGTTTATCGCTTGGATTTGATAGAGCGATCACCCGAAGAAGCTGAGCAGCAACTCCGCAGATACATGGCGTTTGACCGTGTTATTAGCGGTGAAGCGCTCAAGGCAGCTCAGGACGATTACCAGGGGGTGTTCCGGATGAAAAAAGCAGGGACCACCATACCTGAGGCATGGCGTGAGCTCTTAAGTGAGGCGGACGATCTGCATTCGATTGTGTTGGATGCCGTCTCCGAGAAAGTCCAGAACATTTGCGGGTTTCGCCCCACATCCGATCAGGTCAGAACATACCTGGGCGGGCTCGTGGAGCTGGACACCGCCGTGCGACCTGAGCCGCGCCCCGTCGCTCCGCGTGTTGTGGTCTCGGGCCAATCGATGTCCGCAACCCTACCGCCGTCCGGTGAAGCGCCAGTTTTCACTTCAAAGAACCGGCGACAGCCTGGATTACTGGCCAGGGGATATCCGCTGCCGGGTGGGCGGTTCAGGGTCCTCAAGGGTTCCACATCAAAATCAGTGGTCGAGCAGTCGCTGAGCGATGGAGAACGCGAATTCCGCGACAATCTGATCAGGTTGGGCAAGCTGCGGCCAAACGGCAATGACCTAATGGTGTTTGTGGAAGACGTCATGTTCGAGAGTTCAAGCGCGGCCGCAAGTGTCGTCAATACGTGCTCACGGAGCGGGCCTGATAGCTGGATACTTGAAAATGGCAGTATGACCTTGGGACAGTGGTTACACCGAGTGTAGGCTCCGAATCGGCCGTTGCTGAAGACGGTCAACTGCGGTCCATCTCTCGAACAACTCGGCGCAGCGGCTAGGTCCGCGCGTCACAAACAGACGGGTGCGAGGCGTCGTGCCCCAAAAAGAGAATGAGTATGAGCAAGTACGACGATCTCACCCATGACCAGCTAATTGAGCTGCTAAAGAAGCGGGACCGAGCCAAGAAACTTGGGTTGGTATGGGAGCGGGACGAGATCGAAGCCGATAACGCAGTGGACGCCAATTTCGTAACAGCGACCATTATTTCCGAACTGTCAGATAAACCGGCACCTTGGCGCAATATGATTATCGAAGGCGACAACTACGATGCACTTCGGTGGTTGCGCATGACTATGGCCGGGCAGATTAAGTGCATCTATATCGACCCGCCCTACAACACAGGATCCAGGGATTGGGTCTACAACGATCACTACGCCAACCCCGAGGATCAATACTTCCATTCAACGTGGCTTGAGTTTTTGTTCCGCCGTCTGACGTTGGCTCGTGATCTTTTGGCCGAGGACGGCGTAATTCTGGTGTCGATTAGCGACGAACAGCGAGCAAAACTCGAGATGCTGATGGACGAGGCTATGCCCGGGATGCGGGTCGGTTCGTTTGCGTGGAGAACACGAACAGGATCGAATGCGGATCAAACGTATTTCTTGAGCCGAGATCACGAGCATGTCCTCGTTTACGGCAAACCACAGTTTCGCTTTGGCGGCACCGAAAAGAGCTATTCCCTCTACTCAAATCCTGACAATCATCCAGATGGCCCCTGGACAAAAGACAACCTGACACTTGGTTTCGACCGCCACGAACGGCCTAAATTATTTTACCCAATCTACGACCCAGTTGAAGATGTTTGGTATCCACCAAACCCGGACAGGGTTTGGGTTTACGCAACAAAGGCAAATCTTCGTCCGGGTCAAAAACTCCAGACTGAACCCATTGAGGATATGATCGCCAAACGGAAAATTTGGTTTCCTGAAGAACAACGCATTGAGGTCTGGCACACGCGCCAAGAACTGGACGAGGCAATCGAAAAGGGCGACGTCCCCTGCCGAAATGGAATTCCTCTATTACGAGCCGATTTGCCCGATCTCGACAATTGGATTGGAAGGCGAGTGGGCTTTGGCGCCCCGCGCTTCAAGCGGTTCAAGAAGAACTTGCGAAATACGACGCAACCGGTATCGAGCTGGATCGCCACGAAGAGTGAACCTGCTGCTGACAATAGTGCTGCTGAGGTAATCATATCTGGCACCAACGACGAAGGTGCGAAGATGATCAGGAGTGTCTTTGGGTCTAAAGCATTTAATTATGCAAAGCCGGTATCTCTTATCAGAGAGCTTGTTCGTCAGTCCACGGGTTCCTCGGATATAGTTCTCGACTTTTTCGCTGGCTCGGCCACAACTGCCCAAGCAGTCATGGAGCTAAACGCGGAGGACAACCGAGATCGGCGCTTCATTATGGTGTCTTCTACAGAGGCCACTGCCGACGAGCCCGACAAAAATCTTTGTAGGGATTTGACAGCTGAGCGTGTTCGCCGCCTTAACGCATCGAATGAAAAGAAATTCGCAGATTTAGTAGCGGAGTTTGCATACCTCCGCTGTCGTCAAGTCGAGTTTGAAGACCTCGACCTGGAGCTTACGCCAGCCGAAGTCTGGTCCGCTCTCGAAACGCTGCATCGTCTCCCTCTGACACGATATGCGAAAGCGGCATGGCAGGAGCACAGGACCGATCTGCAAACGCTAATCTTCGCGGATCGGGTGAGCGCCGAGCTAATTGAGCATCTTCACGGTGTGGTGAGTCGACGTGAAAATGCGTTTGTTTACGCCTGGGCGCCGGGCCAGATTACTTCGGTCTTGGGAGACGCGCTTGACGTGCGTTCTGTCCGTAGCGAGTTGGTGGGGAGGTTCCGCCAATGAGCACAAACCAAAAAGTCCGTCTGTCGCTCGTTCCATATCAGCAGAACGCGGTGGACGCGATGTCCGAAACCTTGCGCACTGTTTCCGCGCTTTATGCGCGCGAACCCGAGCATCGAGACCGAATTTCGCGCGAGATGGGTGTGATCTTGCTTCAAGCCCCCACTGGGTCGGGCAAGACTCTTATGCTGGGCCGCACTCTGGAAGCCGTGCGGGGCAAGCTGGACGCCAGGACCGTGTGGTTCTGGTTCTCGCCCTATACGGGGCTGGTGACTCAAACGCGCTCCGCTCTAACGGCTCAGTGTAGCGCACTGAGGCAGCGCGATGTGTATGCCGACCGAGAGGTTGGCTCTGCACGTGACGGTGATGTCTATGTGCAGACCTGGGCTTCTGTCGCGGTTGTTAAGAAAGAAAGTCGTAAGGTCCGCACCGACAAGGAATCATCCTTGTCAGTCGATAGTATGGTAGCGGAGCTGCGTGAACGCGGCTTTCGCATTGGTGTGGTAATTGACGAGGCTCACCTGAACTTTGGCTCGGGAGCGGCCGCCACAGCAGATTTCTTTCTGAACGTGTTGTCACCAGACTTTACGGTTCTGGCTACGGCTACGCCCAATGACGCTAAGCTAGAAAAGTTCGAGCGGGATGCGGGCCTGAAAGTCGCCAGTCGAGTGACAGTTAGCCGCGATGCCGTGGTTCGGGCTGGGCTAAATAAGATTGGTCTCATGCTTGGCGTGCTGCGGTTCAAGGACGAAGACCTCACCCTAATCGACACCGAGGTGGCGACACTGACGGCTGGTTGGTCGCAACACTTGTTTGTGAAAGACAAGCTAGCGGAAAAGGGCATTAACGTCACGCCATTGATGCTCGTCCAAGTCGAGGATCAGCTGGAGGGTAAAGAAGATCCGGTTGCACGGGTGAAAGAGCGCCTGATCGACATCGGAGTGCCAGAAAAGTCAATTGCCGTACACACCTCGGGAGAGCCCGATCCTGCTTTCCACACGCTGGCGTACGACCCCGAAATTCAGGTGTTGGTATTCAAGTTGGCGGTTGCGACCGGCTTCGATGCGCCGCGCGCATGGACGCTGGTTTCGGTTCGTCCCAGCAGGGGGCGGGATTTCGGCCTACAAATTGTTGGTCGCATTATGAGGGTTCACCCGCTGGTGCGACCGCTTCACGGAACCGAGCCTTTGCTGGATCGTGGTTATGTATTTCTCTCGGACCCTGAATTGCAGGTTGGCCTTGATGAAGCGGCTGCTGACCTGAAGGCCGTGCGCGAAGGTATCGAAGTCCTGACCGACCGCCTCGATGTTACCGTATTTGGCAACGATGCCCGCGCCGTGGATAGCTACGGTGGCGTGCCGCAACCTGTGCTACTTTCAAGAACCTTTGACGGCGAAACCGAGACTGACCGGGCTGAGCGGCAGTTATCCATCGGCCTCCTAAATCCCAACTATGCTGCGGCATCTCCAGAACGGCAGCAGAGTGCTCTTGCCGCCGTAGAAGGATTGTCAGATTGCTCGATGCCGCTCCTCTTTCCAGGCTTGCCCGATGCGCTTGCTCCGCGGAACACCGCGACGGACCGCCCGCCTCAAGAACATCAGGTTAAATACAAGCTCCGCACTGATTTGGGTATTCCTACGTCGCTCGTCCGGGAAGAATTGCCTGATCTCTATGATATTGAAGCCGATATTTGCCCCCAAATTGGTCGAGAGTTTTGTCGCGCTGTCCCCCTTACATCGATGTTGCTGGCCGTCAGCAGCAACGCCGAGTTATCGATGCGCGATCTGTTCAACGCGGGGCAGACGGATCATCGCAGTTTGAACATCAAAATGTCCGCTGCCCGGATTGCTGAGCAGGCACAAGCCCAGTTGATGTTTAATGACGGAATCGACCCTCGACGCATTCGGGAGGCCATTGAAGCCGAGTTGGCCCGAATTTGTGACCGCGAAGGTATCGAGACCACGACTCGTGATATTCGCCGCACAATCAATCTTGCGATCCTGCGGCATCCGCAAGCACTGCGAGACGCCGTACGCGTTGCCCAAGGACTCCATATCCGCCTTGAAAGCAACGAACCCATTCCGATGGAACAGTTTGGGGCGCGCGATGCGGACATAGCCCAAAAAGGCGCCTACCGTGCCTTTATCGGGCGATACAATCGTCCGGAGCTTGCATTCGCCCAAATGATTGATTCGGACGAAACCGGCCGAGTGAAATGGTGGCTACGGAACCCCGAGAATGAAACGTGGGCTACGCGCCTCATTCTCCCGACTGGAAAGCGGTTCTTTCCCGACTTCGTGGTGGGCATCAACGGCAGGCGCACCAAGGACAGTATCGCTCTTGTCGAAATCAAGGATGACGGTGAAACGGGTAGACTCCACTCCGATAGCAACGCGATCAAAATTCGGTCCATGCACCAGGAGTACAAATCCGTCTTCTGGACATTTCGGGAAGAAGAGGGTGTTTTCGTGAAAGCCGTATGGAACCAAGCCCGCAATCGCATTTTCCCGAGCGGCCCGTTTGAGATCGAGGATATGGTTCTGATCCTCTAGATCGGATGCACTTTGCGCGTCTTCAGATTGATGCGAGACGCGGGAAGCATCTCGAACCATTGCACGATGCCCAACCGGCGTTGGTGGACCTGGAAGCGTGCCCAGGCCTCCGGGAACCTGAATCGGCCGTGCACGGCCATGTGGCAGGCGTGGCAAAGCGGGATCACGTTCCAAGCATCGGCGTAGGTCTCGTTATGAAATCCGACGTGCGAATAGCTGTGGCAGACTGAGCAGACTTCCGGCCGGGCGAGGGTCCCGGCGTCGAGCGCGAAGCGCTGGAGCTGCCACACGCGCACGCGCAGCTCGCCAGAGAAGCCGTTGTAGGAACGAAGCGGAGGCCATCGCCACTCAACAAGAGGGGCGCCCGGCTCGGGTAGGGGCGGGGCAGGTACCCGGAATGGCTCAAGCAAGATCAGGTATTTGGCATAGTCGAATGTCATTCAGGCTAGTTCTCCTGCGCTGGATGTGTGCGCCTGGGGATGGCATGAGTTCTCTTCTAAAAATTGCAACGGTTGCAAAAATTGGAAATTTGCCCCTGATCTGGGTTTTTACGTGATCGACGAAGGGCTGGTTTCGAGAACCCGCGTCAAGAGAATTCCCTCCAAACAGCCTGGGCGAGCTATAGGGCGGGATTTCATATTGGTGGGTGGTCCAGGGGGAGAGGTTTCCGCCCCCGTGATTTCCCCTGGACCGGGTACCTTCCTCACTTCCAGTTCAGGCCCTGGACATCAAATGTGAGTTGCTTCCGTCCCGCCTGGAAGAACTCAGCCTCCAAGATGAGGGTCTTGCTGCGCTTCAGTGCGGCGACGAACTTCTGCGGCGAACCGACGAAGACGATGTGTGTGGTGCCGTCGCTCGCGCCTTCGCAGGAGAAGTTCTGGACCGGGCCGTTGTCGAACTTGGCGGCGATACGGCCACCCATAGCGCTGCACGTGAACTGACCTTTGGTGACCGACAGGAGAACTTGAAGGCCATCCTGGGACCGCTGGCGAACGTCGATGCCACCCTTCGAACCGCCGTTATACGGGAAGGCGAAGTCCAGCTTGTTTTCGCTCACGATTTGGGCGTGCCGGGTGACGGTTCCCCTCATGTCGTCCTTGTCTTCGCTGTAGACCCACTTGGTCGCGTTCTGGGACGTCCCTTGTTGGTTATTCCCGGAAGGCTCCCCCGCGGTCTGTGCAGCAGCTTTGGCATCCGCCGCGGCTTTGGCGCTCTTCGCTCGTGCCGCGTCAACGTCGGCCTTCTCCAGCGGGCAGGTCCGGGTGGCATTGGCTTCTGTGCAGAGGCGGACCCGTTCGTTCCATTCGGCCTCGGACACCGAAGACGGCCGTGTAACCGGGATACTGTTCAGCCCGCCGAATACGGCAAGGCTAACGCCCGCTAGCACGGCGCCCTGCCAGCGTTTCTTCACACGCCAGAACGGCTTCACAAGGGATGCAAGGCCGTACAGGACAGCGGCGGCTGCGATGAACTGCACGGCGGTGATGATGGTGTTCATAACCAAACTCTCTCGATTGGGCTGCTCCTCGGCAGCCGGGTGAACTGATGGACGCGGAGCGCTGGGTTCGCGCACGAAGCAACGGGCATATCTGGACAGGAGGGCAGATAGCCGCTTCGGCCGCCGCAGCCCTGCGCCCCGTGCGGACCCGCTCTGCGCATGACCATACCAGCACTCTAAGTGCTGTCTAGAGATGCACTCACAGTTCCTCGCCGTAGGCCTCGGATCGCGCCACACAAGGCACGGAGGCGCAGATGGCCCGTCTGGAACACATCTTTGGGAAGCGCGTGCGCGAACTGCGCACGGGGATCGGCATGACCCAGCCGCAGCTTGCCGAAGCCATAGGCATGTCAGTCGAGTGGGTGCGGCGGATCGAGAAGGGTGGAGCTTCCCCGTCCTTCGAGACGATCACCGCTCTTGCCAAGGCGCTCAATGTCCGCCCGCAGAACTTGTTCGGAGAGGTCTCCCCGCCGCTGACCAGCCGGATTGCACTCGCGGTTCATGGATTAAGTGAGGAGCAAGTGGCGTGGCTGATCGACGGCGCTCGTCTTCTCCAGCAAGCCGGTTCTGGCCCCGCAGGCGGCCGTGGAGCGCTACCCCGCCGAGTACGGAATGACGCAACCACGAAACCGAGAAGATAGACCTGAGTTAAGCATGGGCCACGTGCCAAGCGGCGGAGGACCCGTCCGGTGCAACGCGGGTGCAACTTCAAGTCCGTGATCGCAGATGAAGCCGGAGGGGACGGACTTAACCCGAAAGGGCAAACACCTTTGTCGTCAGCCGAGTATTCCGAATTACTCGCCGCGCGAAGGAAGATAGCAATCCATCTCCTCCCTACCGGGAACGGGGGACGGGTATATATACCCCCGTCCCTGTCCGTCCTCGTTTTTCTCATCGGGGATTTACTTGGCCGGTTGTCCTCAGTTGTCCCGTTTGTCCCCATTGCTCAGTGTTGAGCCTCCCACAGCAATGAACCGCTATTGTGCAAGTGCCCATTGCTTATGAGGCTGCGGCAGCTCATGGGACAAAACTGCCCCAGATCGGCCTCAAGGAGGTGATGAAGAGCACCCAGAACCTGCCGCTCGTTGGGCGTTAGTGTATGACGCCGACGCGATCTGCTGGCGGGCGCGTCTTCAAATTGGCAAACAGCCGAAGTGACCGGTTCTCCATCTTCATCTATTCCCAACACCGCTGTTTGGAGACGAAACGCAAATTTTGCGCCGTCCTCGGCGTCCTTGAGTTTATCTACCGTAACAATAGACCGCGAACTGTCCTCCTTGTCGCGAACAACAGTCAGGACAACGTCAGCCCCGGCGTACTGTCCGGACCACCCCCTGATGCCGCGGCTTTCGTCCTTTCCGGTGTGAGCGACGACGAGAAGCATTACCCGAAGCTGGTCCGCCATTTCCTGCAAGACGGACATCACGCCTCCCATGTCCGAGCTGCTATTTTCGTCCCCACCATGAGTTGACGCGGCCAAGGTATCGATCACCACCAAACCAAGTGGATGACCATTGCGTTCCATATCCCGCGCAGCATCGCGGAGTGTCGCTTCGAGGTCCTGGACGTCCACTTCAGATCGAAGGTTGGGAGCTTGGGCAATCAACTCCAATTGCGCACATGTTATCCCGTGAACCATCCTCAACGCTTTTATGCGCTTACGCACACCGTTCCCACCTTCGGCCGCGACGTAGAGCACTCCGCGGGGGCTCGGCTCGCGACAACAAAAAGCGCTTCCACTTGCGATAGCCGCGGCAAGTGAGATCGCATAGAAACTTTTCCGCGATTTTCTTGGCCCGCAGAGAAAACCGACCCCCTGGGCGGGTAGTACTCCTTTGAGCAGCCATTCTTCGCTGAGGGGTTCGATCTCTCCAAACTGTTCACGGGTGAAGCGTGACGAACGGGGAAAGTCGAGGACGGGCGATAGATCAGTCACGGGACGACCCCCGGCAGCCACATCCGCCCAATCGAAACCGTTCGGTGCTGGATCAATGACAACGTCATGCAGGCAACGCAGTCGCTCTGCTAAAGATTTTGCCGCTGTCATTCCCGCTCCGCTGTCATCGGTATCTGCGGCAATAAACACGCGTGAAGGCTCAAAGGGACAGATCCAGTTCTGCAGACCACCAGCGCTGAGCGCTGCCCAAGTTGGTATGCCTTTCAAGACCGCATAGCCGAGCGCCGTCTCAATACCTTCGGCGACAGCAATCACCTCTGCGGTGGTGCTAAAAGGCGTAAGGCGAACCGAAGAGCCTTTCACTGCGCCAAGAATGATTTTGTTGCGATCTGCACGGCAACCCTCTTTGTCCAGAGGCGTCACGTGTAACCCAGTCAATCGGTTCTCATCGTCAACGACTGCGGCCACCATGGCTGGTCCGGGCGCGCTTCGCGTGGCACCTTCCGACCACGGATAAGACGGATTGATGGACGGATGGAACCTCAGGGTCTCTGGAACGGTGGAAATCGGCAAGCGCCTCGAGCTCTTCAGGTATATCTCGACCGGTGTGCCTGCGCCCGGCATAGCCTCTGCCCAGAGATCAATGCAGTGTTCGATTTTGCGTAGGACTTCTAAGCGTTCCCGTTCGCGATGTTCTGCTGCGCGCCGTTGGGCGGCTGGGTTTCTCGGGCGGGTTTGATCCCGCCCGAGCCCGAGATAGTCCAGACATTCACTAAATGGGTCGTTTGCGAACGAGTGAACGAGAACCCTACCGTCATCGCACAACTTGGCACTGAGAGACCTGTCTCCACGGGAATGACCAGGCCCTGACCCTAACCAGCGACGGTCTCCATCGTAGAGCGTGCCGCCCAGCCTGCCCTTGATGCCAATGAGCGGGTTCATCTTCACTCCCCGCGGCGCTTAGCCAAGAAGGCGTTGATGTCGCTCTCTGCCCAAACGTGCAGCTGAGGCGATAGACGGATCGGGTCCGGTGCTTCTCCCCGTCGCCGCATCCGCCACCATGTTGTACGGGAGATTCCCCCCAGCATGGTCTGCAACTCTTCCCACGAATAGTGACGTTCGAGTTTATTTTCGGGTTGTGTCTTTTGCATTCATGTCCTCCGTAAAGTGTTGGAGGACGCGGGAGGGATTTCCCGCGTCACCCCGTGACACGAAGAGACATCGGATAAGGGATGAACGCGTTCGAGATGGAATGCTAGCGAATATCCAGCTTTTGCTAGCGAAGGTCTTTTTTCTGCTTTTTGGGAAGAGTGCCATCGCGGCGCCACCCCCGGACGACCTTAACTACTTGCTCGAAGCTGGGAGTACCCAGTACTCGCGCTTGACCGATTTTTTCTGCGATCTCTCTTGACGAGATGCTGGGACAACGGGCGCACAAATCCTCCGCGATCTGCTGCGCAGCAGGGTGCCATTGGTTCTTTTCTTTTGCGGAGTTTTTTCCCCCAGTAATGCGTGCACTCTTATATTCGTCGGCCAAATGCGCCTTATGAAATACGTCACCCATTGTGATTGCCATCTCGGCAGAAGCTAAACCCGCCACCCAACCAGCTAGCAATAATTTCGCTCGGTATTCAGCTAAAGGGACGGGTTTCCGAGAAAATTTCCAGTGAGCGCGTCCAACATGATGGATGCCTGCCCGACGGCCAGCGCTGCGGCATTGGAATAGTTGCCATCAATGTAATGGCGGACATCCTCGTTCGTTTGCCGCAGATGGTTGATGGCTTCGTATAACTCATCAGCGCTCTTCATCGCGGAGATTTTCTCGTCAATCTCAACGCGATGTTGCTTGAGAGCTTCTAGGGCCTTCCCCATTATCCGTGCGTTTACACGCGATAGAGCAAACTCGTATCGACCCTCTTCAATTGCCTGTTTTATGCTCTGTTGCCACTCGACGTCGCTGTCCTTTTGGCTGTTATGCATGATCGTTGGCCGTTCTCCTTAAGCGAAAGATATTCGCAGGTGCTTTCGCCTCGTTGACAATCTCGGCGAGCAGCGCCTCCCAGCGTTCCAATGCATGTCGCTTCTCGGCGAGGTAATCGTTGCGGTCATAGACCTCTGTCACAGCTGCCCCTTCCTGGGCGCTGTGTCCAAGCACCTTGCTCACGATGAACCGCCGCACGCCTCCGCGTTCGCTGGTCAGCAACGTGGCACCGGTGCGGCGAAAGTCGTGTGGAGAGCCGTGCGGAATTTTTAGCTCTTCGCAAAGACGCCGGACGGCCGTGGTCAGTGCACCGTCAGACAGGTGACCGTCGTCCCTAGTCCGTGACGGCCATACAAAGCCGTTCGGCGGGTTCTCCTCGTCTAGCTCGAGGCCTGTTACTTCAGCAGCCTTCCGCAGCATCGCCATGGCGGTACCGGTAAGCGGAACGACGTGGGTCTTCCGGCTCTTGTGGCGTGCGGAGGGCACGGTCCATGTCTTGGCCTTAAAATCGAACTCGGACCAGTCAGCGCCGACAACATCCTGGCGCCGTGTGAGGGTCAGGAGAGCAAACCGCAGGGCTGATGACACCAGCGGATCAACTGGCGGCCACTCCTTGGCTTCTGGGGTGCAGGGTTTCTGTGGATGCCGCTTCAGCCCCTCCGGAAGCGGCTTGGCCAACGCCTGCCAAAGCTTCTTAAGCGCGTCCTCGTCGAACATGCGCTCGCGCGATACGGTTGCTAGCGGCTTCGTCAGCCCGAAAACCGGGTTAGCGTCGAGCCGTTCCTCATGAACGGCAAAGGCGAATACCGAGCTGAGCGTCCGGCCTATGCTGGCGATATAATCCGCGGAAAGATCGCCCCGGGTTACTAGAGTGCGCATGAACTGTTTGATGTCCGAACGGGTAATGTCAGCGAACTTGCGCTCACCGAGCTCGGGCGAAATCTGCGTTGAGAACCGGTAGCGTTCGACCTGAATGGTGCTGGGTCGCTTAGGACGGTTCCTGCCGCCATGCACCCGCAGCTTTGAAATAAGCTTCGGCAAGGTCGTCTAGCGTGTCGCCGGTGCGTGCCTGTTGTCTTTTGGCGCGAAGGTCTCCAGCAGGGTCATTCCCGCGCCGTGAATCGATCCTGATAGCTTCGGCCTGTTCGACGGCTTTCGATAGACTGATGCCTGGATACTCTCCCAACACCATCCTTCGCCGTGTGCCGCTCAACGTCACATACCGGACCTCAAATACCTTTGCGCCCGAAGGGGACACGCGCACGACCAGTCCCCGCACACCGGCTACCTTCATTTCGTAGCGATTTGGGTGCGGTTTCAGGGCCGCGACCTGGCGGTCTTTCGTAATGACGTTCTCCGGCACGCACGCCCCCCCTGAAAATTGCCCCCTAAGCTCTTGGGGGGCGCTATGGGGGCAGAAGATGCGAAATTCGGCGAGACCCCCTGACTTCCGGTGAAACCGTAAGTACCTGTTGTTTAAGGGATTGCGGGCACGGTGAAAACCCGTGATACTGCGAGAAATCGCCCCAAACTGCCCTCCGAAGGCAGAGGCCACAGGTTCGAATCCTGTCGGGTGCACCATTTCTCCAGTACGTTTGGCGTTTGAAGATTCTAGCTCTGGTTTCGCTCCCCGGCTTGCCGGGTGGGCGAATTCCAGTCCGGAGATAGGCAATGGGCAAAGGCGCGCTGATCGGCATGATGCTGGTATTGACGGGATGCGCCGCGTTTTCGTCGCGCCCGGTCGGCAATCCCCATGTTCCCGAGCCGGCCAAGCCGGTCGATCTCAACCGCTATCTCGGCCGCTGGTATGAGCTCTATCGTTACGAAGCGCCGTTCCAGAAAGACTGCGAAGCGGTCACTGCCGACTATTCGCTCAATCCGGACGGCTCCGTCCGGGTGCTGAACAGCTGCCGCCAGGACTCGGTGGATGGGCCGACCAAAAGCGCCACCGGCAAAGCCAAAGTCGCGGATACGGCCACCAATGCCAAACTGCGGGTGACGTTCTTCTGGCCGTTCTACGGCGACTACTGGGTGCTCGACCACGATGGCGATTACCAGTGGTCGATCGTCGGCGAGCCGACCGGCCGCTATCTGTGGGTGCTGTCGCGCAACCCACAGCCGTCGAACGAGGAGCGGACCATGTTGCAGCAGCGCGTGATCGCGCTGGGCTACGATTGGACGCTGGTGCGCCCAACCAAGCACCGCTCAGAAAACTGATCGGCCAATCATTGTCATCGATGTGCGTGGGGTGCGGTTTCCCGCACCCCAATCACCACCTGATGCTCACGCCCGCCGTACCGGCATGCGACGAATTCGGGCCGCCGAAGGTGCCGGAGTAGTTGGCGTAGACCGACAGGTTGCCGTCGATCGACAGCCGCAGACCGGTATCCACCACACCCGCCTCCCGCGCCGGCTCGGCGCCGTGAACCTGGAACCCGAAGCCGGAGGCCGAAATGAACTGCGTCTCGGTCTTCCGGCTGATGTCGAATTCGTGCTTCCAGGTGCCCTTCAACCAGCCTGACAGGATCAGGTCGCCGCCGAGATCGAACTTGCCGTCGAATGCGACGCCGAGGAGGCCGGGCAGCGACTCGGTGGTGCGCTGATTGGAGATCAGCCCGATGACGCTGGTCTGGCCGGCGTTGGTTTCGGTGAAGCCGTCGCTGGTCAGGTGGCCGAAATTAAGCCCGATGAACGGCGTCGCCCGCACCAGGCCAAGATCGACATGATAGCCCGCTTCGACATGACCGCTGGCCGACGCGGAATTGAAGCGCGCCTCAGGGGTCTCGGAGAAGCCGGGCACCGTGTAGGGCCCGTCGACGAACAAGGACTTCGGCAGGATCACGCCGGGAATGATGGCGGTACGCTGTTCCAGGTTCTTGAACAGATCGTAGGCGAACGCGCCATCGACGTAATAGGTGTCGGTATTCCAGCCGCCATACAGTCCCAAGTGGATGGCGTCGGTCGAGGCCTTGGTGCGCCGGCTGGGAATGTTGATCCAGGTCGTGCCACCGCCGACCGCAACACCGATCAGCGCCTGCGACGAGACTTGATAATCGACGCCGCCGACGATGCCGTAGGCCTGATCCTTGGTCTTGGCCGCGCCCATCGCCTTGTTGCCGCCGTAGAGGGCACTGGTGCCGTAGGGCGACATCCACAGACGCCAGGAATGCTCGGCCGAACGCGGCGCCTGACGCCAGTCGGCGATCTGTTCGCCGGCTGCCGCGAGGAAGCGTTCGCTCGAGTCGAACGAGGCTTGTTCCAATGCGGCGATGCCTTCGCCGGAGAGAAGATCGTAAGCACCTCCCAACGTGGCCGTATCGGGCAGGTAGAACAGATTGGTCGCGATCGGCCGGAAGGCCGCCGACGTCTGCGCCGCTTGGATGCCATTGACCGCCGCGCCCATGGCCGTCTGGTTGCCCGTCAGACCGGTGGGCGCATAGTCTACGACATACTGCAGATCGACCGTCTGCGCGTCCGGATAAACCAGAGCATAGGTGGCGACCGCGGTGTTGAACGCCGCCAGCGTCAGACCGGTGTGGTTCACCCCGCCGGCCGCGGTCAGGATCGTCCGCTCATGCTGTCCGGGCAAAGCAAAGCCCGGCGCCGTCAGCGGATCGGTCAAGTTGGCCAGCACCCGGCCCGACAGTGTCGCGGACCCGGAGACGGCGATCCGATCGGTGGCAACCGCCTTGAGATCGAGATCCAGTCCGTAAGTACCGGTTGCAGTCTGCACCAGATTGCCGGTGATGGTGAGAGCGGAGAGATGATAATAGCCGCCCGGCGCCATCAAGCCCGCATTGGTCAACGTCCCGCTCGTCCCCAAAACGACCTTGGCACCGGCATCGAACACGCCGCTCGCCAAGTTGTTGAGCGCATTGGCGCCGGTGAGCCCGAGATCCACCGAGCCCATCATCAGGCCGGTGTTGTTGATCGTCGTGCCTTTGCCGCCGAAAGCGAGAACCGCATAGCCCTGGGTCGCGTCGACCGCCGTCGTCGTGGTGCCCGACGTTACCAGCAGCGTACCGTCGTTGTCCGAGACGCCCGTGATGGCGCCTTTGATCACCGGCACCGCCGCGATCACGCCGCCGTTGTTGAGGGTGTTATGGCCGCCGTCGAGGATCTCAACCCCTGTGCCGCTGCCGAAGCCGCCGAGAACAAGGCTGCGGCCCGCCACCGGATTGGCGATATTGACCGTGATGTCGCCCTGACCGTCGGCGGCACTCGACTGCGCCACCAGCGCAATCGCGTTGAGCCCCGAAGCAATCAAGGAACCGGTCTGGTTGATGGTCGTGGCTGCCGCCGCGCCGCTGCCGCCGGTCGAACCGGAGAACAGGAAAGCGCCGACTTGGCCCGGAGGATCGGCATCGAGCCCGACCGCACCGCCGCCGCCGCCGACCGACTGCATATACATCGCGATGCTGTTGTCGCCGTTGATGATGATGGCGCCGGCCGAGTTGTCGATCGTCACTGTGCCGCTGGCGCCGATACCGCCGGCGAGTTTGGTCACGCTGGTCACGCCGCCGCCCGGCAGCACCATGCCGCCACCGCCGCCCACCGACTGGGCGAAGATGCCGATCGAGTTGTTGCCGTTGATGGTGATGGTGCCGGTGTTGACGACTTTGACGTCGCCGCCCTTGCCGTTGGCCCCGTCGGAACCGCCGATGCTCACCGGGATGGTATCGGCAGCCACCGCCGCGCCGGCAACGCCGCCGCCGCCGCCCACCGACTGGGCCATGATGGCAATCGAGTTCTTGCCGTTGAGGGTGATCGCGCCGGCATTGGTGACGGTCACGGCATCGCCGTTACCCGCCGCACCGCCGCTGCCGCCGACACTGACGCCGACATTGACCGGAATGGTCGAGCCGGTCATTGCGAAGCCGCCCGAGCCGCCACCGCCGCCCACGCTCTGCGCGAAGATCGCGTTGGAGAAGGCGCCGTTGGCCACGATGGAGCCGCCGGCCCGGTTGTTGACGGTCACGATGCCGCCATTGCCGCCCGCGCCGCCGAAGCCGCCGACGGCCACGCCGCCGACCGGAATGACGCCGGTCCACGGATTCTGGGTCGAGAAGGCGCCGGCGATGCCGCCGTTGCCGCCACCGCCGCCCACCGACTGGGCGAAGATCGCCCGCGCCGCCAGACCATCGGTCTCGATCAAAGCATAGTTGTCGACCGTGACCGCACCACCGCTCCCACCGGCGCGGCCGAAGCCGCCGACCGCCGTGGCGCCGCCGATGAACGATCCGGCATAAGCACCACCGCCGTTGCCGCCGCCGCCGCCAATCGATTGGGCGAAGATGCCGTCGGCCAGAATGCCTTTGGTCCAGATGCTGCCGCCAGACTGATTGACGACCGACACCGCACCGCCGTCGCCCGAGGCGCCGCCGAAGCCGCCGACCGCAATCGCGCCGATCGCCCGGCCGCCATCGCCGCCGCCGCCGCCAATCGACTGCACCCGGATACCGGCTGCCGTGTTGCCTTCGGTCACGATCAGACCGGAATTGGTCGCGCTCGCGGTGCCGCCATTGCCGGCCGAACCGCCGCCGCCACCCACCGAGACGACTCCGACATTGAGACCGTCGCTGGTGATGGATTGGCCGACGCCGCCGGCCGAACCGCCGCCGCCGCCGATCGACTGAGCGCGGATCGCATCCGAGCCTTCGCCGAGCGTCTTGATCAAATCGGTGCTGACGACCGTAACCGTACCGCCGTTACCCGCCGAGCCGCCGAAGCCGCCCACGGTAACCGCCGAGACGTTCGAGCCGCCGCCATTGCCGCCGGACCCGCCGATCGATTGGGCGAAGATGCCGAACGACGTCAGGGCATCGGTTTCGATTTTGCCGTTGTTGGTGACATCGACCAGACCGCCGTTGCCCGCGCTGCCGCCTTCGCCGCCGACCGTGACCGCTGCCGCCAGCGAGCTGCCGCCGCCGGAACCGCCGCCGCCGCCGATCGATTGCGCCATGATGGCGTGCGAAAGGATGCCCTTGG
>JAHFQC010000069.1:0-6578 GCA_023259375.1 Alphaproteobacteria bacterium
GCATGGCCGTCGGCCTCTACAACGATCTTGCCGGCAGCGTCGATGCGTCGAGTGCCGATTACTGGATGCATCGCCAGCAGTTTGCCGGCCATGCGCGGGTCGGGGCACCGCCTGATCCGTTCAACGAAATGGGTCAGGACTGGGGTCTGGTGCCGCTCAATCCGATGCGGCTCAAGGAAACCTGCTATTCCTATTATCGCGCGCTGCTCTCTGCCAACATGCGCCATGCCGGAGCGCTGCGCATCGATCATGTGATGGGGCTGACGCGGCTCTATCTCATCCCGCAGGGCATGAAGCCGACCGAGGGCGCCTATATGCGGTTCCCGCTCAACGATCTTCTTGCCGTCGCCACGCTCGAAAGCCGGCGCAATCAGTGCATGGTGATCGGCGAGGATCTGGGGACGGTGCCGGCCGGCTTCCGCGAGAAACTGTCGGATGCCAGCATCTTTTCCAGCCGCGTGCTCTATTTCGAGCGCAACCGCGCCGCCTTCCGGTCGCCGGAAGTTTATCCGCGGCTGGCGGCGGTGTCGGTCTCGACCCATGACCTCGCCACCTTGAGCGGTTTCTGGCTGGGCGAAGACCTCAAGGCCAAGGCGCAGATCGGCTTGTTCAAGAGCGCCGACGAAGAGACTGCCGCCATGGCGGGGCGCAACGAAGATAAGCGGGAACTTTTAAAGGCGCTGGCAGCGGAAGAATTGTTGCCGAAAGGCATTTCGCCTGCCGATGCCGATCATCTTGCCTGGACCCCGGTACTGACCGCGGCGGTGCACGCCTATCTCGCCCGTTCGCCGTCGCGGCTGATGATGGTGCAGCTCGACGATTTGGTCGGCCAGACCCATCAGGCCAATCTGCCGGGCTCGGTCACCGAACACCCGAACTGGCGCCGCCGCCTGACGATCGCGCTGGAAGACCTCGGTGCCGACCCGGCATTCCGTAAGGCTCTGGCGGAGATCGGCGCGGCTCGCCTCTAGCCTAGCGGCTGTCCGGGATTGTAAACTTCGGCGCTTTGTTAGCGGGAGTGGTGGGCATGGAAGGTCTCGAACGGATCGTGCGCGAGCACTCCTTTTTCGCCGGCATGAAAGAGGACTACACCGACATCGTCGCCGGCTGCGCCAAGAACGCGCGCTTCGAACCGGGCGATTACCTGTTCCGGGAAGGCGAGGTTGCCGATCAGCTATACCTCCTGCGCTCGGGCCGTGTGGTGCTCGAGGTCGATACCGACGACGGACAGGTGGCGCTGCAGACGGTCGGCGAAAGCGAGATCGTCGGCGCTTCGTGGCTGGTGCCGCCCTACCGGCGCGGTCTGTCGGCCAAGGCGCTGGAACTGACCCGCGCCATCGCCCTCGATGCCGCCTGCCTGCGCGGCAAGTGCGAGGACAATCACGATCTCGGCTACGAGATGATGAAGCGCTTCATGCCGATCCTGATCCAGCGCCTGCGCGCCGCGCGGCTGCAGATCCTGGACGACCGCAAGGAGGAGTAAGCCTACGCTTTCGGCGCCGGCTTCTTCGCTTTCACCGCCTTCTTTGATTTGACGACCTTTGCCGCGACCTTGACCGGTTCCGCCGGCTTGGCGGGCTCGGCTTTGGCTGCCTTTGCCGGCTCGGCTTTGGCCGGCTTGGCGGTGCCGTTGGCCTTCGCTTTCGCCGGAGCCTTTGCGGGCGCTGCCTTTTTCGCGGGCTGTTCGCTCAAGACTTCGGCTTCGGCCTGGGCCCAATGTTCCCGCTCGCGGCCGTCAGGATAGCCCTCGCGCTCCCAAATGAAGTAGGCGCGCTGCGCGATTTCCTTCTGCTTGTCGTCTGAAATCGGCGTGTTTGCTTTCATAACCACCTCCGGTAGACCAGACATACGACAACAGCCTGCAATTTTGAAACCAAAGTTTTTGATGTTTTCATAACGAGCCAATCCGTAGTGACCCTTATGGCTGGGCAGGGGCTGCGGTCTGGCCAAAGAAAAACGCCGGCCCGCATGGCGGACCGGCGCTCTCAAGTTCTAGGCGGAAAAATTACAGGCCGTGTTTGGTACGGGCCTCGGCTTCCTGCTCCTTGAACTGATTGAAGCGGGGCAGGAATTTGTCCCAGTCGATGATGTGGGCGTCGAGTTCCGGGCCGTCGATGCAAGCGTGCTTGCGCACCATCTTGCCGTCGATCTGGACCGGGACCATGCAGGCGCCGCACATACCGGTGGCGTCCACCATGATCGAGTTGAGGCTGACCACGGTCGGAACTTCGTACTTCTTGGTCAGTTCCGACACCGCCTTCATCATCAGCGGCGGGCCGATGGCGATCACTTCGGCGATCTTGCGGCCATTGACGGACTTCTTGTCGTCCAACCAGCGTTGCAGCGGGGTGGTGACGAAACCCTTCTCGCCGAAGGTGCCGTCGTTGGTGCAATAGACCACGTCGAGGAGGTCGCCGAACTCGGCCTTGATCGCGTCGACGCGTTCGCCTTCACCGACCCAGAACAGGGCGCCCTGGGTGCGGTAACCGGCGATGAGCGTGACGTGATTGCCCATGCGAAGGTGCTCGCGCGCGATCGGGAAGACCGGCGGGAGACCGACGCCACCGGCGCAGAACACGACAGTTTCTTTCTTGGTGTCGTATTTGTGCAGGTGAGACGGCAGGCCGAGCGGGCCGGCGATGCCTTCCAGGCATTCGCCCGGCTGCATCTTGTTGATCAGGATCGAGGAGGCGCCCACGCCCTGGATCACCAGGGTGATGGTGCCGGCCTTGGCATCCCAATCGGCCAGGGTGAGCGGGATCAGCTCGCCCTTCGGCGTCGGCAGAACGCGGACGAACTGTCCGGCCTTGGCCGAATGCGCCACCGCCGGCGCCTTGACCGTGATCTCGACGATATTGTCGGCGATCTCACGGCGCAGGACGATCTTGTGAGCCGTCTGGGCCTTGGCGGTATACGCCGATGCCTTTTCGACCCGGGCCTTGATCTCGGCTGCGCTGAACGGGATATCCTGGGCGATCTGGATGGCTGCCGACTTGCCGTCGCCAGCCGCGTTGACCGCCGTGGAGCCGCCGCGGGTGGCATCGCCGCCCGAGTAGACGTCCTTCAGCGTGGTTTCCGCGCCGTTCTCAACGATCAGGGTGCCCCACTTCGACGTAGCGATGCGGTCATCCGAATCCTTGATGATCGGGTTGGAGTCGTTGCCGAGCGCCATGATCACCAGATCGACCGGGATGGTCTCGGTCTTGCCCGTGACTTCCGGCTTTCTGCGGCCGGAGGCGTCGGGGGCACCGAGTTCCATCACGTCGAGGATGGTGTGGCAGACCTTGTGATCGCCGCCAGAGACGAACTTCTGCGGCGACCGCAGCGGCATCAACGCGATGCCTTCCTCAAGGGCGTGTGCCAGCTCTTCAACACGGGCCGGCATTTCCTTCTTGGTGCGGCGATAGACGATCGTGACGTTCGCACCCAGACGCTTGGACGTGCGCGCCGCATCCATCGCGGTGTTGCCACCGCCGATGATGATGACGTTCTTGTCCTTCACGATGGGAAGCGGCGTGTCGTACTCGTCCCGGCGCGCCTGCATGAGGTTGACGCGGGTGAGGAACTCATTGGCGCTCATCACGCCGTTGAGGTGCTCGCCCTCGATGTTCATGAAGCGCGGCAGGCCGGCGCCGGTACCGACGAAGATGCGGTAGAAGCCGGCGTCCTTGAGCTCCTGCAAGGTGGCCGTCTTGCCGACGACGAAGTTCTTCACGAACTTGCCGCCGAGACGGTTGATCTTGCCGACCACGTTGTCGATCAGCGCGTTGGGCAGACGGAATTCAGGAATTCCGTAGCGCAGCACGCCGCCGAGGTCGTGGAACGCCTCGAACACCGTCACCGGATAGCCTTCGACCGACAAGAGGTAGGCGTTGATCAGGCCGGCCGGACCCGAACCGACAACCGCGATCGGCGGCTTCTCGGCGCGTGCCCACGGCGTGGCGTAGTCCTTCCACTCGTTCTCGTCGATGCCATTGGCTTCTTCTTCGAGACGCTGGCGTTCCGGCAAGTACCATTCGAGCTGGCCGATTTCGATCGGCTGGCCCGAGATGTTGCAGACGCCCTGGCACTGATGCTCCTGCGGGCACACGCGGCCGGTAACGTTCGGCAGCGGGTTGAGCGCTTCGATCAGCTTCAAGGCATCCTTGAGCTTGCCCTGACCCATCAGGTTCAGGAGGTCCGGGATCTTGATGGCCAGCGGACAGCCGCCCTTCTTGCGGCCCTTGGCATCGAGGCAGCCGGTCTGGCAGGGACGGTCTTCGCACTGCTTGTCGCGCAGCACTTCCAGCCACACGAACAGGTCGACTTCGCGCGTGGAATAACCCAGTGCGCGGTAGCCGAGATAGCCCGTGGTGACCAGTTCGAAGTCGTTCTTGCGTTCTTCGGCGGGGCGCACGTACGGGTGGATGAAGTTCCCGCTCGGCCAGTTCACCGACAGGCCCTTGAACATCGGGTACTTGTCGGAGAGGTGCCTGTCGATCGCCTCGATGAACTTACGCTTGAACTTGATCGGCGAAGCCCAAATGAAGCGCTGCAGGATGGTCGCCATCTCGTCGCCGCGGAGCAGGATGCTCCACAGCGCCTTGATGAAGTCCGCACCCAGTTCCGGCTGCTTGAATTCCCAAGCAATCGCGGCCGTACCGTCTTCGATGAACACCTGACGCAACGACTTGGGATCGTTGAGCAGACGCTTACGCAGAAGCTGAAGCTGCTTCTGGAAGACCTGGAAGGCTTCCGTGCCTTCCAGTTCTTCGATCTGCGCTTCCGTCGTTTCGAGGGCGTTCGCTACCTGACGGTAGCGAACGAGGTCCTCGCCGACGTTGTTCTTGACTACCTCACTGCTCATGAATGATCTCCGCATCGCAGTTCGCCGCAACGCGCGCCACTTTGCCCTTCAGTTCGGCCGTCGGCTTCACCTTGGAGGCCGCACCCGGGATCAGGTGAGCGACTTCCTTCGGCGAACCGTCGACGACGATCTTGGTCTTCTCGAAGAGCTCGGGAAGCTGCGTGTAGCAGGTCTTGCAGTTGGTGCATTTGGAGGCGTTGGCTTCGTCGAAGCCGACCACCGCGTCGCCATTGGCCGCCGGAGCCGCTGCAGCCGGAGCTGCCGCGGGAGCCGCACCGCCGAGAGCGAGGCCGATGCCGCCAGCCGCCGGAGCCTTCGAGGACGCCGCCAGTTCGCTCATCGCACGCGCGATGGAGTCGATGGCGTTCTCACGGCTGTCGACCGCTTCCTTGTACTTGGTTTCGAGTGCTTCCACCTCGGCCTTGTGGCTGGCGTCGATCATCTCGACGTTGATGCCGGCGAGGTATTGCAGCGTCCGCCAGTACTTGCGGCGTTCCTCGACCAGGGCCACCAAGGTGGACGAAACCGCCAGCTTGATCAGCTCCTTCTTGTCGTTGGTCGAGTAAATGAACGGCACCTTGCCGTTGCGTTCGCCAACCGGGAGCGCCACGTAGTCGGCGATCAGCATGGCGTCGGCATCAGCCGGCAGCTTCTTGAACTGCTTCTTGAAGCGGGTTTCGTTCTTGGCGAAGTCGGCCGGGGTATACGGCACTTCGAGGAGCTTCATCTCGCCGTTCACGACGTACTCGATCGTGAGGGTCGCCCAGTCCTTGGTCGGTTCCGGGTTGCCTTCGAGCGAGAAGCGAGCGTGCAGATCCGTACCCTTCGACGGGTCGTGGACGAACAGCGGGCTGATGCGGCTGTCGACCGACAGGCGCGCATGTTCCGACGAGGCGTTGTCCGCGATGCCCTGCTCACCCTGGCACGGCGTGTAAACGTCGAGGAGGGCGGGCGACGAGTTGTGGTTGATGTAGGCGAGCACCGACTTCAGGAAGTGACCCTGATGGGCGGTGTTCGACTGAACCACAAACACGTTGGGATGGAACGCAGCGATGAGGCCGAGTTCCTTGCGGCTGTCCTGTTTGCCGGCGTGAGCGGCACCGAAGCGCGCCAAGTCGGCGTCCTGGCCCGTCATCGTGGCGGTGGAAGCCTGGCCGCCGGTGTTCGAATAGGCACCGGTATTCAGGACCATCGTCTTGATCGGGGTGGTGGTCGACATGACACGCGACAGCGAGCCGAAGCCGATGTCGTAGGTGGCGCCGTCGCCGCCGATGCAGAACACGGTCGGCATCAACGCCAGTTCTTCGGCGGTGAAGTTCGCCCAGGCGAACGTCTTGAAGAACTTGTCGTGGACGGCTGGATCGTACTCGTCATCGAGTTCGAGCTTGGCGGTACGCAGAGCAATGATGTCCTGCACCGTGTCGGCCGCGATACCTTCGAAGATGCCCTTGGCAACCGCAGGGTGATCCTGGAACAGGCTGTTCACCCACGGGCTGTTGTAGGGGTTGAAGGGGAAGGTCGAGGCGTAGACGCTCGAGCAGCCGGTGGCATTGGCGACAACCGCCGGAGCCGGGCCCTTACCGGACGGACCGGATTCGAACATGTAGAGGCGCTGTTCGAGAGTTTTGATCGTCTTCTCGATGCGTGCCTTGCGGGCCGCGTCGCTCACCTTGGCAAGCTTGGCAGTCAGCTGTTCGAGCAGGCCTTCCAGTTCCTTGATGTGGGCCTTGCG
>JAHFQC010000069.1:6588-7878 GCA_023259375.1 Alphaproteobacteria bacterium
ACAGCGGTGTTGGCGCTGGTGACCAGGCGGATCGCGGTGACTTCGCCGCAACCGCGGCAGCCGCCATGGCCGCCCGTCGTGGCGTAGTAGTTGTTGCGGTCCAGCATGAAGCGCTTGATGTCGCCGTCGGGGGCAGTGGCGCCTTCGACGAAGCGGGCCGGCGTGTTGGCCGTGCGCGACAGGAACTCAAAGCGGTTCTGCAGGGTTTCCAGCAGAGCGCTATCCTGTTCGCGGCGACCGAGAGCGCCCGAACCGCAAACCTCGACGCATTCCATGCAGCCGGAGCACTTCCACGGATCGACGGTCACGGAATAGAGGCCGCCCGAACCCGGGTTGGTCTTTTCCATGGCATCGAAGAAGGGCTTCGTCTTGGCGACCGGGAAGACCGACAGCGCAGCCGAAACCTTGCCGAGGTTCTTCTTGAGGATCGCGTTGTCGCCGGCGACGGTCTCGGCAACCGAGGCAACCACGTCGGCGAGAACCGGCGAGTCCTTGGTGGCGCGATAGGCGGCGCGGACGGCGTCGGCGAGAGCCGGCACGGTGTCCTTCAGCGCGCTGATCTGCGCCGGGGCGAGATCGAGCTGGCTGATGGCGACGTTCAGGAGATCGCGGATCTCATGAACCGTGTTCGGGATCGCGGCGTCGGGGCAGACCAGGGTGCATTCCATGCAGCCCGTGCACAGGTCCGGCTTGTATTCCGGAACGGTGCGGCGGAAGAGGCCCTTGTCCTTGTTGGCGGCCGTGCCGGCCGGCATGAACAGACCGGTACCGGGCATCACCGGGGCTTCGCCGATCGTGCCATCCTTGAACGGCTGGGCAACGATTTCGTCGAAGTACTCGGAGTCACCGAAGTTGGCCGAAGCATCCGGACGGATGATATGGCACATCGAAGCGGAGACCGCGTTGGTGAGCTCGCTCTTCTTCGGCGGGGTCTTGTCGGCTTCGACGTATTCCGGCGCGTCGTAGTTGACCTTCTCGGTGGCCGCGAAGGCTTCCTTGATGACGGTGAGGTTGCCCTCGACGACCGCCGCACCCTTGGCGCCGAACTTCTTGGTCAGATCCTTGCGGATCATCTCCAGCATGGCGTCCTGGGTGGCGCCGCCGACGATACGGTCGACGTGGCCGCAGATGGCGCCGATGAAGGCGATGCCCATCATGCGGGTTTCGAGTTCCGGCGTCGGAGCATGGGGCTTCGCAACCTTGAAGCCGTCGAGCACGAAGAACTTGATCTTCTTGTCGCGGATGAGCTTGCGGGCCGCCAGCGGGATCGACTTCCAGACGGCGAGCGGG
>JAHFQC010000069.1:7888-29278 GCA_023259375.1 Alphaproteobacteria bacterium
GCCTTCCATGCTCTGCATGATGAAGGTGCCGCCTTCGACGATGCCCTTCAGCGGGTTGCAGTGCGCGAACACCTTGTGGTCCGGCGAAACGACGATTTCGACGTCTTCGATTTCGGCGTTCGACTGCAGCACGGTCTCAGGCGAGAGCGTGATGTAGTAGTTGGTCGGCGCCCCCGACTTTTCCGAGCCGTATTTCGGAGCGGCCTTGGAATGCAGCTCGAGAACGTTGGCGAGGATGTCGGTCAAGAGCTTGCCGGTGGCCATCGTGCCGTAGCCGCCCACCGAGTGGAAGCGGATGCGGAAGGCGCCCTTCGGCAACAGGTTCGGGTTGGCTTCGGTCTCGAGACCCATCAACTCGGTCTCGGGATAGGCCGCCTTCAGCTTGGCCTGAAGTTCGGCCATGCGGGGCGACGCGTTCTTGGAGAAGAACTGCGTGCCGAGATAGACCAGCGGCGCATTCTTCGTTTCCATGTTCTTGTAGGCGGCGATGAGATGGCGCGGCTGCAGGTCATGCGCACCGAGACCGAAGATCGCCGTGGTCAGCTTGGGCAGCTTGTCGAGGGCCGGGATGCCTTCGTTGTGGCCGCCCTGTGCGTTGGCGATGCCCTTCAGGAGAGCGGTGTTGACGAAGGTGGTCAGCGCGGTGACATCGGAGCGTTCGAGGATCGTGACGGCCTTCTTGCCCTTCAGTGCGGCAACGACTTCGGCATCCGGGAACGGCTGCAGCAACTTGATCGAGATGACGCCGACTTTCTTGCCCTGGCTGCGCAGATACTTGCAGACCGCGAGCGCGTCGTCGGTGACCGAGCCCATGCCGAGCAGAACGGTTTCGGCATCGTCGCAGAAGTAGGTGCTGATCGGGCCGTAGGTGCGGCCGGTCAGCTTGGAGTATTCGGCCATCGCCTCGCGCACGAACTTCGGAACGTCGCGCACGAAATGGGTGCGATGGTCGGCAGCGCCGGCCTGGAAGTCGGGCTGGTTCTGCACCGGGCCGGTGAGGCCGGGGTTGTTGACGTCGACGAGCGCGGGAACGCGCTGGCGGGTGCCCTTTTCATAGGCATTCAGCCACTGGCGCTTGAAGGCGCCGGCGAGTTCTTCCGGAACGAAGTCCGCCACCTTGGCGACGAGCTTGCCTTCGTTGTCCTTCTCGACCGCATCGGCGTTCTTGTCGAGGAATTCGACCAGCTTCTTGTAGCCGTCGACGGCGAAGTCGCCTTCGTGGCCGGCGAGATAACGCTTGAGCTGATAAACGCGGCCTTTGGCGCCGAACAGCATTTCCTGCGCCACGGTCGGGCAGGGGATGCGGGCGCTGGGATCGCCGAGGAACTCTTTCAGGAGTTCTTTTTCCGGCATCAGCGTCTCGCTCATCATGTGCGAGGTGGTGAATCCGTCGAATGCGTTGGCGACCGGGATCAGCGAGCTGGCGCTGATCTTGTAGGAGATCGCGGCGAGGTCGGCTGCTTCCTGCGGGTTCGAGCCGAACAGGATCGTGTAGCCCGCGGTCAGAAGCGCGTAGACGTCGTCATGGCCGGCCATGACGTTGAGCGAGTGCTTGGACACCACGCGTGCGGCGACCTGCAAAACAAAACCGCCGGCGCGGTGGCCGACGGTGACGTAGTGCGATTCGATACCGTAGAGGATGCCCTGGCTCGACGAGGCGTTGGAAATGTACTTGCCGCCCGTCAGAGTGGCGCCGAGGGCGCCCGACTGAGCGGAGTGTTCGCCTTCCGGTTCGAAGAAGAAGGGGTGCTTGCCCCACACGTTGACACCGCCCTGGGCCCGGAACGCTTCGTACAGTTCCGAAATCTCAGTGGACGGAGTGATCGGATACCCGATGACGCCGCCGCATACGTTGCCCATGACTTCGGCTACGGCGCCGTTACCGTGGATTACCGTAGGAATACCTGGATATTTTACGTTCATTTTTCTTCCGCCCGTTGTTGAGTCTTCAGGGTCGCGCCGGTTCGGCGCAGTCTTTTTGTTAGCTAAAGCCGCACTCACGCGAGATCGCACAAATGCGTCTCGCAACTAGCATTCTGGCAACGCCCCCGAACATGATTAGAATCAAGTTTCCTCCTGGGACGCCGACGCTTTTACCTGTGCGGCTGGTCGTGCGCATAAACCTGCGCCGATTATTCGCAATGCTACGTATTCGCGCAGAGGTGAGGCGCAAAGGCGCACCGCTTTGCGGAGTCATCAATCCGTCAGCGAGAGCGGCTAAAACCGTCTCAAATGCGGCAAAATTCGACATTCTGTAAGTGTGCTTCATTCGCATTTTATTGACCAAAACGTGCTTTCGCCGGGCTAAAGAAAACGGCGGCGAAGGCTGTCACGCCCTCACCGCCGCTCCCGGCCGCCAGAAAGTGTTGGGTCTACGCCAGTGGCGCGAATTTGAGCGGCGGGCTCGCCGGAATTTCGACGCTGGTCTCGCCCGGAGGAGCAACGCGATAGGCTGCTGCAATCACGAGGTCGTCACGTTCGCGCCAGAGGGTGAGGCCGCGTTCGCGTGCAACCGTCGATCGCCGCGACTGGCTGACGCGCAGCTTTTGCCTCGGGGTGCCTTCGCGGAAAATAACTCGGATCAACGTACCCATTTCAGCTCACGAACGCTTGTGTTTCGCGGAGAGGATCAAACCCAAGCGCGGGGTCCGATGAAATTCGGATTGGTACCTATTCCGCCGCGTTATGCGGGTTAATGCCGATGCGCGTTTGGTCGCAGCTGTGCGGTTTGTGTCAAAACTACGGCGTACAAACTGCAACTCGTCCACCTATAGTGGGACACGTTTGGGCAGAAGGACCAACAAAATGACCGCCAGATCCTGGTTTCTCATCCTCCTCATCTCATTCGCGACGGTTGCAGCAAAGGCCGATCCCAGCGGTGGTGGTGGCACCGCGATTTATCCGGTGATGAGTCTGTGGGCCCAGGATTATCACGCGCGTACCGGCGTCAAAGTGAACTATCAGCCGATCGGATCGGGCGGCGGCATTCGCCAATCGCTGTCGCGCACCATCGATTTCGGCAACACCGATCTGCCGTTGCCGGTCGGCGATCTCGCCAAAGGCAAGCTGATCCAGTTTCCCGTGCTGTTCATCGCTATCGTGCCGGTAGTGAACCTGCCGGGGATCGCGCCCGGCGCGCTGGTGCTCGACGGCCCGACACTCGCCGACATCTATCGCGGACGGATCCGGCGCTGGGACGCGGCGCCGATTGCCCGACTCAACCCAACGCTTCGCCTGCCGGCGATGCCGATCATCGTTGTTCACCGCTCTGACGCCTCGGGCACGACAGCGCATTTCACGGCCTATCTGGCGGCGGTATCGCAGGCTTGGACCCAAGAGGTTGGCGCCGGTCCGGCCGTCGCCTGGCCGACGGGTTCGGCGGGCAAGGGCAATGCCGGCGTGGTCGCTACGCTGCAGCAGACCAAAGGGGCCATCGGCTACGTCGAATACGCTTATGCCCAGCAGAACCGGCTGACCACCACTGCCCTGATCAACCGCGAGGGGGCGCGGGTCGAACCGACGGCCGCGAGCTTCCAGGCGGCGACCCGGGCTGCCGATTTTCGCCGCAACAACAATCCCATACCGGCCAATCCGCCGGGCCGGGAAAGCTGGCCGCTGACCGCTGCCACCTACATGCTGCTGCATGCCGATGGGCACGCCGGCCTCAACCGCCAGATTGTTGGATTCTTGCGCTACGCCCTCACTGACGGTCGCCGCCAAGCCGAATCGCTGCACTACGTGCCGCTGCCGCAACCGGTGGTGTCCGAGGTGGAGGCGGAATGGGCCAAGGTGTTGAAACCGTAACCATCCCTTCGACGAAACAGGACAATTCCGACGCGGGAGCGCTTCACAGGCGGCGGCGAACGGTTCTACGGTTGCCGCTTTCCATGGAGTTCCCTGCATGAGCCTCAGTGCATTCGAACGGACGCGAGCTTTCATCGCGGCCGCGCTGGTCATCGTGGCCGTCGCCAATCCGGCCGACGCCCGCCATCATCGTCACCACCGCGCTGCCGCCACCGCTCCCACGGCCGTCGCACCGAGTGCCGATCAGGCGGTCTTGCGCGCCCGGCTGCCGAATGGACTGCGGGTCATTATCGTTCGAAATGCCTTGGCGCCGGTGGTGGCAACTTCGGTCAACTATCTGGTCGGCTCCGACGATGCCCCGAACGGCTTTCCCGGCACCGCGCATGCTCTCGAGCACATGATGTTCCGCGGCAGTCCGGGGCTTTCCGCCGATCAGCTCGCCAACATCGGGGCGCTGATGGGCGGTGATTTCAACGCCAACACCCGCGGCAGCCTCACCCAATACCTCTACACGGTGCCGGCGGAAGACGTCGACGTGGCGCTCAACATCGAAGCGCTGCGGATGAAAGGTCTCGATTCCACCGAAGCGGAATGGACCAAGGAGCGCGGCGCCATCGAGCAGGAAGTGGCGCAGGACCAGTCGGCGCCCGGCTACAAGCTGTACGAGCGGCTGAGGTCCGAACTGTTTGCCGGAACGCCCTACGAGCATGATGCGCTCGGCAACAAGCCGTCGTTCGAAAAGACCAGCGGCGCCGATCTCAAGGCGTTTCACGCCAAATGGTACGCGCCCAACAATGCCATTCTGGTTCTGGTCGGCAATGTCGATCCCAAGGCGACGCTGACGAAGATCAAATCGCTGTTCGGAGCGATCCCGTCCCGCCGTTTGCCCGCCCGGGCGAAGGTCGCTTTCAAGCCGGTGAAGCCCGGGATGTTCACCATCGATTCCGATTATCCCAACTACACGCGCGTCCTCGCGATGCGCTTTCCGGGCCTGAAATCAAAGGATTTCCCGGCTCTCGAAGTGCTTGCCGACGTGCTGTCGAGCCGCCGCTTTGCGCTGTACGGTCTGGTGGCCGAAGGCAAGGCGCTGGGCGCCGAGTTCTCGCTCGAGCCGCTGCCCCAGGCCTCAATCGCCTATGCCGCGGTGAGCTATGCGCCCGGCAGTGACGGCAATGCGCTGGAAGCGCGCGTGCGCGAAATTCTCGAGAAAGTGGCGCGTGACGGCGTGCCCGCGGAACTGGTCGAAGCGGCCAAGCTGCAGGAACGCCGCTCCGGCGAGCTGCAGAAGAATTCGATCGCCGATCTGGCGTCGGATTGGTCCGATGCGGTCGCCCTCTACGGCCTAAAATCGCCTGATGAGGATTGGCAGCGGATCGAGAAGGTCACGGTCGAAGACGTCAATCGCGTGGCGCGCGAATACCTGAAGCTCGACGCTTCGCTGTCCGGTCTGCTGCTGCCCAAGGGCTCGGGCAAACCGGTGGCCTCGAGCAATCCGACCGGCGGCATGGAGACGATCAATCTCGGTGAAGCCAAGCCGGTGCCACTGCCGGATTGGGCCAATGCCGCCGTGAACCGGCTCGACGTGCCGGAGACGACGCTGGCGCCGGTGGACACGACGCTGCCGAACGGGCTCCGCCTGATCGTCCAGCCGACCAAGGTCAGCGATACGGTCAATGTTTACGGCCATATCCGCAACCGCGCCGAAACCCAGATGCCTCCGGGCAAGGACGGCGTGAACATCCTTCTTGGCGCCCTGTTCAACTTCGGCACCGAGAAGCTGGACCGGCTGGCGTTCGAAAAGGAACTCGACGCCATCGGCGCCCAGGAGCGCGGCGGTGCCGATTTCGCGCTGCATGTCCTGTCGCAGGATTTCGATCGCGGCGTCGAATTGCTCGCCCAGCACCAGCTTCAGCCGGCGCTGCCGCAGGAGGCGTTGACCGCGATCCTGCCGCAGATCGCGCAGAGCGTGGAATCGCGCAATCACACGCCGGGCTATCTGGCACAACGGGCCATGGTCGAAGCGCTGTTCGCGCCCGACGATCCGTCGCGCCGGGAAGCCACCGGGGCCACCGTGATCGGCCTCAAGCGCGCCGATGTGCTGGCCTACTACAAGAGCGTGTTCCGGCCCGACATGACCACCATCGTGGTGATCGGCAATGTCACGCCCGACAAGGCCAAAGAGGTCATCGCCAAGTATTTCGGAGCCTGGACGGCCGAGGGTCCGAAGCCGGCGGTCGATCTGCCGGTGCCGCCCGCCAACAAGGCGGCGCAAGTGGCGGTGCCCGACGACAGCCGGGTGCAAGACAGCGTGTTGCTGGCGCAAAACCTGGCGCCGAAGCGCACCGATCCCGACTACTACGCGTTGGCGCTCGGCAATCAGGTGCTCGGCGGCGGCTTCTATTCGACGCGGCTGTCGATCGACCTCAGGAAGAACGCCGGACTTGTCTATTCGGTGGGCTCGTCGCTGCAATCGGGGCGCACGCGCGGCAATTACTACGTGCAGTACGCCTGCGATCCCGAAAACGTCGGCAAGGCGGCGGCGATCGTGGTGCAGAACCTCAAGACGATGCAGGAAAAGCCTGTGCCGCAAGAGGAACTCGATCGCGTCAAGGCGATGGTGCTGCGCCAGCTGCCGCTCGGCGAAGCCAGTGTCGACGACATCGCACGCGGCTTCATCGACCGCGTCGAGTACGATCTGCCGCTGGACGAGTCGACGCTTGCCGCCAAGAAGTATGCGGCGATGACGGCCGCCGAAGTCCAGGCTGCGTTCGGCAAATGGATCCGCCCGAACGACCTCGTGCGCATCACCCAAGGACCGGCGCCGAAGTAGGCGAATAACGAATAGGAAGTAGCGAGTAAGGGGCTTGACCGCACACCGGTCGGCCCCTTTTTTTATTCGCGCACGTTCACTTTCGTGCCCGATTTTCCTGCTTCCAGCATCGCTTCGATTAGCCGGTGCACCTTCAGCGCTTCGCGGGCGGTGATGCGGGGCGGGCGCTTTGTCGCGATGGCATCGAGAAAATCGGCCCACACCGCCCGGTGCAGATCGTGCGGGAAGGCCATCGGATCGGCGCCGCCGCCACCGGCCGTCGGAGGCGGGGTGAAGCCGTCCTCCGAGCCGTCATGGAACCGCGCCGCGAAGCCGTAGCCGGAAAGGGTTGCGCTGCCTTTGGTGCCGATGAAATCGATGCGTTCGACATCGCCGGGATAGTTCGCTGTGGTCGCTTCGATCACGCCCGCAGCGCCGTTGGCGAAGCGCACCGCCGAGGCGGCATAGTCCTCGGTTTCCATGCGATGTACCGCCGTCGTCGCGGTGAAACCGCAGACCTCGGCGATGCGCCCGGCGACCGGTTCGGCCAGGCTCAGCATCAAATCGAGGGTATGAATGGCTTGGCTGATCAAGACGCCGCCGCCGTCGCGGGCGAAACTGCCGCGGCCGGGTTCGTCGTAATAGCTTTGCGGCCGCCACCACGGGATGCGGGTGGAGCACGAGACGATGGTTCCCAGCCGTCCGCTCTGAAGCAGGGCCGCCAGTTTCTCCGCTGCCGGTTTGAAGCGATGCTGCAGCACCACCGCAATGGTGACGCCGTACTTTTCGCCCGCGGCCACGATCGCTTCGGCGCGTGCCGGTGTGATGTCGAGCGGTTTTTCGAGGAGAATGTGTTTGCCGGCCGCCGCGAAGGTCTCGACCAGTTCAAGATGGGTATTGGGCGGTGTGAGGATGCCGACCGCATCGATGTTTCGGTCGGCGGCGACGGTGGCGATGTCGCCGGTGGTCGGGAACGGAAAGCGCGCCGCAAACGCCTGGCGGCGACCCTCGCTGGGGCTAATCGCCGCCACCACTTCGGCTTGATCTTTGAGGTCAACCAAGCTCTTGGCATGCGGCGTGACCGCCATGCCGAGACCGATCAGAGCGATACGGCTCATTTCGCCTTCATGAAGCTCATCAGGAAGGACCGCAGTTTCGGCACCGCGCCGATGGCAAACCCGACCGCCAGGGCGCCGATCAGCACCTGGACGGGGTTCTTGCCGACATAACCGGCGGCGCTTTCGCCCAGGATGCGGCCGAGTTCGAGGCCGATCTTGGCGGAGGCAGGCCCTTTCTTCTGGGCTTCCAGACGGGCTTTGCGCTCCGCCGCCCGGGCGATCGACGAGCCGATGGCGAGAACGATCCCGCTCACCAGCATCAGGATCGCCGCGGTCGCCAGAGCCGCTAGCGCCGGAACCGGCACCACGAGTTTCAGCCCCTCATAGAGCGCCACGCAGAGGAACGCGCCGGTCGCAATGAGGAAGACCGCGGCAACCAGTGCCACCGCGGTCATGATCGCGATGCGAATGAAGCTCGCTTTCATTTAAGCTTAGCGGCGGCCGAACAGGATGCCGATCAGCACACCAATGCCGAAAGCGGCGACCACGGCGGTAACCGGATCCTCGTGGATCTTCTGCTTGACGCCTTCGAACTTCTCCTTGGCTTCGGCCCAGGTGTCCTCGGCGGTGGCTTCGAGCCGGGCTTTGGCTTCCTGGCCGCGCTGGCGCACCAGATCCGACAGGGTTTCGGCGATCCGCGTGAAGCCGGCTTTCAACTCGCCCACGTCATCCGACAGCTTCTTCACGTCTTCGTTTGCCATGGCAGTTCCATCCTAAAGTTGCACCCACTGAGATAGGGGGCCGGGTCCCGCACCCGCTTGAATTCCTATCCGCATACTGCGGCAGCATATTGCCGCAGGGCAAGCCCCCGGACGATTTCGCCTGTGGGCGGTACCGGGGCATGCCCCCTCCCTCTTACGGGAATTTGTCCCTCAAATACAGGAAGAACCTTATGTCTTTCTAACCCTTAACCGGGTGTATTTTTGACATTGCGCAATGCGTTCGCCGCCTCACGCCCGCACAACAGGGCACCAACCCCGCTAGGTCGAGGGAACCCGCCATGCAGCACGCCCTGATCGTTGCCCACCCCAATCCCCGCAGCTTCGTCTCTTCGCTGGCGGTGGCCTATGCCGAGGCCGCAGAAGCGTTGGGTCATAAAACAATCATGCGCGACCTCTATGGCATGGCGTTCGATCCTTGCCTCAAGGCCGATGAGATTCCGTCCGCCGCCGGTTTCGCGCCGCGACCCGATGTGGTTGCAGAGCGCGTATTGCTCGCGGACGTCGATGTGTTTGCACTTTTTTATCCGTTCTGGCTCAACGCTCCGCCCGCCATGTTGAAAGGCTATCTCGATCGCGTGTTCGGCTTCGGGTTTGCCTACGGCAAAGGCAACGCGGGCAACGAACCGCTTCTGACAGGACGCAAATTGATCAGTTTCACGGCGTCGGGATCGCCTTCCGAATGGGTTCGCAAAACCGGAGCCTGGGAAGCGGTGCGGACACTGTTCGACGAACACGTATCGGCGGTATGTGGTCTCTCCGTCGTCGATCACGTTCATTTTGGCAGCGTTGTTCCGGGGATTCGTGGCGATGTTGTGGCACGCCACCAGACTTCGGTCCGCGAAGCCGTGGCGAGACAATTCGGCCCACACTGACCGTCTGGCAATCCCGCATTCAGAGGTTTAACTGGCCGCAAAACCTAAGAGGCGCAATGCATGTCGACTAAGAACCTTGACGCATTCTTCCATCCAAAAAGTATCGCTCTGATCGGTGCGAGCACCCGCCCGCGGTCGGTCGGCGGCATTGTGATGTCGAATCTGCTGAACTGTGGGTTCAAAGGTCCGATCATGCCGGTGAACCCGAAGGCCGTGTCGGTCAACGGTGTTATCGCCTACAAGGACGTCGCCAGTCTGCCGATCGCCCCCGATCTGGCCGTGATCGCGACCCCGCCGGGCTCGATTCCGGATATGATCGATACGCTCGGTGCGCGCGGTACGCGCGGCGCCATCATCATCACCGCCGGCTTGCGCGACATCAAAGACGCCGACGGCGTGACGCTTGAGACCAAGATGATCGCGAACGCGCGTAAGCACGGTCTGCGCATCGTCGGCCCGAACTGCTTGGGCGTGATTTCGACCCCGGCCGGCATGAACGCATCGTTCGCCGAAGTGAAGCCGAAGAAGGGCAAAGTGGCGTTCGTCGCGCAGTCGGGCGCGCTCGTGGCTACCATGCTGGACTGGGCCGTGGCCCGCGGCGTTGGTTTCAGCCACCTCGTTTCGATGGGCGACCAGGCCGAGACGCCGTTCAGCGATATGATGGATTACTTGGCGCAGGATCCGGACACGGATTCGATCGTGATGTACGTCGAAGCCGCCGGCCATGCCGGTGGGTTTAGCCCGCGTACCTTCATCTCCGCCGCCCGCGCTTGCGCGCACGTCAAGCCGGTAATCGCGATTAAGGCCGGCCGTTCGGCCGCTGCCGCGAAGGCCGCCTCCTCGCACACCGGCGCGCTCGCTGGTGCCGACGGCGTTTATGATGCCGTCTTCAACCGTTGCGGCATTCTTCGGGCCCGTGACCTCGACGAAATCTTCGACGCCATCGAGACCTTGTCGAACCGTCCGCGCGTCAACGGCGACCGTCTGTTGATCGTCACCAACGGCGGCGGCGCCGGCGTGATGGCGGTCGACGAGCTGTCCGATCGCGGCGGCCAGATGGTCGAAATCACCACCGACATGATCAAGCAGGTCGACGCGGTCTGCCCGCCGACGTGGTCGCGCGGCAACCCGGTCGATATCATCGGCGACGCCGACTACAAGCGTTGGTACGACACGATGAAGATCGCCCATGCGACGCCCGACGTCGATGGTATCGTGGCCCTCTACTGCCCGACCGCCACGGCCTCGAGCTTGGAAGGCGCACAGGCGGTGATCGAAGCGAGCAAGGGTTCCAGCCTGCCGGTGTTGTCGAACTGGCTCGGCTCCTCGGAAGAGACCCAGAAGGCCCGTGCCGCTTATCGTGAGGCCGGCATCCCGACCTTCGAAACGCCGGAAAAGGCCGTGCGTGGCTTCATGCACATGGCCCATTTCAGCCGCATCCAGAACCTGTTGATGGAAGTGCCGCCGTCGAAGGGTGAGAACTTCACCCCCGACGAAAAGAAGGCCAAGTCGATCATCGATAAGGCGATGGCCGGCAAGCAGCTGTGGCTCGATGCCGTCAGCCTGTCCGATCTCTTCGCCTGCTATCAGATCCCGATCGCCCGCTCCAAGGCGGCCAAGACCCCGGCAGATGTCGCCGCGATTTCGGCCGACTGGAAGGCGCCGATCGTGATCAAGATCATGTCGCCCGACATCACCCACAAGTCGGACGTCGGCGGCGTCAAGCTGAACCTCGAAACGCCGGAAGAAGCCAAGGCTGCGGCCGAAGCGATGCTCGTCACCATCGGCAAGAACTGCCCGAAGGCCAAGCTCGAAGGCTTCCTGGTTCAGGAAATGATCAAGCGCCCGCGCGCCTACGAACTGATCGTCGGCGTGGCGACCGACTCCACCTTTGGTCCGTATCTGTTGTTCGGCCAGGGCGGCGTCTCGGTGGAAGTGGTCAACGACAGCGCTCTGGCGCTGGCGCCGATCAACACCACACTCGCCATGGACATGATCACCCGCACCCGCATCTACAAGCAGCTCAAGGGCTTCCGTGATCGCCCGGCCGCAGCCATCAACGACGCCGCCGACGTTCTGGTGCGCGTCTCGAAGCTGATCTGCGACTTCCCGGAGATCAAGGAACTCGACATCAACCCGCTGCTTTGCGACGACAAGGGCGTGGTGGCGGTCGATGCCCGCATCAAACTCGGCGAAGCAGGCCCTGGCCCGCGCGACGCCCGTTTGGCGATCAAGCCGTATCCGAAGGAACTGGAAGCCCACGAAGCGGTTTCGGGCGCCGGCGAATTCTTCGTCCGTCCGGTTCGTCCGGAAGACTACAAGGTGTTCACGCAGTTCTTCGCCAAGTTGGCGCCGGACGACGTGCGGTTGCGCTTCTTCTCGCCGCTCCGGACGCTGCCGACCAGCCTGCTGGCGCGCCTGACCCATATCGATTACGACCGCGACATGGCGTTCGTCATGTTCAACGACAAGAACGAGATGGTGGGCATCGCCAACTTCTCCTCCGATCCGAACAAGGAAACGGCGGAGTATTCGGTGCTGGTCCGTTCCGACCTTAAGGGTCACGGCCTCGGCACGGCGCTGTTGAAGCGCATTGTCGAGTACGCGAAGGCCTTTGGCGTTAAGGAAATTTACGGCGACGTGCTGACCGAAAACTCAATGATGCTGGCCCTGTGCAAGGATCTTGGGTTCACGGTTGCGGCCATTCCGGGTTCCCCGGAGATGGTCCTCACCAAGCTGAAGCTGTAACAAAAGACCGTAATTTCTTTAGGGAATTTACGGAAATTACCTAGAGGGGGTGGCTCTTTACACAGAGCCGCCCCTTCGCGCTATTCTGGAGGTCGGCAGCGCCACACGCGCCGCCGAAAGCGAGTGTCTGGTGCAGCGCAGATTGGCAGAGAGTGCAATCGATACGCCCGGCGAGGCCGCGAGGCCGGCGGCCTGCGAAAGCGGCTGCCGTTTTTTCGCGGATACCGGCTGCATCTCGCATTCCGAAATGGACGCGCACGGCGTGACCGTGCGCTTCGCGCGCAACGAGACGATTTACGCCAAGGGCGACGAAGCGCGCTTTTCGTATCGCGTGGTTGAAGGCGCGGTGCGCCTCAGCCGTATCTTCGCCGACGGCCGCCGCCAGATCGTCAATTTCTTTCTGCCCGACGAGAGCTTCGGCATCGAGTTGTCGCACGAGTATTCCGCCACCGCCGAAGCCGTCGGCGATGTCGAAGCCTTGCGCTGTCCGCGCCTGTGCATTTCGGCGCTGACCGAGGGCGATCCCGACATCAGCCAGAAGCGGCTCGCGATGTTCTCGAAGTCGCTGGCCGCTGCCGAGCGCCATGTCGCGATGCTCGGCCACCAGAGTGCCAAGGAGCGGGTCGCCTCGTTCTTCATGGCCCTTGAGATGCAGCGGCGCACCGACGATTCGCACACCCTCGACCTGCCGCTCAGCCGCCAGGACATCGCCGATTATCTCGGCCTCACCATCGAGACCACCTGCCGGGCGCTGTCGGAACTGAAACGCCAGAACATCATCACCACCCCCAGCCGCCGCCGCATCGTCATCCGCGACCTTCCCGGCCTCACCGCCATCGCCGAGGGCGGCGGGGAGTAGGGTTTCCGCTTCCGCGCATCTCTGCCCCCGCAGTCCAAGTGCGGACGGAGAAATTTGTGCGCCCGCGGGGGCAGAATCGCGATGGTTCGCCCTTTCCTCCGCCCACCTTACAATTTGACAACTCTCAATGCCTTGCCGGCAGCAACAGGCTTTGCTGCATCAGGGGCTCAGCCGGGAGAGTGTCATGGCGTTCGTCAAGATTCTGGTGCCGGTCGCCGGCATTGCGCGCGATCGTTTCGCGCTGGCCACGGCGTTTGCCGCCGCAGCGCCGTTCAATGCCCATGTGGTGGCGATGTTCGTTCACGCCGACCCGCGCGAGAACGTGCCTTACGGCGAACTGCCGCTGTCGCCCGACATCGTCCAGGATTTGATCGATACCGCCGCCGATCTCGAAAAGGCCTCCTCCAAGGCGGCGCGTTCGACGCTCGCGTCGATGGCCGCGGAAGCCGGCCTCAGGATCGTCGCCAAGCCGGAACGCACCGATGCCGTGACCGTATCCTACGCGGAAATCCGCGAGCACCTGCCGCGCGCCCTCGACAAGGAGGCGCGGCTTTGCGATCTCGTCGTCTTCCCGCCGATCCGCGAAACCGACGAGCCCGAGGTGCAAGACGCTTTCATCCGTACCCTGACAAAAGTCGGCCGTCCGGTTCTCTTGTCCGCCGAGCATATGCCCGAAACCGTCGGCAAGCGCATTGCCGTCGCCTGGGACGGCTCGATCGTTTCCAGCCATGCGATCACCGCCGCCCTGCCGTTCCTCACCCGCGCCGAAAAGATCGAAGTGCTGACGGTGCAGAATGGCGTCTTGCCCGGCAACGGCTCTGATGTCGCCGCCTATCTCGCCTTGCACGGCCTTAAATGCGAGACCCGGGTGGTGCCGCGCGGCGACGCTTCGACCGCCGAGGCGCTGCTCGACACCGCCGCCAACCAGGGTTTTGATCTGTTGGTTTGCGGCGGCTACGGCCACAGCCAGATGGTGGAATCGATCTTCGGCGGCGTCACCGAACACATCGTCTCCCACCCGATGATCCCGGTCTTGATGATGCACTGACCGCTCGCGCCTTGGGGGCGCCGATCGGGTGCGGCGGCGATGTTCGTTCTCTTCCGGGAACGGAGGCTTCCGGTCGCCGGCCGATGCCCGAAGACCTCGCTCGCCGAGCCCCGGGCAATGGACGGGCCGGCATTCCGGTGGGATAATGTCGCATGAAGTTTGCCGAGTTTATCCCGGTCAGCGAATTACAGGCTCTGTGCGAGAGCTTCTCGTCGTTGACCGGCGCGGTAACGGCGGTGCTCGACCTGGAGGGCAATGTCCTCGTCGCGGCCGGGTGGCAGGACATCTGCACGCAATTTCATCGCAAACATGCGTCGACCGCATTGCGTTGCCTGGAAAGTGATACCGCGCTGGCCGGGCAGCTGCAGTCCGGCGAAAAATACAATGTCTATCGGTGCAAGAACGGACTGGTCGATGTCGCCGTGCCGATCATCATCGGCGGCGAACACGTCGGCAACTTCTTCACCGGGCAGTTCTTCTTCAAGGAACCGGATCGCGCCCATTTTGAGCATCAGGCCGAAGAGTTTTCCTTCGACAAGGCGCGGTACATGCGGGCGCTCGGAAAAGTCCCCGTCTTCAGCGAAGACGAAGTCCGGCTGATGATGGATTTTTTCACCCGCTTGGCCCGATTGATCGGAGAGATGGGGCTCGCTCGGGCCAACAAAGAGGCGGCAAACCGGGAGCTCAGCGAGTCCCGTCATTTGCTACAATCCATCATCGATACGGCCCCCATCCGGGTGTTCTGGAAAGACTGCAACCTGCGCTATCTGGGCTGCAATCCGGCGTTCGCCGCCGATGCCGGGAAAAGCTGCCCGGATGAGGTGGTGGGCAAGGACGATGCTGAGATGGCATGGGCCGATCAGGCGGAGGCCTACCGCCAGGACGATCGCAATGTCATCGAAAGCGGTGTGGCCAAGCCGTCCTATGACGAACCGATCACCACCTCCGACGGCCGCACGACCTGGATCCGCACCGCCAAGGTCCCGCTGCGCAATCAGGATAACGAGATCATCGGGGTGCTGGGCACCTATGACGACATCACCGCGCGCCATCAGGCCGAGGAGGAACTGCGCCGCCACAAGGACCAATTGGAAGAAACGGTGCGCAGCCGCACCGCCGAACTGATGCTGGTACGCGATGCGGCGGAAGCGGCCAACATGGCCAAGAGCACGTTCCTCGCCGCGGCCTCCCATGACCTGCGCCAGCCTTTGCAGGCCTCGCTCGCCTATCTCTCGGCCCTCTCGCGCAAGGTCGGCAGCAAAGAGCTCGAGGAGCTGTGCGACAAGATCCGGCAACCGTTGCGAGCGATGGGCGACATCCTGGAGGCGTTGCTCGACATCTCGGACCTCGAAAGCGGGCATCTGCAGCCGCGGCTGCAGGACTTCGCGCTCAACGAACTTCTCTCGCGGGTGGTCGCCTGCGCCGAGCCTCTGGCCCGGCACAAAGGGCTCATTCTGTCGTGCTTGCCGACCGACCTGATGGTGCACAGCGACCCCAAGATGCTCGAGCGCATCGTCTCGAACTTCCTCACCAACGCCATCCGCTATACCGACAAGGGACTGATCGGCGTCTATTGCGAAGAGGTTGGCGACAAGGTCTGCATATCCGTCTCGGACACCGGCATCGGCATTCCGGCAGGTGCGCTCGACACGATTTTCGAAGACCATGTGCAGCTCGGCAATCCGGCGCGCGACCGCCGCAAAGGGCTGGGGCTCGGGCTTTCGATCGCCAAGCGCATTGCCGACACGCTCGGCCACCGCATTTCAGTGCGGTCGGAATTGGGCTCGGGCTCGTCGTTTTCGATCGAACTGCCGGGGGCCCACAACGCCACCGCGCCGATCGGAACGAAAACGCCTCCCCCCGAAGCGGTGCAGGAACACCCCATCGTGTTGCTGATCGACGACGACCAGGATGTCGCCGACGCAGTGCAGATGATGCTGCAGTGCTACGGCATTGAGACCTACATGGCGCACAGTCGCGATGCTGTGCTGGGAATGCTGGAAGCGGGCTTCAATCCGGGATTGGTGCTGTGCGATTACCGCTTGCCCGACGTCAACGGCATCGACCTGATCCGACAGGTGCGCCAGGTGCTCAACAGCGAAGTTCCGGCGGTGCTGATGACCGGCGACATGGGCGTCACCGAGATCCCGGCCGATCTCGCCAAATGCGGGCTGCTGCACAAGCCGGTGGATGTCGAGGCTTTCCTCTCCACCATTCGTGCGCTAACGGCCTGATACGCAGACTGCGCGTGCGTCGAAAACCAATATTGTCCTTTTCGCAGTGTATGCGCCGCAGCTCGCCGTCACGGGCCAGCCACGGCGTCGCCGAGCACATCATTCCGCACCCGATGATCCCCGTACTGATGATGCATTGAGGCGGTCACCTCATAGTGACTCCCTTTAGAGGTGAGCTGCTCTATGCCGCATATCTTTTTGCGCGAGGTGCTTGCCTAATAAACCGTCATTGCACAGGGGGGGCGATCCGTGCAGACGAGCCGATCCGTACGTACGCAGTTTTGGGGGCGTTTGGCCGGTCCATTGATGGTGGCGGCTTGCGTCGCTGTTCTGGCGGGATGCTCATCAGGTGGTGGGCACAATGAATCGCCGGCGTCGCCGGTCGTTCCTACGCCGCCCCCCACACCTCCGGACACGCCATCGACACCAACACCGATTGTGAAGCTGGATTTGGCAACGCGCGGCACGAATTCCGTGCCGGTTCAAAACGCGTCGGCCACTGGACCGGATTTTGTATCGCGACTCAGCGAAACACCGGAAGGCACCGCTTTTCCGCTGCTTCAGACCGCTGTCGAAGTGAAGCCGACGAATTTCAAGGCCGCCACGGACACCGTTAATAGCGGCGCCACGCTGACCTTCGGGGCAAGCAATCAGGCCGGACTAAGGCTCAGCATTCCGGCCTTGGGTATCGTCGACAAGGCGGTATCGAACGAAGCTCCGTCCTCGTCTTACGGTCTCCCGCAAGCTCTCGACAAGATCGCCGATAAAATCGGAACCAGCACCACGGTGCTGGCCGCGACAGCTTGGCCATACGTGCTCGCGGGTGAGTGGTTGGTTTCGGACGGCAGCAAAGCGACGCTGGCCGAATTCGTTACGGGATACCGCACGCCCGCGGCGGGAATGCCCAATACCGGCAACGCCACGTACAGCGGCGTTGGTAACGTACAGGGCTATGCCCTTAAGGTGAATAATTCGTCGGTCTTTGACCGGTCATTGCTGCTGAAGGGCGATGGCATGATGACGGTCGACTTTGCCCGCGGTATCGTCGACGGCAAGTTCACCAAAATGGCATCATTCACCCCCGATTCGAACACCGGGTGGAACGATGTTGCCTTCACCGCAACACTCGCCGCTTCTTCGCCCAGTTTTTCCGCCACGGCCAAGGTGACGACCAGCGGTGGTGAAAATGCTGCGTTCCTGAAGGACTATGCGACCGGCAAGGTGAGCGCCGAGTTCTATGGCCCGGCCGCAGAAAACGTCGGTGCGGTTTGGTCTTTGAGCGACGCTTACATGGTCGCCATGGGAACGTTTGGAGCTGCCAGGCAGGCATTCGCCATCGCGGCACCCACACTGCCCGGATATGGCGCCAGCCCTCTGGCCGATGTGTTAGCCGCCACCGCCAAAACCCCCACCTTCAACGCCAGTTTCGATACGCCCTACGCCTCTGGATCGTTTCCCGCTCTGCAAGCAGCCCTCAAGGCCTCGCCTTCGGGCATCACAAGTGCTCCGGCGAGCGATAGTGTGACCTTCACCGATCTCGGCACCACAGGTGTTTGCGACGGCAGACCGGGCGCGACGTGCGGCGGCACTCAGTTCAAATTGAATCTGCCGACGATAAAGATGTCGGTCTCAGGGACGATCCCGACGGATCTCACTGTGGCTACGACGAGCGAATTCGCCGCGTCGTCTGACGGCAAACTCTCGTTGACGACTGATGCATTGAGCTACGTGACGTTTGGAAACTGGTCGCTCAAGCTGACCAATCTCGGTCGGATTAGCGACGCGGGCGCCTATATTGCCGGATATGTGACTCCGGCAAGTGCCATGCCGACAACGGGAACCGCTCACTATGCCGGCAACACGGTGCGGGGTACCGTCTTTATCGCTGACGGCGGCAGCGCAATCAGCCGGCCTCTCGTGGGCGGAGCCCAATTCGATGTTGACTTCGCCAAAGGTTCAGTCACTGGCGCGTTCGACAACCTCTGTACCGTCCTCGATGATGGCGGCTTGATGGGCGGTTTCAATGCGGTTGCGGTGAAGGCAAGCATCGCAAACGGCACGAGCACGTTTAGCGGTACGACTGCCGCAACATCGGCGCCGACAGGCAACACATATGTCCTCAAAGCAAATGCTGTTGGTCAGATTAGCGGTGGGTTTTATGGACCCAATGCTAACGAAATCGGCGCCGTCTGGACATTAAGCAATCCGGATGGGACCGGTGCTGCGGTCGGCACTGTTGGAGCGGTGAAGAACTAGGAACGCGGCATTCACATGGCGTGGCTATCTCGGGGGCGTGCGTTTGCAGCCGGGTTGCTCGTGTTGTTTGCCAATCTCGGCAACGGCTCTGCAGCCGAGGTTCGCCGATCCGTATCGCTTGACGAGGCCGCCGCGCTCCTCATTCAAAGTGGCAAGCTGGCTGAGGCGAAGGTCGAGCCTCTCGCAGCTTTCGGGCGGCGTTGCGCGCACGTGGGCGGAATGGGCGCCCTATTCGAACTGGAGCCCTTGGGTCAGTCTGACCTATCAGCAAGACCTTCCATGGGGCTTTTCGGTGACCGCGACACCCAGCGTTGCTTGGTCGTCTTATGATGCCGCAATGGCCGGCTTCGGCCGCCGTCGCGACGATACTGGCTATCTGTTTCGTATCGGTGTCTTGAACCGCCGGCTGACGTACGAAGGATTCACGCCGCAGATCTCCTTCGTGCATGTCACAGAGCACAGCAACATCGCGCTCTACAAATACGCTCGCGATCAATTCGAAATCGGCCTGACGCGGTATTTTTGAACGCCGCGGGTCAGGGTCTCACGTCACCTTGTACACCCGTACCCGCACGGCCTTGCCGTCGGGTTCCACCGTCACAGTGCCGACGAAGATCGCTTTGTTCAGCCAGTCGTGTTTGCCGATCGGGGCCTCGAATACGGGCGCGCAGCGCAGGTAGGGGCCGCTGACAACGGCGTGGTTGTGGACGTGGATCAGGGCGCCGTCGTCGGCCTCGATCATGTAGTCGGCATCGAGGGTCACGGCGCCGTCGCTGCGGATGAGCTGCCAGTCGGCGCCGCCCGGCAAGACCTTGCCTTTGATAGTCGGGCCTTCGAAATGGCCGCCGGTGATCGGGATGCGGTTGCGTCCGCCGAACGGCGTCGGGCCCGGGGTCTGGGCAGCGCCGATCGTGACATAGGCCTCGAACGCGAACGCTATGCCGGGAGTCTCGGGTTCGGTCGCGCGGGCGTTGGCGGCGAGGAGCCCCGCGGCTAGTGCGCTGGTAACGGCGGCACGGCGGCTGATGGATGGCATATTCGATCCCCTGAAGCGCAAGATTATAACAACAGCGTGGCGCACGTTACTGCGGCGCAGCTCTCCTTGAATGGACGCAAGCCCGCCCCCATATCCCACCAGCTCTTCGCCAAGCTGAAACCGACTGAACCTGCGGCGCACTCGCAAAATTGTGCAGGCGCATCAATTAGAGCGATTCGAATTTCATTTTGGTCGGCGCGCCGTCGGGAACGCAGGTCGCAAGCCGGAAAATAGCAGAACAATCTCCGGTGATTGGGATTTGTGCCGTTCCGACGGTCCTAGCCTGGGGCGGATTCGCGGCTTTCGGACCACCTGATCGGCAAAACAGGTACCTGCGCGTCGGTTTTTTGTTGCAATGCGGTATGGCGAGGGGCTTTGTTCCTGTTTCAAAGACCACTCGAACCGACAGATCCTATGCCCAGCCTGCAACTCGACAGTCATGAAACCATCCGCCGCCTAGGGCGGATTCTCGGCACCGTCATCAAGGAACAATACGGCCTTGGCGAAGCCGAGCTGAAGCGGGGGCAGCACGACCTCGATCTGGTCGAACAGATCCGCCAGCAATCGGTCGGCGAGCATCGCAGCGGGGTGGGCGAGGTCCCGCTCGACAAGCGGCTCTCCGAACTCGATCCGCGCGAAGTGGGACTCCTGATCCGCGGCTTCTCGATCTTCTCCCAGCTCGCCAACATCGCCGACGACCACTGGATCAGTGCGGAGAAGGGCCCCGGCCCGCTGCAGCAGCTCGAGCATCACATCCGGGTGAATGCCAAGCATGTCACCAATTACCTGGCGCAGGCCGTCGTTTCGCCGGTGATCACCGCCCATCCGACCGAGGTCCGCCGCAAATCGATCCTCGACCGCGAGGCCGACATCGCCCAGCTGCTCGAGCGTCTCGACAACGCCAACGACCACGAGGGCGAGGACGTCGAAATCGAGGCCCAGCTCAAGCGCGAAATCCGCACCCTGTGGCAGACGCGCATGTTCCGCCCGGTGCGCATTCACGTCACCGACGAGATCGAGAACGCCATCTCGGTGTTCGCGCGCACCTTCCTTCCCCAGATTCCGCTGGTGAAGCGCCGCATCGCCGAGCTCTACGGGATCAACGGGCCGGTCACGCCTTATATCAAGCTCGGGTCCTGGGTTGGCGGCGACCGCGACGGCAATCCCTTCGTCACCGCCCAGACGCTCGAATACGCGATCGAACGCCAGTGCGAGGTGGTGCTCGACCATTACCTCAACGAGGTGAACGTGCTCGGTAGTGAGCTGTCGCTGGCCGAGGAATTTGCCACCACCAGCGATGCCCTCAAGGCCTTGGCGGCGACGCCCGAGCATGTCTCGCATCAGCAGATGGACGAGCCCTACCGGCGGGCGCTGATCACCTGCTATTCGCGGCTTGCCGCCACCCGCAAAGTGCTATGCGGCCGCGGACCGTCGCTGGCGCCGCGCTGGGAGGCCGAGGCTTACGAAAAGCCGGAAGATTTCGCCGCCGATCTCAGCGTGATCGTCCATTCGTTGCAGTCCAATGGCGACGGTGATCTCGCCGACGGCCGTTTGTTATCGCTGCGCGAAGCGGTCGGCGCCTTTGGATTCCACTTGGCGACTCTGGACTTGCGGCAAAACTCTGCCGTTCACGAACATGTCGTGCGCGAGCTCTTGAAGAGCGCCGGCACGGTGGAGGACTATTCGGCGCTGTCCGAGAAGGAGCGGGTGGCGCTGCTGCTCGATGAGCTTTCGAGCCCGCGCCTACTGCGCTCGCCGTATCGCGAATATTCCGCACTGACCCAGAGCGAACTCGGTATCGGCGACAAGGCGTGCGAAATTCTGCGCCGCTACGGCGCGCATGCGATCAGCAACTACGTCATTTCTCATACCGAGAGCGTGTCC
>JAHFQC010000070.1 GCA_023259375.1 Alphaproteobacteria bacterium
GTACAAGGCGGCGCCGATCCCAGTGCCGGTCCCATGAGTTAGTACTGCCTCTACCTCAATGTGTGGAGCCCGGCCAAAACGCCGAAGGACAAGGTTCCGGTGCTGGTCTGGATCTATGGGGGCGGCTTCAACGCCGGCGCGACCTCGATCCCCGGCTACAGCGGCGAAGTGCTGGCCAAGAAGGGCGTCGTGCTGGTGTCGATCGCCTATCGCGTCGGCACGCTCGGTTTTCTCGCCCATCCCGAACTGAGCGCGGAAACGCGCCAGCACGTTTCGGGCAATTACGGGCTGCTCGACATGATCTCGGCGCTGACCTGGATCAAGAAGAACATCGCGGCCTTCGGCGGCGATCCCAACAAGGTGACGATCTTCGGCGAATCCGCGGGCGGCATTGCGGTCAGCATGCTGAGCGCCTCGCCGCTGGCCAAAGGCCTGTTCCAGGGCGCGATCTCGGAAAGCGGCGGCTCGTTCGGTCCGCCGCGCGCGGCTGGCGGTCCGGGCGAAAACATGCGCCTGTTGGCTACCGCCGAGAAAGACGGCCTCGCCTTTCAGACCAATGCAGGTGCCGGTTCGCTCGCCGATCTGCGCAAGGTGCCGGCCGAAAAGCTGGTCGCCATGACCCGCGGGCTGGCGTGGCCGATCGTCGACGGCTGGGTCATTCCGAGCGATCAAGTCTCGCTCTATGACGCCAAGAAGTTCAACGACACCAATATCCTCGTCGGCTACAACTCCGACGAAGGGCTCAGTTTCTCGCATTACGCGTCACCGAAGGATTATGCCGACAGCGTCAAGGGCCGGTTCGGGCCGTTTGCCGATAGGCTGCTTGAAACCTATCCGGCCGGCGCCAGCGGTCATCCCAAGTCGGCGCGCGATCTGTCCCGCGATGCGGCGTTCGGCTGGCACACCTGGACCTGGGCCAAAAAACAATCGAGCCTCGGCAAGGGCAAGGCCTATCTCTATTACTTCGACCAGCATCCCGATTACGCCGCCAACTCGCCGCAAGCCGGATACGGCGCCTGGCATGGCCGCGATGTGCCGTATGTGTTCGGTCACTTGAACGATCTGCAGAAGGAAACGCCGTCGGCCTCCGACCGCGTGATTTCCGACGCGATGGGGACCTACTGGACCAACTTCGCCAAATACGGCACGCCCAACGGCAACGGCGCGCCGGAATGGCCTGCGTTCACCGAAGACAATCCGCAAACCATGGTGCTGGCCGGCACGCCGCATCCCGGCAAGGTTGACAACGAAGCCGGCCTCAAGACGCTCGATGCTTACTTCACTTGGCGCCGTTCGGCGGAAGGCGTTGCCACCTCGGCGGTGGAAGACGCGAAACCGGCTCCGACCAATGTGATGGGTGCGCAATATCCGCGCGTGCTTGCCGACAAGCGGGTGGCGTTCCAGATCAAGGCGCCGCAGGCCAAGACGGCCGAAGTCGATATCATGAGCCATAAATACCCGATGACGCGCGCCGCCGACGGCACGTTCAGTGTCGTCACGCCGCCGATCGTTGAAGGGTTCCATTACTACGGCATCAATGTCGACGGCACGCGGATGAACGATCCCGGCAGCCACACCTATTTCGGCACCGGCATCGATTCCAGCGGCATCGAGGTTCCCGAGGACGGCATCAGCTACTACCTCGCCAACGCCGTGCCGCACGGCGATGTCCGCATCCGCATGTACAAGTCGAAGGTCACCGGCCAGATGCGCCGCGCCTTCGTCTACACCCCGCCGGGATACGACGCCGACACCACCAAGCGCTATCCGGTGCTCTATCTGCAGCACGGCATGGGCGAGGACGAATCCGGCTGGATCTTCCAAGGCCATGCCAACTACATCCTCGACAATCTCATCGCCGAGAAGAAAGCGGTGCCGATGATCGTCGTAATGGATTGCGGCTACGCCTCGCCTCAGGCCGGTCCGTTCGGTCCTGCGGCAGGCCCCGGCGTCTCCGCCTTCGAGAAAGTCATGCTTGAAGAAGTAATCCCGATGATCGACACCGACTTCCGCACCATCGCGGATCGCGATCACCGCGCGGCTGCCGGCCTGTCGATGGGCGCCAACCAGATGACGACCCTGGCGACCGGCCATCTCGACACTTTCGCCTATATCGGCGGCTTTAGCGGCACGATGAACGGGCTTTCCACCGATCCGCTCGATGCCGCGACGGCGTTCGGCGGCCGGTTCAAGGATGCGGCGGCGTTCAATGCCAAGGTGAAGCTGTTCTGGCTTGGCCTCGGCACGCAGGAACCGATGCCGTTCCCCAAGTCGGTCGGTTCCTTCCGCGCCATGCTCGACAAGGCCGGCGTGAAGTACGTGTTCTTCTCGTCGCCTGGAACCGCCCACGAGTGGCTGACTTGGCGGCGGGACCTCAACGACTTCGCCCCAAGACTTTTCCGCTAACCTCAGGAGGACTGGCCCTGCTTCGGCAGGGCCTTTTTTTTGCCTACTGGACAGCGCCAGTGCCGATGGCAACCGGCACCGTGAACCGGAACAGTGCGCCGTGACCGGGCTTGGTCTCGACAGTGATCTGGCCGCCGTGCGCTTCCACGATCGATTGGCTGATCACAAGACCAATCCCCATTCCGCCGGGTTTGGTCGTGAAGAACGGCATGAAGATGCGGTCTGCAACCTCTTTGGGGAGACCCGGCCCGGTATCGGAGACGGACACTTCGACACCATCAACGGAACTGCGGGAGGTCGACAGCGTGAGCACCCGCTGCGGCGTCTCCGCCATGGCGTCCACGGCATTCCGGATGAGGTTCACCAGCACCTGCTGGATCTGCAAGCGATCGACGAAAACCGGCGGCAGATCCGCTTCAAGCCGCAAGTCGGTCGTGATCCCGTCCGCGTTGGCGCCGATGAGCGCAAGCGCGACGGCGTCGTCCACAATGGAATTGATATCTTCAGACGCACGATGCGTTTCACGCTTTTCGATGAAGCTTCGCATCCTCCGGATGATCATTCCGGCACGCTGAGCCTGATCGGTGGCCTTGGCAATAGCCTCGCTTGCCTTCTCCATATTGGCAGCGTCTTTGGTTTCGATCAGACGGCGCGCAACGTTCGAATAGTTCATCATCGCCGTCAGCGGCTGGTTCAGTTCGTGCGCAATACCGGCAGAGACCTGCCCCAGCTCGTTCAAGCGGCCGACGTGCGCCAGCTCATCGCGCATAGTGCGCAGGTGCTGCTCATCCTGCTTGCGCTCGGTGATGTCGCGGTTCGTCTCCAGCACGCGTGCAACGCCGTCGGCGCCCCGAATAAGCTGCTTGCGTGCCGAAACGATAACCTCCTGACCGTCACGGGTATGGTGGCGCATTTCTCCTTCCCAGATCCCCTTTTCGATCAACTCGGCGCGAATTTCAGCCCACGGCTTCGGGAAGATGGTCGCGAGCAGGTCGTGCGTGACGCAGCCAACGGCTTCATGTTCGGAATAGCCGTAAAGTTTTTCGGCGCCCGCGTTCCAGGTTTCGATGACGCCGTCGAACTGCCATAGGATAATCGCATCGAAGGACTGCTTGAGCAAATTGGCTTGCGTCCTGAGCGCCTCATCTGCGCGTTTACGTTCGGCAATATTCCGCGCGAGTGCGAGTTGGAGCTTCTGTCCTGCGAAGTGATAAGCACACAATCGCACTTCGACCGGGAAGTCCGAGCCGTCCTTGCGTCGGTGGCATCCCTCCACGGTCCGAGGACTTCCAAGTTTGGATTCGTTCCACAGGCGTACGGCATCCGTGCGGTCGAGATTCTTCTCGATGTCAAACACCGTCAGGTGCAACAGTTCTTCGCGCGTATAACCGAGGCTCTCGCAGGCCTGGCGATTGACTTCGAGCAACCGGCCGGTTCCGTCGTACAGGAAAAACGCATCAGAAGCCTGGTCGATCAGGCCCCGGAATTTCTTTTCGCTTTCTGTCAATTCGGACTTGACCGCTTCGCTCTGCTGAATGGCCCTACGAAGGACCGCGCAAACGGCCGAAACGGCCAGCCCCGTCACCGCAAGCGAGGCAAGATCCATCGCTGCGTTGTCGGTAGGAAGCTTCCACGAGAATAGCGGCGGAATGAGGAAGTAGTCGGCACCAGCACACGCAACGACGGCCGAAAGAAGCCCGGCGCGAAATCCTCCAAGCGTCGCTGTCACGAGGATGGCGGGCACGAAGATCACGAGGATCGGGATCTGGAATCCCGGCAGCAGGAATTCGCGCAACGCCAACGTCAAGCCGACCAGGAAGGCACCCAAAGTGTATGCGCCGCCGGGGAATGGCAGGGTATGCTTCTCGAACAGGGTGAAGATCTTCATGACCGCTCAGCCACAGCATTTCCGCGGCACGGCATCACCGCGCGATCGTTCCTGTTGAGGAAGATGGGAGAACACGCCCTGCACCACACGGATTCGAAACCGGGACCAACAGTGCCGTCCGGTCCGTTGTGTTAACAGAACGTAAAAGTACCTAGAGTGTGTGTTGTTACTTGGCGGGAGCGGCCGTCGGTCAGTGTCCTCACCGGAGCAAGGCATGAAACTCATCCAGATTCTTCTGCCCGTGACCGATAACAAAGGACAACGCTACGAAGACGCCTTCTTCAAAGACCTCAAACGTACACTGACGGATCGCTTTGGCGGTCTGACCGCCTATACGCGCGCGCCGGCTGAAGGCCTGTGGTCCAACGCCGGAACCCACCAGAAGGACGATATCGTCGTGGTGGAAGTGATGGCGAAAAACTTCGACCGCACCTGGTGGAAGGCACTAAAAAGTCACCTGAAGGAAACTTTGCAACAGGAAGAGATCGTCATCCGGGCCCAACCGATCGATGTTCTCTAAACCTATTCTCAACGGGCCGGCTGGGGAACGGCTGCTTGACTTGATGGTGCCGCGATCGGCGCCATATCGACTTTCAGCGGCACATTCTTGCCATCGGCATCCGCCTTGGCCGGCGCATCGAGTTTGATGCGGTCCATGGGTGCCTGCGCTTTCTGCAACTCGCTGAGGATCAAGCTTCCGCGGGCCTGGGCCAATTGCTGTAGCGCAGCATCGGTGACGACCTCGGCGGCAACAAGCTTCTGGTACAAGACGACATGGAAATCGGTGCCTTTGAGACCCGCGACTTCCGTGGCACTCAGATCCTTCTTGGAACCGATGATGCCGGTGAACAGGGACATGATCCGCCCCGACGTCGGCGTTTCGATCTTGCCGGGATTGGCCTTGCCGTAACCTTCGCGCATGGCCGCCAGACCGCCGTTGCCGAACTTGCTGCTATACAAAGCCTCCAGCGCCGCCTTCACTTTCGGCTGGTCCGGTGTCAGAAGGCCGGGATCGCCTTCGGTGGACAAACCGAGCTTGCCGGCGATCTCCCGCCGCAACTGCAAATCCTGCAACGCACTGCGATCCGCGTCGCTCCAAGTCCCATGCAGGGTGACGCCGAGTTTCGGATGCTTCTTCAGGCCGGCCGCAAAGGCGTTGAGCTTTTCCTGCTCGGGCGGACTTAAGGCCGGGCTCCCTGCCGCAAACACGATGCCGTCGAACTTGTCATTGTCACCGCCGAACAGCGCACCCAGCGCGCGGAACGGCGCCGTGACGATCTTGGTCAGGACGTTGGTGATCGCCTTCCAGATGATGCCGCCATAGCTGAATTTGGGATCATCGAGGCTTCCCGATACCGGCAGGCCGAGATCGATACGGCCGTCGGAATCCTCCAGGATGGCAATCGCCAGTTCGAGCGGAAGATCCTTGGCTTGCGGACTCTTGACGCGCTCGCCCAGCGTGATCTTGTCCATGATGATCTGGTTGTCGCCCAGCATCTGCCGGTTCTTGAGCTTGTACTGCAGATGCAAGGTCAGCTTGCCGGACTCGATTTTCCGTCCGGCGAAAGTGGCCGAATACGGCGTCAACCGCGCCATCTCGACATTGGTGAAATCGACCTTGATGTCCATATTGTCGGTAGGCTTGAAGAGATCGACCAGACCCTCGCTGTGCGCCATGCCGTAATCGTCGATCTGGCCGTTGACCAGAAGCCGCGCCGGCGCGCCTGGCCGGGTCGAGATGTTCACGATCGTGCCGTTGAGCGCGTGAATATGGGTGCCGAACGGCAGGGCCAGGGAATGATCGGCGAATTCCATCTGGCTGCGCAGAATCCGCAACCGTCCGATGTGCACCGGGAACAGTGGCGCCGCCGGTTTGGCAGCTTGCGCCACGGGAGCAGCCAGAACCGGTTCGGCCACGGCCGCGAGCGGCACACTCGGCGGCGGTGCGGCCACCGGCTTGGCGGGGCCAGTGCGAAAGATTTTGGTGAAATTGATGGACTTGTCCTGCGCGATGATCACCCTGGTATCCAGACCGTCGAGCAACAGTTCGCGCATCGCCAGCTTGGCATTGCTCGCGGCCAGAGTTGTCGTTGAAAGCGAGGTCCACGCCAGAAACGTCTGTCCATCCGCCGTGAGAATGTGCAGGTTCCGGACGGCGAAACCGCCCGTGTAATCCGCCTGCTTGTCGGCAAACTTCAGATGGCCTTCGCTGGAAACGCTGCCGCTCGTCAGCTTCAATGTGGTCGTGTGCGCAAGATACGGTTGGACCGGAGCGATGTTCAGACCATCCAGCTTGATCTGCAGATCGGCCGAGGGCGCGGTCGGGACCACTGTCCCCTCCGCCGAGAACGTGCCGCCATCGCGCGAGCGGAACGAGACTTTCAGCGGCAACGGCTGACTGAGGTCTTCACTCACCGGTCCGGTTTCGGCAGCAATGTCCTCCAGCGCGAAGCTCGCGCCTGGCCCGGCATCACGGAATTGCAGCCCGAAGCCGGAAACGTCCACTTTCTCGATGCGATAATGCCAACCGCCACCATGGGCCGGTGTTTGCGGCGCGGTCGTTTGCTTGGCGGGAACCAGCGCCTGCCAGTTGATCCGTCCTTTGGCGTCGCGCACCGCTTGGACGTTTCCTCCGCTCAGCGACAATGCCTTGAAGCTGACACTCCGACGCGAGAGATCGAACCGCCCGCCACTCAGCGCAATACGCCCGGCCGTAGCGACAGCGGAGGGATCGGCTTTCCCTGCGATCTTGAAGCCATCGAGGCGAAACGCGAGATTGGAAAGCTTCAGATTGAACGCGTCCTCGATCATGCCGGCTTGATAGGAGGTCGAGAACGCCGCCACGCCTTCGGGCGCTGCGATCGTGCCGGGAAGCGGCATGTATTGCGCCACGCGCGGCAACGAGATGCCGGTCACCTGCAGATGGCCGGTCATCTGGACTGGCTTGAGCGCTAGAACGCCGTCCCACGCGATGTGCGCACCGAAACTGGTTCTGGCCGTGATTTCGTAACGTCCCTTGCCGTTCGACAGCGTCGACAGATCGGTCAGCTCAAGCGTCATCGGCTCGATCCGCGCCGTTCGTTCGACACCCGTCCGGCGGTCGGTGAGCGTAGCTTGCGCCTCGGTCAGGGAGATCTTGCGAATGAGCAGCCGCGGCAGTTCGCCGGACGGCTTCTTCTCTTTGCTCTGAAATGCCTCGATCAGACCGGTCCAGTTGAGGCGGTTCTTCGGCAAAACAACCAGCGTCGCATCGAGATTGTCGAGCGCGATTTCGTCGAACACATAGGCGCGGCGGAACAGGCTGGTCGACGAAAACTCTACGATCAGGTTCCGGAACGACAGCAGATGTTGGCCGCCGGGCTCGGTAAGCTTCACGTTCCTGAGGTGCAAGCGAAGCAGAAAGGGATTGAACGACGGTTTGTCCATCGTCAGATGATGGCCGCTGCGCGCTAAGACAATTTTTTCCGCCTGCGACTGCAGCAGCGGCGGCAGCGCCAGCCAAGCGAACAGAAGCCACACGACGTACAATCCGGCAAGCGCAACGAGGATGTGGCGGATCTTGTGCAAAAATCCGACAATTGATGAAAAACGGAATGTCGTTGTCATGCCTAGCTGCCCTCGACTGGCTCCCAAGCCAAAGAATCGCGGTTACGTGGCGTAGTAGAATACACCGGATTGGTGGTGTTTACGCCGCGGATGAACATCCGGCCAGTGATCTCTCGCCGAGAAATACGGCAGATGCCGCGGGGAAAACCACGAAGAACATGAAAAAGGGGCCTACCCGATACCGGATAGGCCCCTGCAACGGAGAGTAGATCAGCGGGTGTTATTTCGCCACCGACACTTTGTTGGGTGCGCCGGGCGTCGGGACGTCGCTCACGACTTGCGCTCCAGCCGCATGAGCCCGCGTCAGTGCGCCGGCAAGAGTGAGCCCCGTGCCGGACACCTCGACGTTCGCCTGATGCGCAAAGCGGAGCGGCGCATTCAGCACCAACGCCGCCATCGGACCGAACGCCCGGACGTCGGTGACGACCGCCGTTTCATGTTGCGCTCCGGTGTCGATGTCGACCGTCTGGCCCGCCTCGAAGCCGCGCGCATTGGTGATCGCGATCGTGGTCGCACCGGCCGTCGCTGCAGTACGCACCTGCGCAGCGCCCGCCGTGCCCACTTTCGTGATCGTCGCCACTTCGCGATCGGCACCGCCATCGATCACGATCGTCTGACCGGCCTGGAAGCCAGCCGTTTTGATGACCTTAAGATCGGTCGCACCGGCAGATGTCGCTGCCGCCGTTGTGGTCGCCGACGGCACCACGAAGTCGGAGCAGTTGCTGTCGGTATCGCGCCCATCCGGAGACCGGCTGGCACTGACGTTCGTGCCCACAACTGGCGACTCCCACCAGAACGCGCGGGCGACGCCCGGAGCCGCGACCAGGCAGCCCTCTTTCTCGGCCCCCGAAACTGCCTGATAGCCTTCCGAAATCCACGGATCGACCAGCAGGCCGTAGTTCAGACTGTCGACGACATGCCCGCCGGCATCGCGCAACACCATCGTCCCGCCCTTCGGCGACAGCACCGGGCCGCCGAACCACTGATTGGGCGCCTTGCTGTCGCGATATCCGACCGTGGCAGCATCGTTCTGCACCACGGCATCGATCGCGTGCGCCGCCGTGAGAGGTTTGTCGAGCTTGATGCCTGAGCCGAGCGGACGCACCGGCTCGTTGCTGGAATGGGCAAACGCCGTCGCGGGGGCAAAGCTGATGCCGGTGCCGCGGGCGCTGAACGGCATATTGTCGGCGTGCGCAAACTTGAGCGGTGCCGTGAGGTCGAGGCCCGTACCCGGCTCCACCACATCTTCGCCGTCGACATGGGTCGCCGTGAGCGCTGGCGCAACCGTCACGACGGCGTTGAACGAAGCTCCGGGTGTCACTGCGGTGACCGTGACCGTCTGTCGGTTGCCCGGCATGCCGACCGTGATCTTGTCGCCGACAGCCAGTCCCGGCCGCGGGTTGGGTCCGAAGCTCATCGCACGAACACTGATCGTGGTGGCTCCGGCTTGGACATTAGCCGTCAGTGCGGTGCGCTTGGCCGCGGTGCCAACCTTGGCCACGGTCACGGTTTCGATGCCGTGCCCGACGCTGTCGATGTCGAGCCGGATGCGATCGCCGACCGAGATGTTCGCGACCGAGGTCACTTTGATATTGGTCGCACCGGGCGCCGCATCGGCCGAAAGCCAGGCTTGCGTCCCCGGTTTTCCGACCGCCGTCACCGTGGCCACTTCGTATTGCTCAGTGATGCGGCCGACGGCGGGATAACCGGCGCCATGGCCTAACGCGATCTTTTCGCCGACCACGAATCCGTCCGTGCTGGTCACCGGAATATTGGTCGATCCGGCCGGGATGGTGATCACCGGTCCGTCGGGCAGAGGCTGCCACAGCGTGGTGATCGCCCCCGCTGCCGTGCCAAGCCCGGCAATCGTGCGGGTCTCGACGCCATCGACGCGAACGCTATCGCCGGCCTTCATGCCCTCGGTGGAACGGACATACAGCGTGTCATCGCCCGCCTTGGCGCCAACCGCCAAGCCCGAGTTCGCCAAACCCAGAAGATACGTGCCTTGCGGCGCGAGCTTGGTGTTGGCCGGGATCGTCACCGTCGACGAAATCGCCTGTTCGGTCGGATGTTCGGTCAAGGTCCAGTTGGAGAGATCGACGGCCTTCGAACCGGCGTTGTAGATTTCAACGAACGAGTTGGTAGTATTCGCCGAACCATCGCTGATGCGGAATTCGTTGATCTTGACCGGATCGGCATTGCGAATTTTTTCGACCGCCGTTTCGGTCTGCTTGGCGCCATTCGCGGTCCACGCCGCCGTGCCGGTCAAATCGCCGTTGAACGCCAGCGGGCCGGACGTAATCTTGAACGTCGCTTGCACCGTGGCGCCCGGCGCGACCGACGCGACGGTCTTGGAACCGGCGACCGTCCATCCTTTCGGGGCACCAACGCTCAGACGAACAGCGGACACCGGCGCGCCCGTCGTGTTGGTGAAGCTCACCGTGGTTTCCTGCGACGATCCCGGAACAAAAGTCTGCAAGCCGGGCGGTGTCGCAACAGCGGCAGCCGGAGCAATGCGGACGCGGGCTTCGTCATAGCGGGCCGCCACGACATTGGCTTGCACCAGTTGATCGGTGGCATCCGAGGGGAAGGTGCCGGCGGCGGTCATCGCGCCTTCGTAGAACGTGCCCTGCGACTGGTTCGAGTTGTCGCCGCCGTTGCCGAGCAGGATGGCGCCTTGCTTGCGCATCGGATCGTAAGTCGCGTCGATACGGCGGCCGTCGAACATGACCGCCAACGGACCCTGGCGCGCATCACCACCCAGCGAGGTCCAATGATGCGGCTTGCCTTTGGCCATTGCGGTTACGAACCGCCATGTGATGTTCGGCAGATTGGCGCAGAGCTTGGATTTGTCCTCGTTGACGCAACCGACGAGATTGTTCTCCTGGTCGGTCATGATCCAAGGGCCCGGCGGGTTGCCGTGATACCACGGCATGGTGTTGCCGAAGAACGTGGTTTCCATCGTGCCGTTGCCGTCGTCGCGGCTGTCGGTTTCGGCATTGCCGTAGTCGAAGCAGCATCCCGAATTGAAATGCTGGCCGTTGATGACCCAGTACTGGCCCTCGGCCTGATCGTCGACCGCCGTGCCTTTGGCATCGTTCTGACGCAGGCCCATGCCCGGCGCGACGAACACGCCGTAGACCTTGTGCCCCATGACGGTAATCGGCGCCATGGTGGCGATCGGCAGATTGTTGAAACCGCCCATGGCCGGGCCACTGAAGGCGCCGCGCGGCGGCTGCACCAGATCGTTATGCTTGCCCGACTGATCGTACAGGATCGAAATCCAGCAGGTGGTGTTGGCGCAGAAGGCATCCTGCTTCGCGGCATCGGCATAGCCGCCGGCATCGGTCGCACTGGCCGGAACGACACCGATATCCAGCGTCTTGCCGTCGGACTGGCGCAGCACCTGATAGAGCGGACCGTTATAGGCGGCAAAAAGCGCGCGGGTCGTGGCGTGCGCGGCGACGCAAGGCGTGCCGGCGGCGGCGTAGACATCGCACGGACCTTGCGGTCGCGGCAAAGGGGTCTTCGCTGCGGACGGCGCCGCGACGGCCGGTGCGGCCGACAGCATCAACGTCAACGTCAGTGTGCGAAGCACGTCATTCTTTCTTGATGTGGATTTCATGTCCTGCCCGGTTGTTTCCGGCCTCTCCTGCTTATTGGGTCCAGCCCCAGACCGGCCCCGCCCTGGTTCATGAGCACGTCCCCAGCACGATCCTGCGCATTGGCCGGGGACGTCGGGCAAAATGCGCACCACCACAGGCGATCTTATTTGTCCGATAAATAGGAAGCAATGAGTGTAGATCGGTTCAAGTCAATTTGAAGCGCTGCCCGACAAGGCGCGAACCGAAACGGCCGCACCGAAAATGCAGATCACATCTTGCACTCTAATATATTAGTATAGTACCTAGGGTCAGTCGCCTCTGGCACTTCTGCCGGGCGCCTGCGCACTTTTTTTGGCGAGTCGAGCTATGGCCACACCTTTTCTGACATCCGATTTTCTCCTCAGCACGGGCATCGCCCGCCGGTTGTATCGCGAAGTAGCCGCGGACCTGCCCATCATCGACTACCACTCCCATTTGCCGCCAACGGAAATCGCCGCGCGCAGACGTTTTCGCAACATTGCCGAACTGTGGCTCGGCGGCGATCACTACAAGTGGCGCCTGATGCGCGTCTGCGGTGTGTCCGAAGACTTCATCACCGGCGACCGGACCGACGAGGAGAAGTTCAAGGCGTACTGCCGCGTCCTGCCTCTGGCCGCGGGGCACCCCGTCTATCAGTGGAGCCATCTCGAGCTGCGCCGCCTGTTCGGCATCAAGCACGTCATCAATGCCGATAACGCCGATGCGATCTGGGCAGAAGCGAACGACGCGCTCGCCTCGATCGATTGCTGGGATTTGCTGACCAATGCCAAGGTCGAAGTGGCCTGCACCACCGACGACCCGGTCGACGACCTCCATCAGCACCAGGCAATCAGCCGCTCGACGCTGAAGACACGCGTGCTGCCCGCTTACCGCCCCGACAAAGCCATGCGCATCAATGCGCCGGACTTCGCGTCTTATCTGGCCCAACTGGCAAGCGTCAGCGGCATAAAAATCACCAGCTTTGCAAGCCTTGCGAACGCCCTGGCGGCGCGGATGGACTTCTTTCACACCCAAGGCGCGCGGGTTTCCGACCACGCCCTCGACACGCCGCTGCCGTCAGCGAAGATCGCGCCGGAGCATCTCGAAAGCCTGTTTGCCAAACGCTTGGCCGGAGCACCGCTGAGCGATGGCGAAACCAGCGACTATGTTGCCGGCCTGCTGCACGAACTCGGCAAAGGCTACGCCAAGCGCGGCTGGGTGATGTGTTTGCACATGGGCGCCCGGCGCAACAACAATTCCCGGACCATGGCCGCGCTGGGTCCCGACACCGGCTACGACTCCATTTCCGACACCAACTTTGCAGACGGCGTCGCCACGCTGCTCGACGGCCTCGAAATGGCGGGCGCCTTACCCAAGACGCTGCTGTTCTGCCTCAACCCCAGCATGAACGAAGTGCTTTCGACCTTGAGCGGCTGCTTTCATGAAGCCGGCGTTCTCGGCAAAGTCCAATTCGGCCCGGCGTGGTGGTTCAACGATCACAAGGACGGCAATCTTCAGCAACTGAAGACGCTGGCCAATCACGGCGTTCTCGGGACCTCGGTCGGAATGGTGACGGACTCGCGCAGCTTCGCGTCCTATCCGCGCCACGATTACTTCCGCCGCCTTCTGTGCCGCCAGCTCGGCGAATGGGTCGAGGACGGCGAATATCCCGACGACTTCAAGGCGCTCGCCGACATCGTTCACGGCGTCAGCTACGCCAACGCCAAAAACTATTTCCGGTTCTAGCCCCACCATGAGCAAGCTGCTCCGCATTCATCCCGACGACGACATGCTGATCGCGCTGACCGATCTGGCGGCGGGTGAAACGCTTGGATGCGGCAATGAGACGATCACGACGGCAACACCGGTGGCGGCAAAGCACAAGCTCGCCACCGGCGACTTCGCCGAAGGCGACGTCCTGCGTCTCTACGGCGTTCCCGTCGGCAAGGCGACGCGCGCGATCAAGCGCGGCGAAGCGATCGGCTGTCACAACCTGCGCCACTACACGGCGCCCGTGGATGTGGAAAGCGGCACTCGTTACACCTGGGTTCCGCCCGATGTCGAACGGTGGCGTTCCACCACGTTTGCGGGCGTGGTCCGCAAAGACGGCCGCATCGGCACCGCCAATTACTGGCTGATCTTTCCGCTCGTCTTCTGCGAAAACAAATCCGTCGAAGCCTTGCGCGATGCGCTTGAGGGACCACTGGGCTACCCGACGTCGCCGTTCGAAGACCTAACGCGCGATCTGCTGGAGCAAGGCCCATCCGCTTCCCGCACGGCTCGCCGGTTCCCCAATGTCGACGGCATCCGCATCATCACCCATACCGGCGGCTGCGGCGGCACCCGCGCCGATGCCCGCTCGCTTTGCCGCGTCCTGGCTGCTTATGCCGACCACCCCAACGTCGCTGGCATCACGGTCCTCAGCCTTGGCTGCCAGAACGCCCAAATCGAGATGTTTCGCGCGGCCTTGGCCGAACGCAATCCCAAGTTCGACAAGCCCTGCTTCATCTTCGAGCGCCAGTCGTCGGGTCGCACCGAAGACATGCTGCGCAACGCCATCAAGGCGACCCTCGAAGGACTGCATATCGCCAACGCCGCCGAGCGCCGTCCGGTGCCACTTTCGGCCTTGAAGATCGGTGTGAAATGCGGCGGCTCTGACGGGTTTTCCGGAATATCCGCCAATCCCGCCTTCGGCCTTGTTTCGGATATCGCCGTGGCGCTTGGCGGCAGCGCGATCCTCGCCGAATTCCCCGAATTGTGCGGCGTCGAAAACGCGCTCATCGCCCGGTGCAAAAACGACGCCGACCGGCGCCGGTTCCTCGAACTCATGCGCGCGTTTGAAGCCAAGGCCAAGGCAGTCGGCAGCAGCTTTTCCGACAATCCCAGCCCGGGCAACATTCGCGACGGCCTCATCACCGATGCGATGAAGTCAGCCGGGGCCGCTCGCAAAGGCGGGTCATCGCCCTTCGTCGCGGTGCTCGACTATGCCGAACAGACGGCGCAGCCAGGGCTCGAACTTCTATGCACGCCCGGCGGCGACGTCGAAGCCGTCACCGGTCTGGTCGCCTCGGGCGCCAACGTCGTTCTGTTTTCGACCGGGCTCGGTACTCCGACCGGCAATCCGATCGTTCCAGTCCTCAAGGTCAGCACCAATTCGGCGATCGCCGAGAAACTCGACGACATCATCGACTACGACTGCGGCCCGGTGATTTCCGGCGCCTCCCTGCAGTCCGTCGCCGAGGGACTGTTCGATCTCGTGGTGAAAACCGCAGGCGGACAATACCGCGCGAAAGCCGACCGGCTCCGCCAGGACGACTTCCAGTTCTGGAAGAGAGACATCTCACTCTAACAGGTTCAGGAAAATCATGTTGCGTACATTGCGTCGCGAAAAGGCCGCTTCTCGTCCCGTCAAAATCATCCAATTCGGCGAAGGCAATTTCCTTCGCGCTTTCGTCGACTGGCAGATCGATATCCTCAACGAACGCAAAGGACTGGATGCCGGCGTCGTCGTCGTCCGCCCGAAGACGCGTTCCGAGATGCCGCTCCTCGACACCCAGGACGGCCTGTACACGACCCTGCTGCGCGGCATCGACGAAGCCGGCGAACCGGTGCGCCAGTTCCGCAAGATCACCTGTGTGCAGCACGAAATCGACCTCGAATTCGCGTTCGATGAATTCCTGGCGCTGGCGCACAACCCCGATGTCCGCTTCATCTTCTCGAACACGACTGAAGCCGGCATTGCCGTCAACGACGCCGATCGCTTCGACGACCGCCCGCCGGCGACGTTCCCCGGCAAAATGACCCGCCTGCTCTACGAACGTTTCAAGCACTTTGCCGGCGCGCCGGAAAAAGGCGTCTTTCTCCTGCCGTGCGAGCTGATCGACCACAACGGCAAGGCCTTGAAGGCCGCCGTCCGGCACTTTGCCGAACTTTGGGCGCTCGACAAAAGCTTCCTTGATTGGCTCGATGCCCATTGCACCTTCTGCACCACGCTGGTCGATCGTATCGTCCCCGGATATCCGCGCGACGAGATCGCCGCGATCGAGACCGAACTCGGCTATCACGACCAATTCCTGGTGACCGCCGAATATTTCCACTTGTTCGTCATCGAAGGTCCCGCCTTCGTCGGCGAAGAGCTGAAGCTGGCGGACTCCGGACTCAATGTCCGCATCGTCGACGACGCAACGCCCTACAAGAAGCGCAAGGTCGGAATCCTGAACGGCGGCCATACCACCATGGTTCCGGTCGCCATATTGGCCGGACTGAAGGCCGTTGGTGAAGCCGTCGATGATCCCGACGTCGGGAATTTCCTTCTGCGCGCCTTGAACGACGAGATCATCCCGGTGCTGCCGCTTCCCCGCGATCAGCTCAACGCCTTCGCAGCCGACGTTCTGCGGCGCTTCCGGAACCCGTTCATCTATCACCGCCTGGAATCGATCGCGCTGAACAGCTGGAGCAAATACGAAGCGCGCGTGCTGCCGCAGCTCATCGCCTATACCGACAAGTTCGGCACCTTGCCGGCCCGCCTGGTGACGGCGCTTGCCGCCACGATGGTGCTCTACCGCGGCGGCAAAATCACACTCCAGGACGATGAGGCGACCTTGACCTGGTTCGCGGACGCCTGGAAACGCGTCGATACGGGAGAATGGCAGCTTGCCGACCTCGTCAAAACCTGGCTCGCGAACGGCGATGTCTGGAAGGGGCGCGATCTGAATACCATCCCGCACCTCACCAATGCCGTCATGGCTTCGATCGCACGTATTCAAGCCAACGGCATCAGAAGCGAGCTGCAGGCCATAGCCGGAAAGGCGCCCGCTGCCGTCTAGTGAACCACGCCGCCGTGGAAACGATCCAAGAGGCTGCCTTGCCCGGCGAGGCAGCCTTTTCTTCGCGCCAAAGCGGCGGCGCCGGAAGGCCAGCCAAGGCACGATCATAACATTTTATTCATCCAGGCCTTGTCGGACGGAACCCGTATAGTTTAGGTCTTGCGGCGAACAGGCCGTCTGGGAGCAGCTGCACCCGCAGCTCTGATTGCAGCATGCGTGAACCCAAGGTATCCGCCAGGATGCAGCCCGACATTCGAGAGCGACGGTTGGCACCCCCGCGCCAGCAACGCCGTACCGCCACCGACATCGTCTACGACGCGCTATACCAGGCCATCGTTGAGATGGAGTTGGAGCCGGGCGCATCCATCCAGGAAAAATTGCTCGCCGAACGGTTCGCCGTGAGCCGCACGCCGGTCCGGGAAGCCCTGCTTCATCTCGCCCGCGACGGCTTGGTCGAGATCATCCCGCAAAGCGGGACGGCCATCAGCCGGATTCCGATCGGCGCCATTGGCGAAGCGATGGTCATCCGCCGTGCACTCGAAGCGGTGACCGTAACGCGGGCGGCGGACCTCGCCACGCCCGCCGACATCGCCCGACTGGATGCCATCCTCGCACAGCAGCGGTTGGCGGACAAAATCGGCGACCAGAAAGGCTTCCACGTCAACGACGAGGCCTTCCACGAATTCATCGCGGCGATCGGCAAGTTCGCGACCATCTGGAAATTGATCCGTCAGTCCAAAGTCCAGATCGACCGCGTGCGCCGCATGACGCTTCCGGTCAAGGGCCGCATGACCCGGGTCATCCGGGAGCACGTCAAGATTCGCGACGCAATCGCGGCCGGCAAACCAGCCGACGCGGTGGCCGCGCTGGACGCCCATCTCGAGATCCTTGTTCCCGACGTGAACCATCTGTGCTCGATCCATCCCGATTACTTCATCGGCACGCCGCAAGATGCCTTCCCGGTAAAATTCACCAACCGCTGATCAAACACGCTCACGCGAGGCGATACGGCGTTGCCGGTTCCGGCACGATCGGCGGCACGTCCGGAGCCGGCAGCGGCACAGCGCCGGCAAGACCAGAACCTGTGACGTCGAGCGTCGACAGCAGCGGCCCGGTCAGACCGTCCAGCCGGATGCCGGAAAGGCGCGCGCCTTTGACATGAGCGAGCTTGAGGCCCGCCTTGCACGAGCCGGAGATGTTCTCCAGCAAAAGCCCCTCAAGCGGACGAACGGGATGGATTTCCCAGCCTTCGACCAATTGCGGCAGATCGTGTACGCGGACATCGCGGAAGCGGAAATTGGCAATGTGCGGAACACCCGCGACACCGGGGGCCTGATTTTCGTCGTTGCGTCCGCTGGTGAGGAAGTTGAAACGCAAGAAGCCGAGTTGCGCGCCGGTCACATCAATATTACGCACGTCGATCTCTTCGACGAAGCCGCCGCGGCCGACCTGCCCCTTTATGTAGATCGCGTGGGTCTTGGCATAAGTGAACTTGCAGTTCTCGATCCGCACTCTGCGCACGCCGCCCGACATTTCGCTGCCGATGCCGATGCACGCCCAATGAAGATCTGAGAAGGTACAGCCGGTGATGAACACGTCCTCGGTGGGCCGGCCGATCGTCACGCCTTCCATTCCGCGGCCCGACTTGAGCGCGATGCAATCGTCGCCGGTGGCGATATCGCAATTCTCGATCCGCACACGGCGGCAGGAATCGACGTCTATGCCGTCGCGGCCCTTGTCACTGGTACGGATGGTGAGATTGCGTGCGGTGAAATCGTCGCAATAGGTCGGATGCAGATTCCACATCCGGTCGTAGAACGTCGAGAAGCCGTCGAACAGCACGGTTTTGCAGTTCACCGGTTCGATCAAGGCGGGATAGCGCAAAGGCGTGCCAGGACGCGGAACGCCGCCCACCGCATCGCTGCCGCGGATCTTGCCCGGTCCGACAATGGCGATGTTGTCGGCATCGATCGCGTGAATCAGCGAACAATGCCCTTTGATCCATTTGCCTTCCCAGCGGACCTGATGGATCGGGTAATCGGCCAGATCGTCGCTGCCGACCAGCTCGGCCCCCTCGCCGATCTTCAAGCGGGTGTTGGCGTGCAGAAAGATTGTCCCCGTCAGGAAACGTCCGGGCGGAATTTCAACCTCGCCGCCGCCGAGCATGCTGCAACGATCAAGCGCATCCTGAATGGCCGTCGTGTTCTTGGTGGTGCCGTCGCCGACCGCGCCGAAATCGGTGATGCGGAGCGAAAGCGGCGGAATGACCGGCAGCGGCGGCGGCGCGAAAGACGGACGCGGCTTGGCACCAGCCGCAGCCGCGAGCGGCGCTGCTGCAATGCCCAATCCGGCGAGCCTCAACAAAGTACGGCGATCGGTGCTCATGAAAACCTCAAGTGCCCTGCAGGGTGAATGGAACTTGCTCGAAGATACGGCGTTCGGCGCCGCGCGGATCGTTCTCGAGATGACTGGGAAGATCGAACGCCATGGTTTCGCGATTGGGCAGCGTGTAGGGCTTCCATTCCGGAATCAGAGCGTTGTTGGGATTGCCCGTCTTGGCAAACGCGATAAAGGTTTCGCTGACGATTGCCGCCATTTTGCGCGTCCGCTCGCTATTGCCGGTCGACATGCCCGGCTTATCGATGTTGTCGAAGGCGAGCGGAACATCGATCGCATGATGGGCGCCCATAAGCCCCTGTGCCGCCGGCCAATCCACTTGATAGGCGTAAGCCGGCGATCCCGATCGGGCGCGCGCTTCGGCTTCCTCGATGGCGGCACGCCAGGACCGCGCAGCCGTCACGATCTTGACGAAAGCCTGCATCGGCGTGATCGACGGATACAGCTTGCGATACTCGCGCACCACATAATCCGGCAGGATGTCGACGCGCATATTGGCGGCGACGCGATCCGGCAGTTGCTGCCAGCTGAGATTGCGGCACCATTCCTCCTTGGTGAAGCCGCCCATCTCTTCGCGCGTATTGCCGATGATCATCGGAACCGAGGCCGATTGCGCCGGAGCATCGGGATAGAAGGGATGGCGCAAGAGGTTTTTCATGTCCATCACCGGCCCGAAATAGACGTTGCGGGTGAAGAGAATGGGATCGACCACCGACAGGGCCTCCACCAGTTTGGCGGTCGGCAGAGTCTTGATGTCCGCAAGATTGGCGCGTGTAATGCCCAGCGCTTTCAGATATGCCTCGCTGCGCATGGTAGCGTTGAGCGGACCGGCCGCGGTCGTCTGCTGACCGCTCATAGTGATGGCGCGATGGAAGAGGCCCTTCGCGGCCGGCATTGCCATCATGGTCGCGATCTTGGCGCCACCACCAGACTGGCCGAACACCATCACGCGGGACGGATCACCACCGAACTCCGCGATGTTCTCCCGGATCCAATCGAGCGCAAGCAGGATGTCGAGCTGGCCGGCATTGCCGGAATCGGCGAATTCGGCACCGCCCAGCATAGCGAGATACATATAGCCGAACGCGTTGAGGCGGTGATTGATCGTCACCACCACCACATTGCCGCGGCGCGACAGATTGGTGCCGTCGATCTCCGGCCCGGCGCCAGAGCCATTGGAATAACCGCCGCCGTGCAGATACACCATGACCGCGCGTTTGCCGCCGTCGCGCAACGCCGGCGTCCAAACGTTGAGGAAAAGGCAGTCCTCGCTGGTAGCGCCGGCCCGTTTGTCCATCTGCGGACATGCAGCGCCGAACGCGAGCGCATCGCGAACGCCAGTCCACGGCTTGGGTTTCGCCGGCGCCATGAAGCGGCGCGGTGCCGTATCGGCGCCATAGCGGATGCCTTTGAATACCAGAATTCCGGCGTTTCCGGCACCCTTGACCTTGCCGAGCGAGGTCTTAGCCACCGGCGCGGCCTCGGCGGCCACAGCCGGCCCCGTGGTCAGCGCGAGCACGGCCATGCCGCACATTACGTCACGACGTTCGCATTCCATCATTGTCGTCCTATTTCAGATCGTCCGGCGCATAAGCGAGCCACGTAACGTTGGGCGCGTTCGCGACCAGTTTCTCGAAAGCCGCCCGGCCGATGCTCCGCCCCACCGGATCGACGGGATTGATCACCAGAACCCGGCGCGGCGCGGCCATAAGATCCGGCAAGTCGTATTTTGCGAGCACGCCCGGCAAAGCGATTTCCGGCAAATTGCGCGTGATCGGCTGATCGACGGCGAGCCGGAACGCCGCCAAGGCGTTCTCCACCACGACGAGGTCGAAACGCTTGTCGAGCACGGCGGCGTGCAAGGCCGTCGGTCCCAGCGAACTGACACCATAGAGCGCAATGCCGCTGCGCTCGGCCTTTTCGCGCGACAACCACTGCGCCGCACTCTCCGCCTGATCGATGCGAAGGCCGGTCACCGTGCGATTGACCAGCATGGCGCGCAAAGCAAATAGCGTGTAGTCGCCGAGCACATGCGCCTTGATCTCTTCACCACTGCCGCCAACCGGCGTCACCGCAAGGGTCAACCAGCCGGATTTGACGAGCTTCTCCAGCTTGGCCCGCGTTGCAGGCGCGCGATCGAGATAAAGAAGCCGCCCCTTCACGACTCCGTCGGGTCGGGCGAGAACGGCGTCATAGGCGGGGCCATCCGCCGGCGTGAAGTGCAACGTCTGCAGGCGATAGCCGCTCCGCGTTTCCGTCTTCACCACCTGCACCGCCGGCACGGAATGCTTGGGTTGCGCCGCCGTCACCGCACGAACGGCATCGGCGAGGGACTTAGCCTTTGATTTTTCGGGAGCGAGGGCACGCGCTTCCGCCGCCATCAGCGACTGAACCGTCTCGCTGCCGATCGAGGTCGATAACTGGCCGGTCGGGGTCACCCGCACATCGGCTGGATCGGCCGGGCGCAATTCGGTAAACGCCGGCGTGCCGGTCGCATTCAAATTCTTCGCGAAGAACGCAATGATGTCGGCAGCGATCGGCGTCAGAGCACCATGCGGCCCGGGTCCGGTGATCCAAACCAGCTTGTCTTCGGCGCCGTAAAGCTTCCAGAAGCGTTTGGCCTCTTCCTGCGCGGCCTTCGCTCCTGCGAAGGGGAACATGTCCTCCGTTGTCGAGACGATGGCATAGGGACGCGGCGCGGCGAGTTCCACCCAATCGGCCAAGTCCAGCCCCGCGGCCGTGAATCCCGGCGTCGACTGCTCGCCTTCCTGCGGGCCGACACTGGTCAGAAGCTGCTGCATGGTGGTGACGAAACACGCCGACGCGGCTGCCTTCACGCGCGGATCGAGCGCCGCGAGATAGGCCGTCACCGCCCCGCCGCCCGAACAGCCGTACGCGCCGATGCGCTGCGGATCGACCTCTGGCCGGCCGGCAAGATAATCGATGCCGCGCATCGCATCATTGATGAAATAGCGAACCACCGGCTTTCCGACCAGCAGAGATTGATACGCGACGAGACTGTGTTCGGCGGTGGGGCGTTCAAGGCGTGATACGTTCAGGTCGGCATCGTAATGCTGCCAACGCTCGCCTTCGCCGACGATATCGTAGGCCAGAACGACAAAACCGGCCCGAGCGAAATTGGCGGCGAACCGGTAATCGCCTTCTTTGCCCGACGGCGAATGGCCGGGCGACACGATGACCGCCGGGAACGGGCCTTTGCCGTCCGGCACGAACAGATTGGTCGTGACGCGATAGCCGGGAAGGCTCTCGAACACCACGGTCTCGAATTTGAAGCCGTTTTCAGCGTGAACGGCCATCACTTTGGCGTTCAAGGGAGCCGACCGATCGGGCAAGCCGCCGATCAATTTCAAAATCTTGCTGCGGACTTCAGCTTGACGCCTGTCCGCGTCGGCTTTGGAGGACAACGCGGCGACAGCCGTGCTGCGCGACGCCAGGGCTTTTTCCGCCAATCCGTCGAGATAGGCGGAAGCTGTCTGCCGGGCCGCATCCGGTCCCGGGTTGTCGAGAGCCCAGGCGGGAGAACAAAGCAAAATGGCTAAGGCCGCTGCAGCGCGTCGCATCATAGTGCTCCAGGAGGGAGGTAAGCGGCGCCGATATCGCTATCGGCGCCGCCCGGCAATGCACCGGAACTGGGGAGGGCCGGCGCAACTCTGGCGAAGATCAGTAGGTGAACTTCGTTCCGAAGTAGAACGACCGGCCGTTCTTGGTCCAGCCGTTGGCACGCACGCCCTTCGAGTCGACGTAGTTGTGATCGGCCTGATTGGTCAGGTTGATCCCGTCTAGGGTGAACATGATGTGATCGTCGAGCTTGTAGCTCAACGCCCCATCGACGTTCGCCGTGCCCTCGGTCACGCCGTAGTCGGCGCCATAGCTAGCCGGCACCGAGTTCAAGTAGCGTGACCGGTTCGACAGCGACACGCGCGCCTGGAACACCTGATCGTCATAATACAGCGTGGCGTTGGTGGTGTTGCGCGAGAGCTGCGTCAGGTCCGCCTTGGCGAGCAAGGCACCCTTCGAGTCGACGTAGTTCTGCGTCGCCTGCACGAACGTGACGTTCGCCGACATACCCATATACTGGAACGGTCCCGGCAGGAAATCGAAGTTCTGCTGCCAACTTATTTCCATGCCGTAGAGCGGCCCGCCCTTGGTATTGATCGGACGGGTGAAGGTCCAGGACAGATTCTCGTTGCACGACGCACCATAAGAAGAGCCGCACGCCGCATGCACGAGATCATCCGACAAGCCATAGGCGTTGCCGTGGTAGATCATGTCGCCATTGAGCGTCTGCACGAAGGAGTCGATCTGCTTGTAGAAGAAGGCGACCGACAGCAGCGCACCCTTGTGGTAATACCACTCATACGACAGATCGAGGTTCTTCGAGCGGTACGGCTTGAGCAGCGGGTTGCCGAGGCTCACCGCCAGGCTCGAGCCGGACTTTACCACCGTCGCCTTGGGGAACGAATTCGACAGATCCGGACGCGCCATCGCGTAGCTGGCATTCAGGCGGATCAGGAAATTATCGGCCGGCTCCAGAACCGCGTTCAACGACGGCAGGAAGTCATGGTAGGTCTGGGTCTTCTCATTGGACGTCAGCGCTTTAGTCGCCGAATTGTAGCTATAGCCCTGGGCCCTCTGTTCGGTCAGCACATAACGCAGACCGACGTTACCGCTGAACGGAATGCCGTAGAACTGCGTCGTCCAGTTGGCCTGCACCCAGGCGCCGTAGTCGTTCTCGACCACCTTGCCGGAATTGTTGAGACCCGGCTCAATGCCCATGTTGAAGGCACCGTTGTAAACGGTCGGATCCCAGATGTGATAAAGCGAGTCGAACTTGTTGAGATCAGGCACCCACCAAGTTGAATCGGTTCCCTTCGGCACATTGATGTTGAGGGAGACCAGTTTGGCATAGTCCTTGATCGCCCCTGACGAGACCGCGGTGGGAATCACGCTGTCCAAATTGGACGTCGTGCCGTTGGAACGACGAGTTTCATAGGTGTTGAAGCCGTAGTTTTTGTAATTGATGCCACCTTGCAGACGCAGCGCATCAAACGGCGCATAATCCACCTCGGCCTGCGCCGAACGATAGGAGTTGAACACCCATTCCGCACGCTCGCGGATCTGCGACAGGAACCATCCGTCCGGGCTCGTCACATCGACATTGCCGTAGCTGATATAGGGCACGTAGTTGTTGCCCGTGTAGTCGTAGACGAAGGGATCCGCGGCGCTGCCGACGCCGCCGGTCTGACCTCCGGCGCAGCCCGACGCGGACGTGGCCGCCGAGCAGTTGTAGTCCGCCGTGACAGTGGTCTGAATCGGGTTGCGGTGGTGCGATTCCGTCCAGCCGAGGATGCCGTGCACCTTCAGCTTGTCGCTGAATTCGTGGGTAGCATCGAGGGTCGCTTGCATGAAGCGCGTATCGAGGTGGTCGAGGCGCGATTCAACGCGAGCACCGACATTGGTAGCCTTCACCATCAGCAACGTATTGCGCGCCGGATCGAGCGTGTAATCGACGACATTGATGGCGTTGTGGCCGAGCGTTACCGGAAGCCCCGCTCCCAGCGATGAACCGCTGCCCGAAACCGAGAAGGCAATGGCTTCGAGATCGGACGTCGTGCGCTCAGCCGCGAAATCGGCGTAGAGGGCATCAAGCGTCAAAGTCGTCCGGTCGTCAGGCTGCCACTGGACCGAACTGGTCAGCCCGAGACGGTGAACGTTGTTCTTGATATTTTCGTAGCGCGGAATGCGCGGAGAGTAAGCCGCGTTGACCGTATCGAACTCGGCTCCGCTCGTCGCTCCGTTAACGCTGGCAAATTTCAGCGCCGAGGACGATCCGAAATTCCAGTTGTTGGTATTCGACGGCTCGAATTCGGTGCGCTTGCTCTCATAGGCCGCCGAAAACAGCACGCCGAGCCGTCCGCCCATGAACGTATCGGACACCATCGCCGCGAGGCGCGGCGAAACGGTATCGGCAAGTTCTTGATAGCCGGCTTGGGCCGATCCGGTCAGCACAAAACCCGACTGATCGAACGGATGCGCGGTATGCAAGTCGACGGTAGCACCGAGCGAACCTTCTTCGGTTTCCGCCGCTGTGGTCTTGCGCACGGTCAACTGTGTGAACAGTTCCGAAGCGAAGACGTTGAAATCGAAACCGCGGCCGCGGTTGGTGCCGTTGGCCGAATCCATGGTCGTCGCCATGGCTTCGATGCCGTTGATGCGAACGCGCGTGAACTGCGGGCCGAGACCACGCACCGTGATCTGCTCGCCTTCGCCCGAACCGCGTTGCAGGGCGACACCAGGAATGCGCTGCAGGGACTCGGCAACGTTGGTGTCGGGGAATTTGCCGATATCTTCGGCGAAAATGGAATCCGTAGCGCCCAGCGAATTGCGCTTGACGTCCAGCGATTTCTGCAAGCTGGCACGATAGCCGGTGATAACCACCGTCTCCATGGTTTGTGCATCGCCGATCGCTGTCCCGTTGCTCGCCTGCGCGTTGCAGGTTGTGGTCCCCAGCGCCCCCACCAGCAATGCGACCACAGAAGCCGCGGTCCTTGTTTCTAATGGCATGGCATTTCCCTCTTTTCTACAGCCAGTGTCTCGCAAGGTGATCGTGATGACACCTTGCGCGGTAAGGCCGCCGGAAAAGCCGGTATCCTTCAGCAGCAAATTCAGCGCCTCAGGAACCGTGTACTGACCATTGAGAGGATAGATGCCCCTCACCCGAGCCAGTTGATAGGGAAAGAGAAGCTGCAAATGGGCCTGTTGCGCGAGTTGCGACAACGCCGGTCCCATCGTGCTTTCGGAAATATGGAAGTCATATTTCGCATTCTGGGCATCTGCGTACGCAGCAGATAGCATGCACCCTGCTGCCGCAAGACAGCGGGCCCCCCTTCCGGCCAGACCACTTCTCCCTCTCGTCACGTTCTGACTCGGCGATCAGCACTATTGCTGCTTTTACACCGGCCTTATTGCGGTAAGACCGATGAGCAGGGAAAACCCTCTAGTCATACTAATAGAGAAGGTCGAATATTTTCCGCGTCGGGGGGTCGCAGATTACGCAACCGAACGTTGCGCACCCTACATAATGATCGCAGTTAGCCGCCGGATTTATGCGCGACATGGCGAGCCGTCGATAAGCGGACATGTGTCTGGTCGATCCATTCGACGTGAACGCCGAAATTGCTCTCCAGCGCTTCAAGCACCGCGGGTAGTTTTCCGATTTCGAAATATCCGCCCACAGACATATCGGCCAGCTGCGGATCGGCGAGCTCGATCTTTACATTGGTATAACGGCTGAAATCCGCCACCACCTTGGCCAATGGCTCGCCGGCATAAACTAGCACACCGTCGCGCCAGGAGAGCTGACGATTGAGTTCCACGGCGCTGAGCCGTCTCACATAAGCGAGCTTGCGGTCGAATGCGGCGCTCTGTCCGGCGTTGAGCACGGCGACACGTTCGGCGTTCTCGTCCGCCGGAGCAATAACGAGCTCGACCGCCCCTTTGGACACGGTCACTTCAAGTGCGTTGCCGCTCTCGCGTACAGCGAAAGCCGTGCCCAGATCGCGAACCTGATGCGCGCCGTTGCTGACGGTAAAAAGGCGAGCATTGTCGTGGACCACTTCGAAATAAGCTTCACCACGCACTAAGCGAACATCACGCGCCTTGCGCGAATAGGCGACTTCGATCCGGCTGGCGGTGTTCAACAGGACCGTTGTACCGTCGGCGAGCGCAACCGTGCGCTGTGCGCCGACAGGCGTCTCGTAGGCGATTACGACCGGTGCCGGTTCCGGCCAATTCCAATAGGCGAGACCGCCGCCCGCGAGCACCAGAACCACGGCCGCCGCAGCGGCGATTTTCCAGCGCCAAACGTGTCTCTTCTGAACAAGTTCGACGTTGCCAACGGCAACACCGGGCATGGGATCGGCATAAGCCTTCGCCGCATCAAGGCTGCTCCATACTGCCGACAAGCGCGCGAACGTGTCGCGATGTGCCGGACTGCGCGCCAGCCATTCGCGATGCGCGGCATAGTCCTCATCCGACAGCGTGCCGCCGTCCAGCCGGACCAGCCACTCCGCCGCTTCGGCCTCAATGGCGCCGGCGTCGGGAAACCGGACGATGTTTTCGCTCTCAGCCATCGCTCGACAAGTCCTTACGTCGAGCCTCGAAATAGGACACCTGACCGGACTGATCCGGCGTGCTTTTTTTTCCGCCGACCTCGTACCCTTGCCGGCGCAATTGGTCCGCGCACCGCAGCAGGCCCAGAGCAGCGTGCTTTTCCGCCGTACTGACCGAGATATGCAGGCGCTGCGCGATCTCCTGATACGACAATCCATGCACCTTGCGAAGTACGAACACCCGCGCACATTGCGGCGGCAATCCGGCGATCGCCGCGGCCAGCGCGCGCGCCTGCTGGCGCGCCGCGATCTGATCGTCGACCGAAGACCGGCTACGGTCCTCTAAGACCGCGGTGCCGGCAAAATCCTCCAGTGGCTCGGTTGCCGCATTCGACAATTTCGCCCGTTCGTTCAGGACGAGGTTGCGCGCTACCTTGAACAAGAACGCCCGCGGCGAGGCAATGTCTTCCAACGCCTCCGCGGCATAGGCTCGCAAAAAAGTTTCCTGCGCCAGGTCGTCAACCATGTCGCGGCTCAAGACGCGCCCAAGAAATCGCCTCAGAAACCGCTTCAAGGCGGCTTCGTTTTCAAGGTATGCGGCAAGAATCGAGGACATTGACCCGCTATTGCAGAACAGACACGGCGCTGCGAAGTGTAGAACGATTATCCGCCGGAGGAAATTCGGCACCCTTGGGGCATGCAGGCGCACGACCCGCCGCAATCGACGGCCTTGCCATTGAAACTCTCAGTGGCACCAATATCACCGACGGCGAGTGCATAACGCGATCACAGAGTCAGATCAAACGGAGCCAGAAGAGGACGCGAACCTCCACCTTGCAGCTTCGCATCTGAAGCCGAAATCGGTGGTTCCGACAGTCGCAGGATCCAAGTGTTTGAAAATGCTCAATTCGACTACTACCGATTCCTGCCCATTGATGTGAATTGTCTCTCGAAATAGCCCCAACCGGACGTCAGCACCTTGCTTTGACGCAGCTGAAAAACCGTTCTTGATCTGCCCAAAGGACGCCCGGCAAAGTTCCTATGCCTGTGGAAATACCCCCGGGCATCGCGCTTAATCCACCGGTCGATGACCCGAAACCTGCTCTCGCGGGTTTCATTCCGGCGGACAACCTGCAGGCATCGATGACGGAACCTGACAATAGCGAACCGAGTTTTGGCGGTGCGGCCCAACTCGACAATCTTTCCGAAAAGCAGAAGCGGCAGGTCGAAACCCAGACCCGCCCCAGCGCCGCACTGATCCATGAAACAATCCGGGCCGAAGGCGTCATCGAACTCGAGCGCACGGCTTGGGCGTTGGCCGCGTCCGGCTTCGCGGCCGGACTGTCGATGGGCTTCTCCTTCATCACACAAGGTCTCCTCGAACACATCCTGCCCGCCGGTCCGGTTCGCGCCGCGGTGGCCCCTCTCGGTTACACCGTCGGATTTCTCATTGTCGTGCTGGGCCGCCAACAATTGTTCACGGAAAACACACTTACGCCCGTACTGCCGCTGCTGCACAACCGCGATGGCAAGACGCTCGGAAAAGTCCTCCGGCTCTGGGCAATTGTCCTGACGGCCAATCTTGCCGGAGCGCTCGCCATCGCTGCAATCCTCGCCCATGTTCCGCTGTTCGAACCCGGCGTACTAGACAGCTTGGCGAGCCTTGCGGAAAAGACGATCAAAGACGGCTTCGGCATTACCTTCGCCCGGGCGGTTTTCGCGGGCTGGCTGATCGCGCTGATGGTCTGGCTGTTGCCCGCTGCGGAAGGGGCCCGGCCGACGATCATCACGGTTATAACCTATGTTGTCGCGTTGGGGCAGTTCTCCCATATCATTGCCGGCTCGGTCGATTGTGCCTTCCTGGTATTTTTCGGCGCTGCCGGTTGGGACGATTTCGTGTTGCGTTTTTTCCTTCCCACATTTCTCGGAAATATCTGCGGCGGGGTCGCGCTGGTGGCCGCACTCAATTACGGCCAAGTCGCCCCGGAAGTGGAACACGGCGAATAGCGACCATCATCAGATCGCCATCAAAAATACTGTTCCTGGAACAGGGTTGCCGTTGTCCAGACGCCGGATTTTCCAGCGCAGCAACGGAGATTTTGCCGCTGGGGTTTCCGCTCAATTCTCCAGCCGGGCGTCACCCCAATTAACTGCAACAGGGGCGCTCTCGGGTCCCGTGCTTTTCGCGACGAGCTCGATAACCTTCGAACCGGCGGTGGCAACTTGAATATCCACAGGGGCATCGCCGAATTTCAGCGGGCCCGTTTCGCCGAGCTTGCGGCCATCGCCATAGACGATGAAGCGGATCGCCGTCTGCCGATTGCGGGTGGAATTATCGACACCGACACGCGCT
>JAHFQC010000071.1:0-25560 GCA_023259375.1 Alphaproteobacteria bacterium
TTTCATCGGCAACGAGCCGTTTGCGGTGCTCTTGCCGACGATCTGATGGTGGGAAAGCCGGGTTCGATCGCGCAGATGGTGGAAGCCTACAACCGCGTCGGCGGCGGCTGCATCGTTGCGGCGGAAAACAAGACGCGCGAAGAGACCAAGCGCTACGGCGTGGTGGATCCCGGCGCCAAGAACGGCAACGCCACCGAAGTGAAGGCGCTGGTGGAAAAGCCCGATCCCGACAAGGCGCCGTCGACGCTGTGCATCATCGGCCGCTACATCCTGCAGCCGGAAATCTTCGATGTCCTGGACCGTCAAGAACGCGGCGCCGGCAACGAAATCCAGCTCACCGACGCGATGGCCAAGCTGATTGGCAAGATGCCGTTCCACGCCGTGGAAACCACGTGCGAACGTTACGACTGCGGCAGCAAAGAAGGCTTCCTCGAAGCCAATATCGCAGTCGGCCTCAAGCGCCCCGACATCGCTCCGGCGTTGCGCGCGATCCTGAAGAAGCACGCGAAATAAACACAGCCCTTATGGAAACGGCGGCTTCGGCCGTTCGGCAGGCGGCGGCGGCTCGCTGGGCGCGGGCGGCTCGGGTATTGGCGCTTGCGCCGGCTGCGGCGCTGCTGCCGGCTGCGGCATTGGCGGTTGCGGCACTGGCGGCTGCGCCGGCGCAGCGGCAACCTCGCCGCGCTCCCGTTCCAGCTTGCTGATCGCTTCGGCGGCTTCGGCAAAGCGCTTGGCCGTGACCAGGAATGCTTCCGTCGGCATGAACAGGCGATGCTGCACCACCGGCTTGGGCCGCGATCCGGCTTCGCCGTCGTCGGGAACCAGCGTGACGAAATCGAGCCGCACGGTCCCTCCGACCACGACGATGGGCCCGATGCCGTCGGCAAAAACCTGTTCGCTCATGCGCCGCTCCGATGGAACATGTATGTCAGTCTTACGGACGGCTACCGTCAATGCAACCGGGCGGTACCGCTTTCTTCTCCGTTTATCCCTATACTGACATTAACTGCCGCAACGTCATCGCGTTTGACGGCTTGCGCGCCGCCGACGGCTGATACGCGTGCACCAGGACGTCAGCCGGTTTTGCGTTCGCCGTATCGCACGATGAAGGCGCGGGCGAAATCGGCCAAACGCTGCTCGGCGATAGCCGATCGTAATGCCGCCATCAGGTCCTGATAAAAGGCAAGATTGTGCCAGGTGATCAGCATCGAGGCGATGATCTCCTGCGCCTTGACCGCGTGATGGAGATAAGCGCGGCTGAACTGGCGGCAGGCCGGGCAGCGGCAGTCCGGATCGATCGGCCCCGTATCTTCGGCGTGGCAGGCGTTGCGCAGATTGAGCGTGCCGTCCCAGGTGAAGGCCTGGGCGTTGCGGCCCGAGCGGGTCGGGATCACGCAATCGAACATGTCGATGCCGCGGACGACGCCGCCGACGATGTCATCGGGCTTGCCGACGCCCATCAGATAGCGCGGCCGGTCGGTCGGCAGATGCGGCACGGTGAAGTCGAGGGTGTCGAACATCATCGCCTGCGGCTCGCCGACGGCAAGGCCGCCGACCGCATATCCGTGGAAGCCGATCTCCTTCAGCGCCTCAGACGAACGCAGGCGCAAATGCTCGAAGGTGCCGCCCTGGACAATGCCGAAATTGCCCTTGCCCGGCTGCTCGCCGAAGGCTTCGCGCGAGCGCTTGGCCCAGCGCATGGAGAGCGTCAGCGATTTCTCGATCACCTCTTCCGAACCGCCGAACGCCGGGCATTCGTCGAGCACCATCTGGATGTCGGAGCCGAGCAGCCGCTGGATTTCCATGGCGCGTTCGGGCGACAGGAATTCCTTCGAGCCGTCGATGTGCGATTGGAAGGCGACGCCTTCTTCGGTGATCTTCCTGAGCTTCGACAGGCTCATCACCTGGAAGCCGCCGCTATCGGTGAGGATCGGCCGTTCCCAGCCGCAGAATTTGTGCAAACCGCCGAGCCGCGCCACGCGTTCGGCGCCGGGCCGCAGCATCAGGTGATAGGTATTGCCGAGAATGATGTCGGCGCCGGTCTCGCGCACGCTTTGCGGCAGCATCGCCTTGACCGAGCCGACCGTGCCCACCGGCATGAACGCAGGCGTACGGATATCGCCGCGGCCGGTGTGAAGGATACCAGTGCGGGCGGTGCCGTCGGTGGCGTGGATGTCGAGGGCAAAAACTTGGGTCTGGTCACTCATGGGCGGCGAAATAGCAGACAAGCGTCACCGTAGCTATAGAAACGATAGTGCTCCCCGATCGCCTCGGCATAAGCGCGCTGCATGGTGTCCAGCCCGGTAAACGCCGACACCAGCATGAACAAGGTCGACTTCGGCAGGTGGAAATTCGTCAGCAGCACGTCCGCCGTGCGAAAAGCGTAGCCCGGCGTGATGAAGATGTCGGTTTCGCGCGCCATGGGATGAATCACGCGATCCGGCGTCGCCGCGCTTTCCAGCGTCCGCAGACTAGTCGTTCCCACCGCGACGATGCGCCCGCCGTCTGCCCGCACTGCATTCAACCGCTCGGCCGTATCGGCTTCCAGCACCGCATATTCCGAATGCATTTTGTGTTCGGCGGTATCGCTGGCGCTGACCGGCAGGAACGTGCCCGCGCCGACATTGAGGGTGACATGCTCGCGGGTTACGCCCGCGTCGGCCAGCTGGCCGAACAACTCCGGCGTGAAGTGCAGGCCTGCGGTCGGCGCCGCCACCGATCCTTCTTCGCGGGCATAGATCGTCTGATAATCGGCCACGTCGCGCGCATCGGCCTTGCGCTTGCCGGCGATATAGGGCGGCAGCGGCGTCTCGCCTTCGGCGGCAATCGCCGCATCGAGCCGGGCCCCGGTGAGGTCAAAGCCGATCTCGACCTCGCCCGCCTCGCCGCGCGCAATCACATGTGCCGCAATGCTGGCGCCCAGCTTTAATGCATCGCCGGGATGCAGCTTCTTAGCCGGGCGCGCGAACGCCTGGAAGCGGTCGGGCCCGAGACGCCGCAGCAGCAGAAGCTCGACCTTGGCGCCCGGCGAACCGTCGCGTTCGCGCGTGCCGCGCAGCCGCGCCTGGATCACCTTGGTATCGTTAACCACCAGCACGTCGCGCGGATGCAAATACGCCGGCAGATCGCGGACATGAGCGTGCTCCAGCCCGCCGTCCGGGTGAACGACCAGAAGCCGCGCACTGTCGCGCGGCTCGGCCGGCCGAAGTGCAATCAACTCCTCGGGGAGTTCGAAATCGAAAAGCGAGACATCCATGCCCGCTCTTTACAGCAACCGGGCGGCTACTGCACCAGCGACTTGGTGCCCTCGAAATCGAACAGAAAACGCACCTCCTTCAGTCCCGAACTCAGCATCGCGCGCCTGAGCCGCGGCTTGTCGTTGGTCTGGAACAGGAAGAAGCCGCCGCCGCCCGCGCCCAAGAGCTTGCCGCCGGTGGCGCCGTTCTGCATCGCAAGTTCGTACCACTCGTCGAATTTCGGATTGGAGATGAAATGCGACCGGGTGCGCTTCTTCTGCCAGTGCAGGTCCATCAACTGACCGAATTCGTTGAGATAGCCGCGCTCCAGCGCCTCCAGGCTGCGAAGCCCCAGCTCCTTGACGAAGTGAAGTTGATTGACCACCTCTTCATCGGAAGCGGCCACGCGCCGGTTCAGTTCCTCTTCGATCTCGCGCGCCGGCGAGTCGATGCCGGTGTAGAACAGCGCCAGGCTGTCCTCGAGATTGGCGCGCATCTCGTCGGTCATAGTGACCGGCCAGTTCTCGACGTGATTGTCCTTGCAGAACCGGAAGGCGCGCACGCCGCCGAGGGCGGAGATGTACTGGTCCTGCTTGCCGAGCGGTTCCTGCAGTTTTTCGAGCTGGATCTGGCTCGCCATCTGGGCGATTTCGGAGGTCCGGGCGCTGCGCCGCGTATAGATATGCAGGGCTCGCAACAAAGCGGTGGTGAAGGCCGACGAAGCCCCCAGTTCGGCGCGAGTCGGGATATCGACCATCACGTTGATCTCGAGGCCGCGCCAATCGATGTCCATCATCTTGAGGACCTCGCGCACCACCGGATGCTGGATGTCTTCGATCTTGGAGACCCGCTCCAGCTTGGAGTAGCGAATCACCAGGTCGTTGTGGAAGCCCTGGTGCAGCATGACGTAGACGTACTTGTTGATTGCCGCCGAGATCAGGAAGCCTTCGTACTCGCGATAGTAGGAAGGATGGTCCGTGCCGCCGCCGCCGAGCGATATACGCAAGGGACTCCGCACAATGATCATGTCGAATCTCCGAAAATTTGTCGTGCGGACAACAGCCGCGCCCGCGCCGGAAGTAAAGGCTAGGCCGACCCAAAAGTCCATGCAATTGCAAGGGATTATCCGCCAATGTCAGCGCTGTCGGCGCGGCATTCGGGCGCGATAGCGCTCCCATTCGGGTCTGCCGGCCGCCCCGTTGACTTGTCCGATTTATGTCTCTTGCCGTTCCGGAATGCCCTGTGGTGAGTGACACCAAACGTTCACTTTTGTGTGCGGCACTTACTTATTGGCGAAATGGTGCGCGCCTCTCTAGAACGGCACCGGCGATATGGGAAAGAACTGAGTGACAAGTTTCCAGCCGACCGATGCAGACTCCTGCCTGCAAACAGGCCTCAAAGGCCTTGCCGCCGTTGCCCGCCATCTCGAACTCGACTGGAGCCTGCCGCGGCTGACGCATCTTTACGCGCGCGATACGGAACCGGACGCCGAAGGGCTCGCCCGCATCGCCCGCAGCGAAGGTCTCAAGGCCGCCGTGCACAAGCTCGACTTCGAGCGGCTGCAGCGCTTCGCCAAACTCGCGCCGTTCATGGCGCGGCTGAGCAACGGCGCCTATGTCGTGGTGCTGCAAACCGCGGTGCCCTCGCCCGAAGGCGGCGAGCCGATGGTCGTGCTATTCAATCCGCGCGCGCCGGAAGCCAATCTCTTCCCGATCCCCAAGTCCGAATTCACCCGGCACTGGACCGGCGAGGTCGTGCTGCTGAAGCGGCCCTACAAGCTTTCCGATACGACACGCCGCTTCGGCCTCGGCTGGTTCGTGCCGGAATTCTGGCGTCAGCGCGACTTGCTGCGCAATGTCGTGGTCGCGGCTCTCGCCATGCATGTCGTGGCGCTGGCGGTGCCGATCTTCTTCCAGATCGTGATCGACCGCGTCCTGGTCTATCTCAGCATTTCCACATTGGTGGTGATCGGCACCGGCGTCGTGGTCGCCATCCTGTTCGATGCCATTCTCAACTGGTTGCGCGGCTATTTCATTCTCAACACCGCTAGCCGCATCGACATGCGGGTCGCCCGCACCACTTTCGACCATTTGATGGGCCTGCCGATCTCCTTCTTCGAGCAGCAGCTCGCCGGCGTCGTCACCAAGCACATGCAGCAAGGCTCGCAGATCCGCGAGTTCCTCACCGGGCGCCTGCTCACCACCCTGCTCGACTTGCCGGCACTGATCATCTTCCTGCCGCTGATGGCGTGGTATTCCGGCTGGCTGACCGGCGTCGTGCTGCTCGTCACCATGATTCTCGCCGGCGTCATCGCCGCCATGATCGGTCCCTATCGCCGCCGCTTGAAGCGTCTCTATCAGGCCGAAGCCCAGCGCCAGTCGCTGCTGGTGGAAAGCGTCCACGGCATGCGGACGGTGAAATCGCTCAATCTCGAGCCGCGCCGCCAGGAAGCCTGGGAAAACGCCGCCGCCGATGCCGTGCGGACCTATGTCCAGGTCGGCAAGATTTCGCTCGCCGCCAACACCCTGTCGCAGTTCATCGAGAAGGCGCTGTCGATCGTGATCGTCACGGTCGGCGCGTTCCTGGTGTTCGGCCATCACCTCACGGTCGGCGAACTGGTGGCGTTCAACATGCTGTCGGGCCGTGTCATCAGCCCGGTGCTGCAGCTCATCGGCCTGCTCAACAACTATCAGGAAGTGTTGATGAGCGTCGAAATGCTGGGCGAGATCATGAACCGCCCGACCGAATCCACCCACCGCGGCCTGACGCCCAACTTGCGCGGCGAGATCGAGATCGATCGCGTCACCTTCCGCTACCCCAACACCGACCGTCCGGCGCTGAAGGACTTCTCCGCCCGCATTCCGGCCGGTTCGATGATCGGTATCGTCGGCCGCTCGGGTTCCGGCAAGACGACGCTGTCGGCGTTGTTGCAAGGCCTCTACTACGCCGGTGAAGGCGCCATTCGCATCGACGGCCATGACATTCGCGACATCGACCTCGCCTATCTGCGCGGCGCGTCCGGCGTGGTGCCGCAGGAGCCGTTCCTGTTCCGCGGCAGCATTAAGGATAACATCCGCATGGGCCAGCCGACGGCTGGCTTCGAAGATATCGTCGCTGCCGCGCGCCAAGCCGGCGCCGACGAATTCATCCAGCTTCTGCCGCAGCGCTACGACACCGTGCTGGAGGAAGGCGCCGTCAATCTGTCGGGCGGCCAGAAGCAACGGCTGTCGATCGCTCGCGCCCTGCTCCGCCGTCCACGCATCATCATCTTCGACGAGGCAACCAGCGCGCTCGATCCCGACTCCGAAGCGGTGGTGGTGAAGAACCTCGCCGAAATCGCGCGCGGCCGCACCACCATCGTGATCTCGCACCGGCTGCAGACCATCCGTGCCGCCGACGCGATCATGGTGCTCGAAGGCGGCGCGCTCGTCGACATGGGACGGCACGAGGAATTGATCGGCCGCAATCCGATCTATCGCCAATTGTGGTCGCAGCAGATGCAGAGGGCTGCATGAGCTTCATGGAAAAGGCGCGGGACAAGGCCCGCGAAGCCCGCTACACGGCCGAGGAGCAGTTCCTCCGCCGCTGGAAGACGCTCGATGGCTGGATCGATCGCCGCTTCGCCGACGAAACCGCGAAGGGCGACGTCGGCATGGCGCAGGAGTTCAAATCAGACGCCGCCGCCATCGAGGAAGCGCCGATCCCGGTGTCGGTCCACGCCGCGCTCTATGCGGTGATGACGCTGCTGGTGCTCGCGGTGTTGTGGTCGCTCATCGGTTCGGTCGACCGCATCGTGGTGGCGCCGGGCAAGATCGCCACGCGGACGCCGCTCGTGGTGATGCAGCCCTTCACCACCTCGCGCATCGCCGATATCGCCGTGCTGCCAGGCGATCATGTCAAGAAAGGCCAGTTGCTGGTGGCGTTCGATCCCGCCTTTGCCGATGCCGACGTCGCCGCGCTCGAACACAAGGTGCGGGCTCTGTCGTCCCGCGTCGAACGGCTGACCGCCCAGCTTGACGGCACCGCATTCGCCGCCGCGCCGACGGACAATCGCGAGCGCCAGACCGAAGCGCAGATTTTCACCCAGGAAACCGCGAACTACGACGCCGAAATGGCCCAGCGCGACAGCCGCGTCGCCGCCATCAATTCCGAACTTCATGCCGATACCGTTGCGGTGGAAGGCCTCAAGCAGCAGCTTGAAATGTCGAACAAGGTGGTCAGCATCTATCAACGCCTGTTGGAACAGAAGGCCGGCGCCCCGCTCGACGTCATGAAAGCGCAATCGAGCAGCGTCGACGTCAGCACGAAGCTCGCCACCACCACCGGCGACGTCCGCAAGCTGGCGCAGCAGCGGATCGAGACCCAGGCCGAGCGGCAAGCCTTCATCGACAAATGGCGCAGCGATCACAATCGCGAACTGGTGCAGGCCCGTCAGGACCTCGCCGATGCGTCGGAAACCCTCGCCAAGGCCCATCGCATGCGCGAGTTCACCAAGATCAGGGCGCCGTTCAGCGGCACCGTGCTCGAAATCGCCGACCGCTCGGTGGGATCGGTGCTGAAGGAAGCCGAAACGCTGGTGACGCTGGTGCCCGACGGCGCCGTGCTCTATGTCGAAGCCAACGTGCCCTCGCGCGATGTCGGTTATCTGAAACAAGGCGCCGACGTGCGGGTGAAGCTGGAATCCTATCCGTTCCAGAAGTACGGCACCCTCAACGGCAAGCTCGATGTCATCAGCGCCGACTCCATTCCGCTCAAGGAAGGCGAACAGAGCCAGCTCGTCTATCGCGCCCGGGTGCGCCTGACCGATACGCCCGCCGACATCGCCAAGCATGGTTTGCATCTCAGGCCCGGCCTCGTCGCCTCCGCCGAGATCAAAACCGGCAAGCGCTCGATCGCCTCCTATGTGCTGAACCCGATCCTCAAGACCGCCGACGAAGGCATGCGCGAGCCCTAGCGTGGCCTTAGCAAAAGTGTGCAGCGGTTTTGCGTGAAAACGCCGCGCAAACAAAAAAAACCAGCTCGGGAGGGAGAGACGGGGCTGAAGCGTCGAAGAATAAGAACAACGCGCTTCAGCCCCTCTCAGCTTCAGCCCATGACGGCCCAGGACTCCGCTGCGGCATGTTTCGGCTCCGCCAAAACCGTATGCTAGCTATACCAATTCGGAATTTGAGGAACCGGCGCGCGCACCCTATTTGGCCCACAACCACCAAGGAGGGTTCGCCATGGACTACACCGCCGCCGCTGCGGAAGAGCACATCTGGTTTCTCAATTCGCTGATGACCGTCTGCCGCTCGAGCGCCTCGGGCCACGACGGCGTTTCGGTGATCGAATTCCGCGCGCCCTACGGCGACGCCCCGCCGACGCACGTCCATCACGACGACGACGAGATTTTCCATCTCATCGAGGGCCGCATGCGCTTCCGCGTCGGCGACAAGGAGTTCACCCTCGAAGCCGGCCAGAGCGCGGTGGCACCCAAGGGCATTCCGCATGCGTTCCGGGTCGAATCACCCGAGGGCGCCCGCGGCCTCAACATCATGGCCGGCCCGAATTTCGAGAATTTCGTCCGCGCCATGGGCCGCCCGGCTGAAACCGCGGGCCTGCCCGCGCCAGAAGCGCCGTCGCGTGAACTGATCGCGCGCATCGGCGAAATCGCGGCGCGCCATCACATGACCCTGGTCGGCCCGCCGCTCGCCTGAACTTGCCGATTGCGGTGGGGAGTTTTAGATAGGCTCCCCACCCCGGCGCGCGAGCCTATGATTGCCGAAATCGGTCTTTTTGCTCTGATCCTGGCGCTGCTGGTTGCGGCGGTGCAGGCGGTCGTGCCGCTGGCCGGTGCCGCGCGGGGCGAGGCCTCGTGGATGCGACTGGCACCGTCCGCCGCGAGCGCCCAGTTCGGCCTCATCGCGCTCGCTTTCGCGGCCCTGGTCTGGCTGCATGTGACGAGCGATTTTTCTGTTCTCAACGTCGTCCAGCACAGCCACACCGACAAGCCGCTGCTCTACAAGATCACCGGCGTGTGGGGAAACCACGAAGGTTCGATGCTGTTGTGGGTGCTGATCCTCGCCCTCTACGGTCTCGCCGTCGCGTTGTTCGGCAAGAACCTGCCGCCCGCGTTGCGCGCCCGCGTGCTGGCGGTGCAAGGCATGATCGCGTTCGGCTTCCTGCTCTTCATTCTGGCAACGTCCAATCCGTTCGAGCGCATTAGCCCGCCGCCGGTCAACGGCAACGGCCTTAATCCGTTGCTGCAGGACCCCGGCCTCGCCTTCCATCCGCCGTTTCTTTATCTCGGTTATGTCGGCTTCTCGATGGCATTCTCGTTCGCCATCGCTGCACTGATCGAAGGCCGCGTCGACGCCGCTTGGGCACGTTGGGTGCGGCCATGGACACTGGCCGCGTGGTGCGCACTGACCCTCGGCATCGCGATGGGCTCGTGGTGGTCCTATTACACGCTCGGCTGGGGCGGCTGGTGGTTCTGGGACCCGGTCGAAAACGCCTCGCTGATGCCTTGGCTCGCCGGCACCGCGCTGCTCCATTCGGCCATCGTGGTGGAAAAGCGCGACACTCTGAAGGGCTGGACGATCTTCCTCGCCATCCTCGCCTTCTCGCTGTCGTTGCTCGGCACCTTCCTGGTGCGCTCGGGCGTGCTGACCAGCGTCCACGCCTTCGCCAACGATCCGGCGCGCGGACGTTTCATTCTGGCTTTGCTCGCGCTCGTCACCGGCGGCTCGCTGGTCCTGTTCGCGGCCCGCGCCGGAGCCTTGAAAGCCGGCGGCATCTTCGCGCCGGTATCGCGCGAGAGCGGGCTTGTGTTCAATAATCTGTTCCTCTCCTGCGCCGCCGGAACCGTGCTGCTCGGCACCTTGGCGCCGCTGATCGCCGACGCCTTGCACCTGCAAAAACTCTCCGTCGGCGCGCCGTGGTTCAATCTGGTGGTACCGGTCCTGCTGACACCGATGCTGATCGTAATGCCCATCGGCCCGCTCTTGGCCTGGAAGCGCGGCGATGGCTTCGAAGCCTTGAAGCGCGCCCGTTTCGCCGCCGTTATCGCTGCCGCCACCATCATCATCACCCTCGTCCTCACCAGCGCCGTATCCGCCTTGCCTGCCCTAGGTCTCGGCCTCGCCGCATGGCTGTTGTTCGGCACGGCGACCGAATGGACGGGCCGCGTCGGCCTGTTCCGCAAACCGTTGCGCCAAGCCCTCGCCCACGTCCGTCATCTGCCGCGCGCGATGCACGGCATGGCGCTCGCCCATGTCGGCATGGCGATTTTCCTGATCGGCGTCACCGGTTCGCTGTCGTGGCAGAGCGAAAAGCTGCTGGTGATGCACCCCGGCCAGAGCACGACCATCGCCGGTTACACCGTCCGCTTCGTCGGCGTCGAAGACAACGCCCGCGGCCCCAATTACACCGCCGATCGCGGCCTCTTCTTCGCCGAGAAAGACAGCCGCACGCTCTCGGTGATGCGCCCCGAACGGCGGCTCTATGACAACCCGCCCGAACCGAAATCGACCGTCGCCATCCTCACCAACTTCGTCAGCGATCTTTATGTCGTCCTCGGCGAGGCCGATGACCACGGCGGCCATGTCGTGCACATCTTCCACAATCCGCTGGTGCCGTGGATTTTCTTCGGTGCCGTCGTGATGGTGCTGGGCGGCCTCGTTTCGCTCAGCGACCGGCGTTGGCGTATCGGCGCGCCCAAGAAAGGCGCACGCATTGCCGAAAGCGAACCTGCGCCCGCCGCGCCGCGCCGCGAATTCAAAATCCCCGCCGCGGTGCGTTACGCTCTTCCGGCGCTGGCGTTCCTGATCCTGGTCGGCGTATTCTTCTGGCGTTTGCAGCAGACCGCGGCAGGCGACACGCCCAATCTCATTCCTTCGGTTCTGATCGATAAGCCCGCCCCCGTGTTCAGCCTCAAACCACTCACTCCCGGCCAGCAGGGCTTTGCCACGGACGACTTGAAGGGCCATGTCACCCTGGTGAATTTCTTCGCCTCCTGGTGCCTGCCCTGCCGTGCCGAGCATCCGGTGCTGCGTCTCGTCAACGGCCACGGCATCGCACTTGTCGGTATCGCCTACAAAGACAAGCCCGCCGATGCGCAAACCATGCTGACCGAGCTCGGCAATCCCTACGCGCGCACGGTCGCAGATGACACCGGCCGTACCGGCATCGATTTCGGTCTCTCCGGCGTGCCCGAGACGTATCTGATCGACAAGAACGGCGTCATCCGCCGCAAAGTCACCGGCCCGCTCACCGAAGACGTCTTGAAGAATGACATTCTCCCGGCTGCTGCGAGGCTGCAATGAAACGCGCGCTGCTCGCCCTTCTGTTCCTGGTGCCCGCCTTCGCCATCGCGCCCGACGAGATGATGCAAAATCCGCAGCAGGAAGCGCGCGCCCGCACCATCGGCAAGGAATTGCGCTGCCTCGTCTGCCAGAATGAATCCATCGACGAGTCCGACGCTCCGCTGGCGCGCGACCTGCGTCTTCTGGTGCGCCAGCGCATCGCCGCGGGCGAAAACGACACCCAAGTGAAGAACTACATCGTCGCGCGCTACGGCCGCTACGTACTGCTGAAGCCGCCGTTTGATCAGACCTGGCTGTTGTGGCTGGGACCGTTCCTGCTGCTCGGCGCCGGCGGCATCGGCGTGTTGGTCTGGTATCGCCGCCGCCCGCTCGAAACGTCGCCGCTCAGCGAGGCCGAACGCGCGCGCCTCAAATCCCTGGAAGGCGACACATGATGCTGTTCGTCTTCGCCCTCGTGACGCTTGCAACCCTCGCCGTTCTGCTTTGGCCGCTGTTGAACACGCCTGCACCGTTTGGCACCCGTGCCGATTACGACCTCGGCGTTTATCGCGCCCAGCTCGCCGAACTGGAGGCCGACACGACCCGCGGCCTCATCGCGCCGGATGCCGCCACCGCCGCCCGTACAGAAATTCAGCGTCGCATGCTGGCGGCAACGCCGTCGCCCGCGCCCGCCGATGATCGCGTCGCGCGCAAGACCGCCGCCATCGTCATCGCCGTAACCCTGCCGCTCGCCGCCGCGCTTCTCTATAGCGCCTATGGCCATCCCAAACTCCCCGGCGCGCCCTATGCCGAACGCCTGAAGCACGAACCCGCCGTGATCCTCGCCGACGCCGGCGCCAAAATGGAAACGCAGCTTGCGGCCAAGCCGTCCGTCGCCGGCTATCGCCGTCTCGCCGAATTCTATCTGCGCACGAATGATATCCCGCGCGCTGCCACGGCGCAGAAACGCGCCATGCAGCTTGGTGCCGACAGTGCCGCCGATTGGGCCGATCTCGGTGAAATCCAGGTCGTCGCCGATCAAGGCGCCGTCGGCCCCGAAGCGCTGGCAAGTTTCGCCAAGGCGCTGCAGCGCGAGCCGCGCGAGCCGCGCGCCCGCTTCTATGCCGGTCTCGCCGAAGCCGAGATCGGCCATGCCCGCCGCGCCGTCGCGATCTGGCGCGACCTCGAACAAGAGTCCAAAGCCGATGCGCCGTGGCTGCCTGTGTTGCGCCGCCAGATCGCCGCGGTGTCGAAATCCGGCGGCTTCGATCCCGCCTCCGTGCCGCCCGAAGCGCCCTCGGCCGAAGGGCTTACTCAAGCGGTCGCGGCCATGGCCAAAATGATGAGCCGCTGACGTTACTCACACCGGCGTGATCGCGGTGGCGATGACAGTGCCGTTACGTCCGGTTTATAGTGGCCGCAACACCAGACAAACGGACGGAGACGGACATGCGCGTGAAGGCACTTGCTTGGACCATGCTTGCGAGCGTTACCAGCGCCTTGGCCGCGCCCTCGGGCGGCCCTTATGGCCCAATCGCCACAACCTACGCGGTCCCGAAAGCGCCGCATGTCTATTACGTTGCGCCGGACGGCAAGGCCGATGCGGCCGGCACCCTCGCGACGCCCACCACACTCGCAACCGCCGTCGGCAAAGCGGTGACGGGCGACGCGATCATCCTGCGCGGCGGCGTCTATCGCACCGGCTCGCTCGCTTTCAATCAGAAGATCATTTTCCAGCCCTACAAGAACGAGCGTCCGGTACTGAAAGGCACCGAGATCGCGCGCGACTGGCAGCCGGCCGGCAACGGCGTGTGGAAGACGTCGTGGACCAAGCTGTTCCCGGCCAAGCCGCTCGCCTGGTGGAACCGTGCCAAGGAAGAAGCCGCGACCCCGCTGCACCGTTTCAACAACGACATGGTGTTCGCCGATGGCGCCTTCCTGCAGAGCGCCGGCAGCCCGGCCGACGTCAACGCGCACACCTATTACATCGATTACGCCGCCAAGGAGGTCTATGTCGGCGTCGACCCGGCCAAGCACACGGTCGAAATCACCGCCCATGACGGCGCCCTGATCCGCACCAGCCAGGACGTCAACGGCAAGACCAACGACCATCTCGGCCCGATCATCCGTGGTCTGACGATCACCCAATATGCCCGCCGCTGCCTCGAAATCGAAGGCAAGAAGCAGTTCGGTCCCAACGACGAACCGACCGACGAACCGGTCGGCAAGGCCGATGCGTCGACCTACGGCAAGGAAGCGGTCGGCTCGGTGCTCGAAAACAACACCATCAGCTATTGCTCGCGCGTCGGCGGCTGGTTCCGCGGCGATCACATGGTGATCAAAAACAACCAGTTCACCGATACCTCGACCGAGAGCATCTATGTCATCGGCTCGACTGATGTGGTGATCGAGAAGAACATCGTCCGCCGCAACAACATCGAGAAGCTCACCGGCTACTATCCCGGCGCAGTCAAGATCTTCAACCAGACCCATCACGTCGTCTTCCGCGACAACCTCGTCTTGGACAATCCCGATTCCAACGCGGTGTGGTACGACGTCGGCAATTACGAAGCCGAGTTCGTCAACAATTACGTCGAAGGCGCGCTGGTCGGCTTCTTCTTCGAAATTTCCAACAGCGCCACCGTCGCCGGCAACGTCTTCGTCAACAACGGCAAGGGCGCCTGGGCGCTGAACTCGCGCAACGTGCACATGTACAACAACACGTTCATCAACAGCCCGGCCGCGTTCAGCCGCAATGGCCGCACGCCCAAGGGCGACGTGTTCTCGTGGCATTCCTCGACCGGCCCCGATGTCGACGAGCGCAAGGGCCATATCTTCGTCAACAATCTGGTCGTGGCCGACGAGAGCTATCGCGAGCCGCTGCTCCTGATCGAACAGTCGCCGGATTTGTGCGGCAAGCTCATGACCTCGCCGCTGACGGCGATCGACGGCAATGTCTATGCCCGCCCCGCCGCCAACACGGCCGCGTTCGCATCATGGTCGCCGGCCGCCGGCACCGACTGCACCGCCAAGCCCGCCAACCTTGTTGATCTCAAGCAGGCCGTTCCCGGCATCGAAGCCAAAGGCCGCCAGATCGACGCCGCGCCGCGCGATGTTTTGAAGAGCCCCGACTTCAAGCGGTTCGAACTGACGAAGCCGCTCCCCGCCGCGCTGCCGACCCCGCCGGAAGTTCTGAAAATGCTGGGCTGGAAGTCCGCCGGCAGTGTGGGCGCGTATCAGGCGAAGAAATAGCCGGAGTTGTCATCCCGGACGCGCCCACCACGCTGCCATCATCTGGCACGAGGGCGCGATCCGGGACCCACCCGGAAATCTGACCGATGTTGAAGTGGGTCCCGGGTCTTCGCGCACGCCGCTTCGCAACGTGCGCGCGCCCGGAATGACAGGTGTGGCTTATTCCGCCACGCGCATCTTCACGATGCGGTCGGGTTCGCCGGAGATGGCGCCGTTGTCGTGATCGCCGCCCTTTTTGATGGCGTCGACGTGTTCCATGCCTTCGACCACCTGGCCCCACACCGTGTACTGACGATCGAGGAAACGCGCGTCGTCGAAGCAGATGAAGAACTGGCTGTTGGCGCTGTGCGGATTGGACGTGCGCGCCATCGAGCAGGTACCGCGCACATGCGGCTCGGCATTGAACTCGGCCTTGAGGTCGGGAAGATCGGAGCCGCCCGAGCCGGTGCCGGTCGGATCGCCGGTCTGGGCCATGAAGCCAGCGATGACGCGATGAAACGCAACGCCGTCGTAGAAGCCGGACGTCGCGAGCTCCTTGATGCGCGCCACATGGTTGGGAGCGAGATCGGGCCTCAGCTCGATGGTCACGGGCCCCGTCTTCAATTCCATGATCAGCCGTTCGCTCATATTTACTTTCCCAAGTTATCCGGCCAAATCGTTGGCGCGCTTCTTCAACAATTCCGCGACATGCGGGTTTACGAAAGGCGATACGTCGCCGCCCAGAAGGGCAATCTCCTTGACCAGCCGCGAGGCGATCGCCTGATGCTGCGGATCGGCCATCAGGAATACCGTCTCGACGTCCGATTTCATGGCGGCATTCATGCCGACCATCTGGAATTCGTATTCGAAATCCGACACCGCGCGCAAGCCGCGGATCGTCATTTGGGCGCCGACTTCGCCGGCAAAGTCCATCAACAGGCCCTTGAAACCGCGCACTTCGACGGTGGCATGGCCGTTTCCGGCAAAGGCGGCCACCTCCCCGCGCATGATTTCGACCCGTTCCTCAATGCTGAAAAGCGGGGTTTTCGAGGCATTGGTCGCCACCCCCACGACGAGGTGGTCGACCAGTTTTACCGCGCGCTTGATGATGTCCAGATGGCCAAGCGTCGGGGGATCGAAGGTCCCGGGATAAAGGGCGATGCGTTTGACCATATGGGGTCCCCTATGCGCTGTCGTCACTTTCCGCCACGATGCGTTCCACCGATACCACGCGCTCGGCGCCGTCGACACGGAACACCGTGACGCCCTGGGCCGAGCGACCCTGCACGCTGATCGAGGACACCGGCACGCGGATGGTCTGGCCGGCATTGGAAATCAGCATCAAGTCGTCGCTCTCCTCCACCGGGAAGGCGGCGATGATGGCGCTGTTCTTCTTGCCCATGCCCATCGCGACGATGCCCGAGCCGCCACGGCCGGTGACGCGGTATTCGTACGACGAACTCCGCTTGCCGAAACCGTTCTCCGACAGCGCCAGCACGAACTGCTCGCGGGCACCGAGTTCGGCATAGCGTTCGGGCGTCAGTGTCGCCTCTTCACCACCCTCCTCGGGCTCATCGACCGCCGGTTCATCGCCGGCAACTTCTTCGCCCGAGGCCTTGCGCGCCGCACTCGCCTGCTTGAGATACGCGCGGGCTTCACCGCTCGAAGCATCGAGATGATTGAGCAGCGTCAGCGACACCACTTCGTCGCCGTCGGCCAGCTTGACGCCGCGCACGCCGGTGGATTCGCGTCCTTTGAAAACGCGCACGTCGCCGAGCGGGAAGCGGATGCACTTTCCGAGCTTGGTGGTCAAAAGCACGTCGTCGCGATCGGTGCAGATCGAAACGCCGACGATGCCGTCGCCCGCTTCAAGCTTCATCGCGATCTTGCCCGACTTGTTGATCGAGACGAAATCCGACAGCTCGTTGCGCCGCACGTTGCCGCTCTTGGTGGCAAACACGACGTTGAGCTTTTCCCACTGGCTCTCGTCTTCGGGCAGCGGCAGAATGGTGGCGATGCGCTCGCCTTCGCTCATCGGCAGAAGATTCACCAGCGCCTTGCCCTTGCCCTGGATGCGCGCTTCGGGCAGCCGCCAGACCTTGAGCTTGTAGGCCATGCCGTTCGAGGAGAAGAACACCATCGGCGCGTGGGTCGAGGCCACGAACAGCGAGGTGACGAAATCCTCTTCGCGCGTCGCCATGCCGGCGCGGCCCTTGCCGCCGCGGCCCTGGACGCGATATTCGGCGATCGGCGTGCGCTTGATATAGCCGGCGTGGGTGACGGTGATCGCCACATCCTCGCGCTCAATCAGCGCCTCGTCTTCCATTTCGACTTCGGCATCGACGAGCTCGGTCAGACGCGGCGTCGCGTATTCGTCGCGGATCGCGGCGAGTTCATCCTTGATGATCGCCAAAACGCGCGGACGCGACCGCAGGATATCGAGGTAATCCTTGATCGCCTCGCTCAGCTTTTTCACTTCTTCGCCGATTTCATCGCGGCCGAGAGCGGTCAGGCGTTGCAGACGCAATTCGAGGATCGCCTTGGCCTGCTCTTCCGACATATGGATGGTGCCGTCTTCGGCGATCTGATGGCGCGGATCGGCGACCAGCATGACCAGCGGCGCCACATCGCGCGCCGGCCAGGCGCGTTCCATCAACTGGACCTTGGCGGTCGCCGCATCGGGCGCCCGGCGGATCAAGGCGATGACTTCGTCGATATTGGCGACGGCCACCGCCAAACCGGCCAGGATATGGGCGCGATCGCGCGCCTTGGCGAGTTCGAACCGCGTGCGCCTTGTCACCACTTCCTCGCGGAAGGCGACGAAGGCGCCGATCAGTTCCTTCAGGTTCATCTGCTGCGGACGGCCGTCGTTGAGCGCCAGCATGTTGACGCCGAAGCTCGTCTGCAGATCGGAGAAACGGTAAAGCTGGTTCAGGACGACCTCGGCCGAGGCATCGCGCTTCAGCTCGATCACCACGCGCATACCGTGGCGGTCGGACTCGTCGCGGATGTCGGCGATGCCTTCCACCCGCTTGTCGCGCACTAGTTCGGCCATGCGTTCCTGCATGCGCGCCTTGTTCACCTGATAGGGGATTTCGTGGACGATGATCGCATCGCGGTCCTTGCGGATCTCTTCCACCGTGCACTTGGCGCGCATCAGGATCGAGCCGCGCCCCCGCGCTAGCGCCGAGCGCGCCGCCAACTTGCCGATGATCAGGCCGCCGGTCGGAAAGTCCGGTCCGGGCACGATGTCGAGCAACTGCTCCAGCGAGATTTCCGGATCTTCCATATAGGCAAGACAGGCGTCGATCACTTCGCCGAGATTGTGCGGCGGGATGTTGGTCGCCATGCCGACGGCGATGCCGGACGCGCCGTTGACGAGAAGGTTCGGATAGCGCGCCGGCAGCACCACCGGCTCGTGCTCGGAGCCGTCGTAGTTGTCCTGGAACGCGACCGTGTCCTTGTCGATGTCTTCGGTGAGCGTATGGGCGATCTTGGCCCGGCGCGCTTCGGTATAACGCATGGCCGCGGGCGGATCGCCGTCGACCGAACCGAAGTTGCCTTGTCCGTCGACCAGCGGCACGCGCATGGAAAAGTCCTGCGCCATGCGCACCAGCGCGTCGTAGATCGAGGAGTCGCCGTGCGGATGGTACTTGCCCATCACGTCGCCGACGATCAGCGCCGACTTGCGGAAGGGCTTATTCCAGTCGCGACCATTCTCATGCATCGAGAAGAGGATGCGGCGGTGCACGGGCTTGAGGCCGTCGCGCGCGTCCGGCAGGGCGCGGGAGACGATCACGCTCATGGCGTAATCGAGATAGGAACGCTTCAGCTCGTCTTCGATCGCGGTCGGGCTGACGCTCGAGCCCGAAGACGGCGGCGTGGGAACAGGGGTATCGCTCAAAAAAACGGATCCTTCACAGGCGCATGTGCGGTGGAGCGCGTCGCCCCACCCGCCGAAATTTCGCCCCCGGACACAGCGCTCCCCGGGGCGGCAAATCGACCGTAGTTCCTAGCACTTTGCAGGCCGGTTCTGCCAGTGAAAGATGCGCCTCGAACCTCTCCCGCAAGTAATTGAATTTAAATGGAAAATATCGAGAAATTTGAGCCAACGAAAGGCATCGATCAGCGCCCCGCGCCACCGCGGTGCAAAGCGTGATTCTGCCCTCTCGCAAGCCCCCGTGCCGGGGCTTCACGGCACCGCTTGCGGCGAAGCCGTCGCGATCTGTTTCTGGGACTAACATTCAACTGCTGCGATGACGATGTGATCAATTTCGTCAATCGTCGTCGCCGCGCTTGCGATGCGTTCCGGATGCAGGCTTAATTCGATGAGAGGGGGCCGAACAGGAACGGATTCATGTTCGCCCAGACGCGTAAGACTGCTGATTCCCTTGAACAGCCGCCGTCGCATGTGGGACGGGGGCTGAAGGTTACGGGCGTGCTCGATATCGACGGAGACCTCTTTGTCGACGGAACCGTGACAGGCCGCATCAATGCCAACCGCGTGATGCTGTCGCCGGAGTCCTTCGTCGACGGCGATGTCGTTGCCAACGAGGTGCATGTCGAAGGGCGGTTCAACGGCCGCATCTTCGCCCTCTCCGTGACGGTGGAAAGTTCCGCAAATATCACGGGAAAGATTTTCCACAACACCGTATCGGTGGCACGCGGTGCCCGGGTCGACGGCAGGATGCCGTGGCGGCCGCCCAGCTACTTCGAGACTCTCACCCAACTACCGGAGACACGGCCATGACGAGCATGTTTACCCGCAACGAAAAGGGCCCGGAAACCCCGCCCGCACCCGCTCCCAAGCCCGCCGAGCGCACCGAACCAGCCCCGGCGCCGCAGGCGGCTGCCGAACCGGTCAAGCGCCCGCTTGCCTCGGCCCAACCGATCGCGGCCGCAACCGCCCAGCGCGGGGTGTCGGTCATCAGCCGCGCCCTCAAGATCACCGGCCAACTCGAAAGCTCGGAAGACATCCAGATCGAAGGTGAAGTGAACGGCGATGTCCGCGCCGCGATGGTGCGGGTCGGCGCCGGCGCCAAGGTCAACGGCACGGTGTCGGGCGAGGAAGTCGAGTTGTCGGGCACGATCGAGGGCAAGATCGAGGCGCGCAAAGTCGTGCTGACGAGTTCGGCGCATATGGAAGGCGATATCATGCACCAGGATATCGCGATCCAGTCCGGCGCCTACATCGCCGGCCGCCTCCAGCCCGAATACGGCAAGACCAACGTCCAGCCGCTGAAGGCCAAGGCGGAATAAGGCTGTATCTGCCACCCCTCCCTGTCATCCCCGGCCGAAGCCGCGGCCGATAGCGCCAGCGTATTCGGCGCGAAGGGAAAGGGGATCCAGGTGCTGGCATTTCTCAAACGCAAACGCGGAGCCGAGATATTCCCGACTCCGCGTTTTGTGTTCAGCCCAATCGGCACCATCGTGCCGTTGTCGAGACCTAGAACGGAATTTCGTCGTCCATCTCGGGACGGTCGAAGCTCTGCGGGGCGTCGCCGCCGCCGGAAGAGACACGGCCCTGGCCGCCGCCGCCACCGAACGAGCCGGCGCCCTCGCCGCGAGAATCCAGCAGCTGCAGCTCACCACGGAAGCGGTTCAGCACAACCTCGGTGGAGTACTTCTCCACGCCGTCCTTGTCGGTCCATTTGCGGGTGGCGAGCTGGCCTTCGAGATAGACCTTGGAGCCCTTGCGCAGGTACTGCTCGGCGATCTTGGCGAGGTTTTCGTTGAAGATCACCACGCGATGCCACTCGGTCTTTTCCTTGCGCTCGCCCGAGGACTTGTCACGCCAGGATTCCGACGTTGCCACCGACAGGTTCACGATCGGTTCACCCGACGTCATCCGCCGCACTTCGGGGTCACGCCCGAGGTTACCGACCAAAATTACCTTATTCACGCTGCCTGCCATGGTTACTTCCTTTCCGGACGTGCGAAGGAGAGCCTAGCGCGTATCATCCGGTTCCGCTTGCGGGAACCTTGCGTAAGTTCTTATTATGTTCACATCTGACGAGTCAATCCCCAACTTCGTTTCATCCCCGAGGGGGTGGGGGTAATCGCGGTCGCCGCCCAATCACGTTAAGGTGGTCACTTAAGGGGGGACGATGGGACTGGAACAGGTACAGCTCCGGCCGGGCATGTACGTCGGCAGCACCACCGACGGCACCGGCCTCGACAATCTGGTGGCCGAGTTGGTGGCCAACGCCATGGCCGAGGCGCCGCCCTGCGACCGCATCGACGTGACCCTCTACGACGGCGACGTGGTGGCCGTGCGCGACAATGGCGCCGGGATGCCGATCGACACCGATCCGGACTGGAACGTGCCGCTGGCCGAACTCCTGGTGACCCAGCTTGGCAGTGGCGCCGATTTGAAGGTCCACCCCAACCGGTCCGAGGACCTCACCGGGGTCGGCCTGCCCGTGGTCAACGCCTTGTCGGAGGAGTTCGCGGTCCGCATCTGGCGCGGCAGCCTCGAATACGCCATGCGCTTCTATCTCGGCGCCTTCGTCCACCGCCTGCAATGTACCGGCGCGGCGGGGAACTACAAAGGCCTGCCGCGGCGCGGCACCGAGATCGCCTTCATCCCCTCCCCGCGCTTCTTCGCCACCACGACGTACGACTTCGCCCGGCTGGAACAGCGCCTGCGCAAGTTCGAGTTCTTCCAGTGCGGCGTGACCATCACCCTCACCGACAAGCGCGGCGGCGAAAAGCGCGAAGCCACCTTCGCGGCGTAAGGCGCTTGCACGAATTGCCGACCTACAGGTGCAGGTCCGCCTTGACGCTGCCTTCGGCTGCGAAGGTGGTGACGAAGCCGTCGCGGGTCCAGGACAGGGTCGGGGTGCTGAACGATTTGACCTGCCCCGACACGCTCACCACGCTGCCTTGCGGATGCGACAGCGACGAGGCGACCTGCGACTGCACTTTGGCGATCTGGTCGCCGACCTTGAACTGCAACGCCTTTTCCATCGCCTTGCCGAGATCGTCGCCGGCGAGGCCGCGCATCACGGAAAGCATGAAGTTCTGGGTCAGGACGTCGTACTTGACGTTGACGACCTTAATGGTCTGGCTCTTGGCGTCGTATTGCGGCACGCCGCGCAGATAGCCCGAACCGCAGCCCGTCATAAATTCGGTGGGATCGTATTTCTCGGCGATGCAGAAGCTGGCGGCGATCACCACGTCCTGGCCGCTCGGAATAATCTCGAGTTTGGAGACGTTGATGGTGTGGGTGCCCGAGCGCGGCGGATTTTTCTTCAACACGTCGAGCGCCAGCCGCGAAGCTTCGGCATACGGCAGCGTCACCGGCACGCTGACCGCGAAATGATTGGTCGGTCCGTTGACCGGCGCTGGCGGCGGCAGTGCCGTCGGAGTCATCGCAGGCTTTTCGTCGGACGCCACCAGCCGGGCGCGCACGTCGACGCCGAGGCCCATGGTCAGAACATTGCCCTGCACCGCCGGCAGACCGACGCGGATGCGTTCCGGCTGCAGCACCAGCCAAGTGGTCGGCGTCGTGTTGAGCTTGATCGGCGCGAACACGCCCGCCCACAGTTTAGCGACCGGCTCACGCACCACCACCGCGGCGCCGACTTCCTTGTCGAGCACGCCGAGCAGCGGCTTCGACAACAGTTCCGGATTGAGATTCCAGATGGTAGTGAAATCGGTATTGAGGGCGCCGAGTTTGACGCGGCCGTTGGCGAACTGCACTGAGCCACCGAGGTTGGGCCGCACCTGCCAGTCGGGGCCGAACCCTAATCCGGTCACGGCGTTCAACTGCCCCGCCGCATTGATGCCGGTATGCACAGCCGAGAGCACGCCGGGCAGCGCCAGATCGGCGTTGAGCGCGAACGGCACCGTCAGCGCTAGCGCCGTGCCGCGGTTGGTAACAACAATGGGACCGGTCCGGGTCGCGGACAGCGTCGTATTGCAGTCGCCGATGCCGCACTTGAGCTTCTGGTTCTTGAGATCGGCAAAGCGCTGCGGCGTCTTCTCGTTAACGAGGCGCGCGAGGTCGCTGAGCGGCACGTTAAGGGTCGCGGCCACGGTCGAGACCGGCGGCGGCGGCGATGCGGGTGGCGGGGTAAGGGCCGGGGGCGGCGCGCTGGTCTCGGAAACTCCGCCGCAGCCGGCCAGTAACACCGCACCGCCCAGCACCACGCACTTCCGGACCAACGAATTCACTGCCCATACTCCCGAAAACGCGGGGAACTTAGGCGCCGCGTGTCACGGAAACAATTATGCTGCGGCTGCACATCGTCGCGTTCCGATGAAATTGCGGACATCAAAGGCGGCCGCCGCCGGGATTCCGGCAACCATCGCGCGCATGACCCATTTTCCCGTCGCCGGCGTTTTTTGCGGACGCTGGCGCGGCTGTGCAACATCCGGACGGGGGTACAGGTTTGTGCCGGTTTTATCCGAGGTGTAGATTGCCGCGTCGCACGACAGCAGGGGGCGGGGGTCCAATGAAACGCGCTGCCGCCGCTCTGTTTGCGGCTGGGCTCCTTATTGCGATGCCGCGCGCGTTTGGGGCGGAGTCGGCGCTCGACCGCTACACCGGGTATTACGAACTCGCGCCCAGTCTGGTGGCAACCATCAGCCGCGAGGACGATCATCTCGTCGTCCACCTGACCCGCCAGCCCAAGATGGATCTCACCGCCCGGTCCGAGGGCGGTTTTGCGCTCAAGGGCACCGCCGCGCACATCACCTTCGCCATGGGCCCCGACAACGCGGTTACCGGTCTCATCGTGCATCAGAACGGACGCGAAGCGCCCGCCATGCGCATCGATGCCGCTACGGCGGCCCGCCTCGAAACGCCGGCGACACACGCGCCGCGCACCTGGCAGGTTCTGGAGGGCACCGCCGTCCAGGTCCTCACCAATTCCGGTACCGATTACTGGCCGACCGTCTCGCCGGACGGCAAGACGATCGTCTTTGCACGAAAGACCGATGCGAAGAATTGGGAACTCTATAAGATGCCCGCCGCGGGCGGTCAGGCGACGCCGCTGGCGCGAAGCCCGCTGCCGGTGTCGGCGACGCGGCCAAGCTGGTCGCCGGCGGGCGATGTCATCGCCTTCACCGCCACCACCGCCGATGGCCGCGACCAGATCTGGACGATCAAGCCCAACGGGGCCGGCGCGAACATTCTCTACGGCGACGGCGTTTCGCTGCACCTGCTCTATCCCGACTGGAGCGCCGACGGCAAAAGCCTGATCATGCTCGACAGCCAGAATGACCTGATCCGCCGCGCCAATCTCGTCACCGGCAAGATCGAGGCACTCACCGAGCCCACCAAAGTCCTGCCCGGCATGGCGAGCCTGTCTCCCGATAGCCGCCAGATCGTATTCGCCGGCCAGAAGGCGGGCACAGGTTCGTCCTATCAGGACGGCAATTCGCTGTGGCTGTGGAACGGCGGCGCGGTGCATCCGCTTGAGCGCGAACAGATGTCGGGCCGCGCCCCGGTGTGGTCGCCGGACGGCAAATGGATCGCCTTCGAATCCGATCGCGGCAGTCCGGACGGACGCTATGCCGTTTTCCTGATCCGCCCCGACGGCTCCGGTCTGGTGCAGGTCACCGATTACCTTTTCAATGCTAACCATCCGGTCTTCGCCAGCGACATGCGCCATCTGGTGGCGACCGTCGGCACCGGCGAAAACACCCGCATCGCCCTGATCGAACTGCCAGAGCTGACGAAATAAGCGATCTGTCATCCCCGGCCGAGCAAGCGGTCGTGCACGGGATCATCGTTCCTCTTTCCTCCCCCGCGGTGTCAAAGCGAGTGAGCCGCACTTTGTTGAAACAGCGGGGGAGGAAAGAAAAGCAGTGGCTCTGCCCGAACGATCCTCCACTCCGCGCATCCGCGTCTCCGCGTGCATAAATCTGCTGTTACTGGGCTATATACTCCCTTCTTGCCCACCCCTCCCAAAAGTGATATCACTTTGCTATCGTCATGATCTCAGAGGGCAGTTCCATGGCAGACGCAATCCAAAGATCCGTCGAGAAGCGCGGCGGCGGCACCAACGGTTGGCCGCTGGTATTGGTCGCACTCGTTCTGTTGGTCGTGTCGATCGCACTGTTCGTGCTGGAAACACCGCTCGGCGCCGTGACCCTGGTCGCGTCCGTTCTTGTGGCGGCGGGCTTCTACACGCTGCAGCCGAACACGGCGGCGGTGCTCACGCTGTTCGGCAAGTATCTTTCGACCGACCGCGGCCAGGGCTTGCGCTGGGTGCCGTTCTGGATCGGCCGCAAGATCATCTCGGTGCGCGCCCGCAACGTCACCAGCGAAAAGCTCAAGGTGAACGACAACCGCGGCAATCCGATCGAGATCGCCGCCAATGTGGTCTGGCGGGTGGACGATACCGCCCGTGCCGTGTTCGACGTCGACCGCTATACCGATTTCGCCAACATCCAGATCGAAACCGGTTTGCGCGTCGTGGCGTCGAAATTCTCCTACGATCATCCCGAAGGCGATCAGCCGACCTTGCGCGCCTCGGGCGATCACGTTGCCGAAATCCTCAGGGCCGAACTGCAGGAGCGCGTCGGCGTTGCCGGCCTCACCATCGATGATGCCCGCATCTCCCACCTCGCTTATGCGCCCGAAATCGCCGGCGCGATGCTGCGCCGCCAGCAGGCCCAGGCCATTCTCGAAGCCCGCAAGCTGATCGTTGAAGGCGCCGTCGGCATGGTGGAACTGGCGCTGACCCAGCTCAGCGAGCGCCACGTGGTCGAGCTCGACGACGAGCGCAAAGCGACGATGGTCTCCAATCTGATGGTCGTGCTCTGCTCCGATCACGACGCCCAGCCCGTGCTCAACACCG